>NZ_MKWH01000055.1:0-347806 GCF_001899705.1 Sphingobacterium sp. 40-24 | reverse complement strand
TTGTTCTTATTTATTTCATTTTCACCTTAACTGCCTGTAACGGTGCGAGATTCTTTTTGTAAAACAGGTGATCGGAAGGCTGGGAACGCCGGTTCCGGCACAGAATGGGGACGGGAACCGGACTTTGGTGTGGGCTTTACAGGGAAAGAGGGATGGACATTGTATTGTTCGATCTGTTTCTGCCTAAACTCAGGAACCACTTTGGTAGCCCTCTTGGCTCAATGCCCAATTGAAGATGGTGTACACTGGCGCAGCCGATGGACGGACGGATATTGATAAGGCCAGAAAGATCGCAGCGGAAAGAAACCGCAATGCAGGATATAACAGGGGACGGACGGATACCGTACTTTCTTATCTGTTTACATAGGTTTAGCTTAGGGTTTAGTTAGGGTTTGTTTAGGTATAGTATAGGTTATATCTAAACAAACCCTAACTTATTGCTAAGTTAAATATAAACAAAAGCTAACCTAAGGAATAAGAAGCCCTCAACTTTTCTTTATTTACTGGGGAAGCATGGCTCATTTAGGGCAAACTAGGGTTCCGCCTCGTGGACAGGGCTCCGGCTGCTGCGCAGGGCTTGCGGGAACCTTCGGCTCCCATCTCCACCTGCTTCGTACCATGCTCGGGGCAGATTTGCCCTGCAACCGTATTCTGTCCGTGTTGAGTCCGTGTTGAGTCCGAGTCTAAGCCCGCACTTACCCCGCTGCCAACACGGGCAAATGACGCTCCGAACGCGACCATATCCCCTGAATGCCCCTAAAAAAGGTCAACGCCAATCCGAACCGCAGCCGAACAACTCCGCAGCGACGCTGCAACACGAAAACAACTCGGAAAAACACGCTATAAAGAAGGAAAAAACCATTTCGCAGTACTGATTTGCCGTACTGATTTCAAGCATCGGAATTAAATACAATGCTTATGAAGAAGTTAGCCTGTTATCGGCTTGAACGGCGACTGATCATAGCGCTCACATGGAATGACCAAAAGAGAACGATAGAATATACCTACAGGGACAAATGAGGTCTATTGAATCCTTATTACATAATAAGTATTAACACCACATAATTATATAAGTATTAGCGCTAACAAAATTATATAAGTAATAAAATTACATAGGCATTAACATGATGTAGAAGCATCCTCGAATCCACACTAATGCAGCAAAATATACACAAACGATGCCACCTCTTATTGACTAAAAATTCAATAAATCATAGCATCGTTTATTACTGTATAAAGCGTGTTCGTACGAAGAAAAAGATCAAGAAAAAGCGTTCAGCCCCGTAATATCTTGTCCTGTGATCAATAAATGAATATCATGCGTCCCTTCATAGGTAACTACAGACTCTAGGTTCATCATATGTCGCATTATTGGGAAGTCACCGACAATCCCCATTCCGCCAAGAATCTGCCTAGATTCACGCGCTATCTGCAGCGCCATATTCACATTGTTCCGCTTTGCCATGGAGATTTGCTGAGGGGTAGCACGCCCCTCATTCTTGAGTACTCCTAAACGCCACGACAGCAACTGCGCCTTGGTAATTTCTGTCAGAAATTCCGCCAGCTTCTTTTGCTGCAATTGAAAACCGGCAATTGGCTTTTCAAACTGATGTCGCTCCAACGCATATTGAACCGCAGTTTCATAACAGTCTATTGCTGCTCCGATCACGCCCCATGAAATTCCATAGCGGGCCGAATTCAAACAGGAAAGTGGGCCACGCATTGAATTTACAGCAGGAAGTATATTTTCCGCAGGGATATAAACATCATGAAAAACCAATTCACCTGTTTTGGAAGCGCGCAACGACCACTTATGCATGGTCTCCGGAGTTTCAAAACCAGCCATTCCGCGCTCAACAATAACTCCCCGTACTTTCCCGGCCTCATCTCGCGCCCAAACGACGGCAATATCACAGATAGGCGAATTTGTAATCCACATCTTTGCTCCATTTAATAAAAAACCAGCTCCTTTTGCCGTCAATTTCGTTTCCATTCCACCCGGATCAGAACCATGATTAGGCTCAGTAAGCCCAAAAGAACCGACCAACTCCCCCGATGCCAACCGCGGTAAATATTTACGACGTTGCTCCTCACTACCAAAGGTATAAATCGGAAACATCACCAAAGAGGATTGCACCGATGCTGCCGAACGAATTGCCGAGTCGCCGGCTTCCAATTCCTGCATAATTAAGCCATAGGAAATCTGATCCAACCCTGCACCACCATATTCGACAGGAATATAAGGTCCCAACGCTCCAATTGCCCCCAATTTAGGCATCAAACCCGCAATAGCACGGTGCTCCTGCGCCGCATCTTCAATGAAAGGCTTTATCTCTGTTTTCACAAAATCACGGACAGACTGCCGTATCAGTTTATGTTCTTCGGACAATAAATCGTCCACCTGGTAATAATCGGTATTAATCTGTTTGATCATGATATAGTCTACATTAGCTTATCTAAGATAACGATTATTTTTCACTGAACAATATTCAGAACAAACTTGTCAACAAAAAATTTATTTCATATATTTAAACTATTCCACGAATAAAATAAACCATTATGATAAAATCAGCGCTTAAAACACTTGGAATATCTTCCCAGAATTTAGGATCATCAACTGGACAGCAATGGTTTTCCGAAGGTAAAGAATTCGAATCCTTTTCACCTGTCGATGGAAAACTCATCGCAAACATAAAAAGTAGCAATCGTAAAGACTATGAAGCAGTCATTAAGCAGGCCGGAGATGCATTTTTACACTGGCGCCTACTGCCTGCTCCAAAAAGAGGAGACATCGTTCGCCAGTTGGGAGACAAGCTACGTGAGCTTAAACCTACTCTCGGAAAATTAGTTTCCTATGAAATGGGAAAATCTTACCAAGAAGGCATGGGTGAAGTCCAAGAGATGATCGATATCTGTGACTTCGCCTTGGGCCTATCCCGTCAATTGTATGGTAATACCATCCATTCGGAACGTCCTGGGCACCGCATGTACGATCAATATCATCCTTTGGGTGTCGTCGGTATTATTACAGCATTTAACTTTCCAGTGGCGGTATGGGCATGGAACGCCGCCCTCGCCTTGGTCTGCGGCAACACTGTCGTCTGGAAACCCAGCGAAAAAACACCGTTATGTGCCATAGCTTGCCAAAAATTACTTGCAGAAATCTTACACAACAACGGGCTGCCCGAGGGAATATCCAACCTCATTATGGGCGACAGGGAAGTTGGCGAGTGGCTTTCGGCAGACAACCGCATCGCCTTGATTTCTGCAACAGGATCTACCCGAATGGGAAAAGAAGTCGCCGTTACCGTAGCACAACGCCTTGGTAAAACACTTTTGGAGCTCGGTGGAAACAATGCGATCATCGTTACTCCAGACGCCGACTTAAAAATGACCATTATCGGTGCTGTATTTGGTGCCGTAGGTACAGCCGGACAACGCTGTACAAGTACCCGAAGACTTATTATCCATGAGGACATTTATGACAACGTCAAAAAACAACTGACAAAAGCTTATGGTCAATTAAAAATTGGTGACCCTTTGGACACGAAAAATCATGTGGGACCATTGATCGACAAAGCCGCCGTAAAATCATACTTAAACGCACTGGACAAAATTAAAACACAAGGGGGAAAAATGCTGATCAAGGGAAAGGTCCTTGAAGGCAAAGGGTATGAAAGTGGCTGTTATGTGCAGCCTGTCATTGCCGAAGTTGAAAATCATTATGAAATCGTACAGCATGAGACCTTTGCCCCTATTCTTTACTTAATCAAATACAAAGGGGATATCAGTGCGGCCATAGCACTTCAAAACAGCGTCGCCCAGGGATTGTCTTCTGCCGTTATGACCAACAACCTACGGGAAGCCGAGCTATTTCTCAGTGCTGCTGGCTCTGATTGTGGTATTGCCAACGTCAATATCGGCACATCGGGCGCCGAAATCGGAGGTGCTTTTGGAGGCGAAAAGGAGACTGGCGGAGGCCGGGAGTCTGGATCAGATGCCTGGAAAGCTTATATGCGCCGCCAGACAAATACCATCAATTATACAACTGACCTTCCCTTGGCACAAGGTATCAAATTTGATTTATAAACCATTTACACACAAAACTATGAGCAGCGTACATGAAAGATTAAGCAAACATATATTAGCCGATGGATTCCCTTTGGTTATGGATATGGAGAAATCCCATGGTTCTTATGTCGTGGATGAAAATGGGAATGAGTACCTCGATATGTTCAGTATGTTTGCCTCCATGGCCGTGGGTTACAATCATCCACATTTGGTCAAACAACGTGACTTCCTGGGTAAAATGGCCGTCAATAAGCCAGCCATGTCAGATATTTACCCCAAAGAGTTTGCTGATTTTGTCGACACTTTTGATCGCGTAGCCATACCGAAAGAACTCCCCTATGCCTTTTTCATCTCGGGGGGAACACTCGCCGTGGAAAATGCATTAAAAGCTGCCTTCGACTGGAAGACAAGGCTTAATTTCGCACAGGGAATACAAAAGGAAGCCAGCCAGGTCATTCACTTTAAACAGGCTTTTCATGGTAGATCGGGCTATACCCTGTCATTAACGAATACACAAGACCCCAGAAAATACCTTTATTTTCCAAAGTTCAACTGGCCACGCATTACCAATCCTAAATTGAGCTATCCCTTAACAAGCGAACATATCGATCAGACGATTGCTTTGGAGGAAAAAGCTGTCTCGGAAATACGTCAGGCGATCACGGCTAACCCCAACGATATTGCCTGCATTATTATTGAACCGATACAGGGTGAAGGTGGCGACAACCATTTTCGAAAGGAATTTTTCGTACAGCTTCGTCAAATATGTGATGCAAATCAGATCCTCTTAATTTTTGATGAAGTACAGACGGGATTGGGTATTACGGGAAAAATGTGGGCTTACCAACATTACAACGTCATTCCCGATATCATTGCCTTCGGCAAAAAAGCACAAGTCTGCGGTATACTGGCGAGCAAGGAAAAATTTGATCAGGTGGAACATCATGTCTTTCAAGAATCCAGTCGTATCAATTCGACATTTGGTGGCGATTTTATGGATATGCTCCGCTTTAAATTAATTCTTGAAGTCATAGAGCAAGAAAACCTGATTCAAAATGCGGCAGAAAAAGGGCGCTATCTACAAGATAAGCTCCAGGAACTGCTATCGAAAAAACCGCAGCTGTCCAATTTACGGGGTGAGGGTTTATTCGTTGCAGTGGATTTCGAATCGGAAGCTGCACGGAATGAATTTATCAAGAAAGCCTACGCCAATAAACTGATTATGTTAGGCTGTGGAGAGAAAAGTATCCGTTTTAGACCGCACCTCAATGTGAGCTATGAGGATATCGATAAAACGATAGCAATTATAGAAAAAAGTATTTCCTAAAAAGATATGCAATGCTAAAAGCTCTAAAATAGCCCATCGCATTGCATATTTTTTATAAACTATCTATCTTTACAGACATTGGGACGGTCGATATCGACCAGCTCGGAAATTCCATATTCATCAAACAAGTCTAAGAGTGCATCTGTGCCCTCTTCCAGTTTGTAATCCATCTCTTCTTTATACACGGGAATCATTGCATAAAAATTGATCAGATTACCATCTTTGGTCTTTAACTCCAAAAATTCCTCATCAAAACTTAACATAGGCGGAAGCAGCAACATACAACCGAAACCTGTATTTGCAATATCTTCGGCTTCCATGCCATTGGGAATGGTATGCCCATAGCCCAGCCAGGTTTTGTACTCATGTGGAAACCGCGCTAATCTTTTCAAAAAGTATACCGGCCAATAATTATTGTCATCCTGAAATTCCTCTTCTCCAATCTTCCAATCAGCGGGCAGCACAACCATTAGCTCTGCGCGCTCATAAGACTCTTTGTTTTCCACTTCATCTGGAACACGCATAGCCAGGTCACTCATGCCCGAAGTAACCAAGATATGATATGGATAGTTTGCACTTGGTTTAATCCAATGCACATCGATATGAACCAATTCGGAGATAATCTCATGGAATACCATATCGGGTTCGGCAATATATTTGGTCAAATGCTCCTCGATTTCATCCAGATAAACACATTGTACCTCCGGAAATAAGTTTTTAGGATCCTTATCATCAGATTGATCTTCATAACGGTAGACCGTAGAACCTCCGGCAGTAATTTCTGTATCTTTTTTATCAGGCGAAGATTCCTCCGCTCCGCTACTCATAATCTTTTTGACTTTATCCCAAAATGACATATTATCTTATAAATGGTGAAAATTTAAGCTATTCTTTTCTTATCAATTTATTCGATCACAGCAACGACAGGTTGCCTGAATCTTGTTTTAACCGGTTTTCCCTTGACCTGACCAGGCATCCATTGTGGCGACCGGCGCATAGCAGACAACACAGCCTTTGCAAACTCGGGGCTTATCTTATCGGGATTCTCGATTTCAATATTGCAGATCGCCCCATCCTCGCAAACAATAAATTTCAGAATTGCCGTTTGCCGAGATCCGTATTTTGCATAGGCCACACTGTCCATTGCCCGGACTGTTCCGGACAGATCCAGATTATTTTGTATAAATTTGGACCAGGCCACCACCCCGCCCTTGAAATAGGGAAAATCATCAACATGCTGTGCGATACTGTCTGCAGGGATATCCCGCTTAGCAATCACTTGTGCACTTGCGGAAGTACACCATACCATAAAAAGTAAAACTGAAAAAAGAGTCTTAAATCCTGTTAAATACATACCCTATCCTATCCATAACCGTACCATTTAACGCTTATATAAGATAATTTATTACTTTAATTCTTTTGGACTAATTGAGCGGCCTAGCAATATCAGTAACAAACTCTCCTGCTTCGTCAACAAGAAAACTAATCGGATGCTCTGGATTTTTAATAATCTCGAACAAGGTCAAACCCCAAGGTTTCCAAAAATTTTCCAAAACTTGGCCATAGGTCTTGTTTTGCCAATGATCAAAGATAGGTTTCATCGACATATCTGCTAATGGCATCGGTTCAACATAGACTTTTTGCGGGGTATTTAAATAGGTATAATCTGGTAAACGATTAAATAAGTAGGCTGAATAAAAATAGCGTGCACACAATTCTTCAAACTGAATGGGATGCAATGTTTTGCCCGCAATAACCTTGAGGATATCTTCGTGATAAATATTGTTTGTGGCATTATCTTGAAGACAGGCGATTACAGCAAAGTCCTTCATGCGGATAGAAAAGATCAAGGTATTGATTTCATCACGATACATAAATGTATCGGGTGCATTCTCAACCGGTACAACAACCAATGAAAATGGGAAGGTATTTTCAAACTCCATCGGTACAACCAGCGACTGCAACATCGCATGGAGATTTGTAAAACGCTGTGCAAGGGCCTGAGAAAAGTTCATATCTTCGCCAGAAGCTTTTTGCTGCCGAATTCCCGCAAGAATTTCATTAAAGACCACCCCATAGATGATTTTTGTCATCCATTGAAACAATAATAAGGGATCCAACTGTTTGACGGCTTCATAACCTTGTTCAAACGACTGTTCTACCACACGTTCCATTTGTTCGATCGCTTCAGCTGCAGTTATGGAACAGGGGAGCTTCAACGATTTATAAGTCACCAGATTCTCATCCAGCATTTTAAAAGGTTTATCTTCCAATTGAAAAGATTTCATCATCCATACAGGAAACACCTGAATGGATTCTTCTTCCGATTGGAGTTTATTTCCTGTTAAAAAACAAATATCTGAATCAAACTGAAATTGTTTGAATGGATTATACAAAGTTGCCGCCATAATGCAGGCAAAGTTAAAACAAATCGAAAAGTCCGCAAGAAAAGCAAATTCTTATTACGATATGGTGACTTGTCTATTTAAACTTATTTTATTTTCAGAAATTTTTGAAAGTTCAAAAACTTTAAATAACTTTAATATAGGCAATCATAAAAAAAGGACGAGAAAGCCGATCGGTTCAATAGTCCGATAAAAACAAATTGAGATATTGGCAAAATAAAAGCACGATGGAATTACAAGAAGCAAAACAGCAATTTATAGACACCTGGGGGGCATTAGGTTCTGAATGGGGAATCAACAAGTCCGTTGCGCAAGTTCATGCCTTACTCCTCTCGGCAAGCAATCCCATGTCTACAGACGAGATTATGGAAAAGTTGGTGATCTCGCGCGGCAATGCCAATATGAGTATCCGACAATTGATCGATTATGGCATCGTCTACAAAAAGCATATTGCCGGCGACAGAAAAGAATATTTTGTTGCCGAGAAAGAAGTCTTAAAATGGGCCATGAAAATTGCGGTAATGCGTAAGCAAAAAGAACTTGACCCCGTTATGGATATTCTAAAGGATATCAGCCGAAATACAGAGAAGGATCAGACTGCAGAAGGTAAGGAATTCCATAAAACGGTCAAGGACATCCAAAATCTGACGGATCAACTCGAAACTATTACCAACAAGATTTTCAATACTAGCGGTGGAGATTTATTAATTAAATTGATCAAATTAATGATGTAGCATCATGAACTGGACTGTAAACACACTTGCCATGCATAAAATAGTCATCGCTGGAGGAACAGGTTTTGTTGGACAATATCTTTCCGAGAGATTTCAAACATTGGGTTACGAGGTTATCGTCATTGGCCGTCGGCAGGGCAATATCCTTTGGACCGATCGATCCGGCATTTCCGATGCACTGGAAAATGCGGAGATGCTAATCAATCTAGCCGGAAAGTCTGTCAACTGTCGATATAACGAAAAAAATAAGGCCGAAATATTTTCTTCAAGAACAAAGACCACAACGATTCTTGGTGAGCTGATCGCAGGCTGTACCAATCCACCAAAATTGTGGCTCAACTCCAGTACAGCAACCATTTATAGGCACGCCGAAGATCGTCCGATGACCGAAAGTTCGGGGGAGATCGGAACAGGTTTTTCTGTTGATGTTGCCAAATTATGGGAAAAGACTTTTTTCGACTTCAAATTGGAAAAGACAAGACAGGTGGCACTTCGGATGGCGATTGTTTTGGGTGCGGATGGAGGTGTTATCCTGCCTTTTAAAAATCTTGTCCGGGCTGGACTAGGGGGCATACAAGGAAATGGCCAGCAATATTTTAGCTGGATCCATATTGAAGATCTTTTTCAAATTATTTTGTTCTTAAAAGATCATGCGGATATGGATGGTGTCGTCAATTGTGCGGCCCCCCATCCGGTTACGAATAAAACTTTTATGGCGACTTTTCGACAGGTAATGAACTGTAAAATTGGTCTACCATCTCCCAAATGGCTGCTGGAAATAGGTGCTGCTTTTATTGGCACGGAGACAGAGCTGCTTTTAAAAAGCCGTTGGGTATTACCTGAAAAGCTGGAGAATAGTGGATTTACGTTCAGGTTTCCATCGATTTCAAGTGCTTTACAGGATATTCTGCAGCGGGAATAAAGTTGAAAAGATAAACGTGGGGTAAACCATTTACCCCACGTTAACCTTAAAATTTTCAAATACAAGCGGCGCAGTGACAATAGCACCCTCATTATTTTTTACCCCTTTAAACTCGGAGGTTTTTCCTTTCTCCAACAGGTTCTTCATCTCTTTTTCGTCGAGAAAGATACCATTCAATGTCCGCCAGATCTTAAAATCACATCCACGGGCATAATGGTCGCATTGGGCTACTTTGTCGTAGAGCAAAATTAATCCCTGCTCACATTTCGGACATTTTATCTTTCCTTTTTGTTGAGGTTTAACTTCCTCTTGCGCGAGAGAAATCCGCAGCGTCAACAGTTCTTTTGTAATTTTGGCCGTATAGTCCTTAATATGTTTCATAAAAACATCATAGGACACTTTATTGGCTCGCATTTCCTCCAGCTTCTGCTCCCATTTACCGGTCAAGGTTACCTTGGCAATGGAACGATCTTTTACAAGATTGTATACCGCAAGTCCTTTTTCCGTTGGGATCAGTTTTTTCTTGTCGCGCTTAATATAATCCCGCTGGAAAAGTGTTTCGATAGTTGCGGCTCGTGTAGCAGGTGTACCAAGTCCACAGTCCTTCATAGCCTGCCGCATTTCATCGTCTTCAATTTCCTTTCCCGAAGTTTCCATGGCCTTCAATAAGGAGGCTTCGGTATGTATGGGTCTTGCTTTGGTAAAACGTTCGGCAAGTTCGAGGGTCAGAATCTGCAATAATTCCTCAGCTAACAGCTTCGGTAACTGCGCATTTTCATTATCCTGATCGTCATTGTTTTTATCTTCATCGGGCGCTTCGATCTGCTCCGCGGAAAGACGCCAGCCGTATTGCTTGATTACAGTACCTTTGGCGATAAGTTCAACCCCCTGCGCGTCAATTGTCACGGTGGTAATATCTTTTATACATACCTCCGAGAAACTTTCCACCATGCGCTTGGCGATCATATTGTAAACATTCTGTTGCTCTTTGAGCATGGGACCCGGCTTTTCATCCGTCACCAATAGGGCGTGGTGATCGGTTACCTTTTTGTCATCGACAGAACGTTTGTTCAATTTTGCACCGATCAGATTTTTTGCGATCGACGCGATGGATTCATCTGCGGTATCCGACAAATGTTGAAAAAGTGCGCCAATTTCTTCAAAAACATCCTCACCGATGTAACGGGAACCCGTACGCGGATAAGTGATGACCTTCTTTTCGTAAAGTGTTTGCGCAATACTCAGTGTCTGATCGGCCGAATAACCATACTTCTTATTTGCATCCTGTTGCAGCGATGTCAAATCAAATAGCAAGGGCGGTTGCTCTTTTGTTTCTTTGGCTTCCACCTTTGCCACGCGGGCATTGGAACCAACGGTCAATCGCGCAATGGTTTGCTCGGCGACATCCTTTTTATCGATCTTATTGGAGGTTGCCTTAAAACTGATATTATCTTTTTCAAAACCGGCCTGAATTTTATAGAATGCCTGGGGTTTAAAGTCTTTATTTTCCAGATAGCGCGAACAGATCATGGCCAAGGTTGGCGTCTGAACGCGGCCCAAAGAAAGTAATCCTTTATTCCCGGCCGCCAAGGTGATGGCCTGCGTCGCATTGATACCGATGAGCCAGTCCGATTCCGAACGTGAACGGGCAGACATGTACAGGCTATCGTATTCCGTACCTGCTTTCAAATTGGCAAATCCTTCTTTAATGGCTTTATCCGTTTGGCTCGATATCCAAAGGCGTTTAAAAGGTACTTTAGAACCTAAAAAATAGTATATATTACGAAAGATCAATTCACCCTCCCGTCCCGCATCGGTAGCCACAATGATTTCTTCGGCCTGTTCCAACAGGGATTTTATGGTGTTGAGTTGCTTAACTGCTCCGGTATCATCCATCTGCTTGCCATCACGCTTCACTTTCTTCGATTCTAGCTTAAATGTTGGTGGAATGATCGGCAAATTAGAAATTGTCCACGAATTGTATCCGTAAGCCTGTGGCGTACAGAGTTGAACCAAATGGCCAAAAGCATACGTAAAAGCATAGCCATTGCCGGCGATATAACCGTCTTTGACTTCCTTCGCCCCCATCACTCGAGCCAGATCACGCGCCACGGAGGGCTTTTCAGCAATTACAACCTTCATTTTAGATATGAGATGTTAGATTTTCGATCCGAGACTTTAGGATAATACCCTCAGGTATTACAGCGAGTCTCAATTTAATATTGATATTTTACCCCTTTACCTGAAACGTCCCTATTCTATGGATGGTATTGTTATTCCCTTGATTTTACGGTACAGCTCTATGGCATAAACGTCAGTCATACCTGAAACAAAATCCAATACACAACGGATTTTGGAATACGAATCTTGTTTATCCGTATAAAATTGTTCAGGAATTAATGCAACGAGCTTTTTATCGTAATTGTTCTTGTTCTTCTTTAGGTATGCCGGAACAAACTCTTTTAATAGGGCATCCATCACCCGGTAACCAGCAATCTCAATTTGCACAACAGTGGGCGCATTATAGATTTTTGCAATGGAAATCTTCGAGATTTTTTTCATTTGTGTAACAATGTCCTCATCTAAAGCATCCATCAATGCTGATCCGAAAGTTCCTGACAGAAATTTGTCCTGCTCACGTACAAAGACATCAACACATCCTTTAATCAAGGTATTGATCGCTTTAGCACGCAACAATGCTACACGGCTTGGGGTATCCAGCAATCCATCGAGCCTGTCGCGAAGATTTTCTTTGCCACAGAGCGGCAATAGTAATTCTTCCACTTCTTGATAGGACAATATCTTAAGATGATGTGCATCTTCCAAATCAATAATATTGTAACAAATATCATCCGCAGCCTCCACGAGATAAACCAAAGGATGTCTTAGGTACCCCTTTGAATTGGAAGGATCTTTTAATAATCCCAATTCATTAGCAACCTTCTCAAATGCTTTTTGTTCTTCCGTAAAAAAGCCATATTTCTTGCGATGATGGCTTTTCTTGAGGTGGCCATCAATTGCCAGACAGGGGTATTTTACAATGGAAGCCAGGGAAGTATAGGTCAATGCAAAACCTTTGGGATCCTTTCCTTGAAAGGCATGTGTCAGAATCCGTAGCGCATTGGCATTTCCTTCAAAGTGGGTCAGATCGGCCCATTCTTCGGCTGTTACCTGCTCTTGGTATTTACGTCCATCGCCATCTGTGAAATATGTGGAAATAGCGGATTCACCCGAGTGACCAAAGGCCGGGTTGCCCAGGTCATGTGACAAACATGCCGCAGAGATAATATTTCCTACTTCTTGCAAAAAAGGGTAATCATTATCCAGGTTTGGATTTTCCTCTTTCAACTGTGCATAAAACATACGTCCCAAAGAGCGTCCTACACTGGCAACTTCTAAACTATGTGTCAACCTATTGTGCACGAATACAGCGCCAGGAAGTGGAAAAACCTGCGTTTTATTCTGTAATCTCCGAAATGGGGATGAAAAGATCAAACGATCATAATCCCGTTGAAATTCCGACCGGGCCACCAGGTAACTATCTACGCTCCGATCTTCGTAACCCCAGCGCTTTGCAGAGAGCAAATCTTTCCAATTCATTTTTTCAGACATAGCGCAAACTTAGATAAATTTGCCTTTAAATACAATTATAATCATAGGAGACCGGCTCAGAAATTCCCCGAATGACTGTGCACATATCCCTATATTTTACTGCTGTTATTTACCTGTTCAGGAGTCATTTTTGCAACAGTATCCTGGATTGCATTTCAAAATGACAAATTTTACAAACAGCTGTTGTCAAAGTCATTTTTATACTGGTTATATTCTGTATCTTTAACCTAAATACCAATAGGGATTCATCATGACGAAATATCAAACACTTATTCCAAAACATTTTGAAGGTACAATTGACGGCAAAAACACGCATTTGCTCTTATTAAAAAACGAAGGGGGCATGCAAGTACTCTTAACGGATTACGGTGCACGTATTGTCAGCATTTTGGTACCTGATAACAAGGGAAATTTGGTGGATGTTGCACTGGGCTTCGATTCCATTCAGGCCTACCTGGATTCTGATGAGAAATACCATGGCTGCACAGCGGGGCGTTTCGCCAATCGCATTGCTGAAGGCGAATTTGAAATAAACGGAAAACACTATACGCTTCCGCAAAACAATGGCAATAATTGTCTTCATGGTGGTATTTCGGGCTTTCATGATAAGGTTTGGGACAGAAGGGTCACTTATCAATCGCACGTCGAATTTTATTATGTTTCCCAAGATGGTGAAGAAGGATTTCCAGGGAATCTAAAAGTTATGGTTTCTTATACCCTAACCAGAAATAACGAGATTATTATCAAATATCATGCGCAATCGGATGCCGATACGCACGTCAACCTGACCAATCATACGTACTTCAATCTGGATGGGGAAGGCAGTGGCGACGTATTGCAGCAGATCCTTCAGATCAATTCAGATAAAGTCTTATTTGTAGACGACAACCAGATACCGAATGCAATAGTACCTGTGGAGGGCACCGCCTTCGACTTCCGCATACCCAAACCTATTGTGCAAGATATTACTGCAAATAACGAACAATTGATCGCTGCCAAAGGATATGATCATTGTTATGTCAACAACCAGCCTATTTCGCAGCCTTGTGCAACAGTCTATTCTAAAAACACGGGCATTCAGCTGGATGTCTTTACAACGGAGCCGGGCGTACAACTCTATACAGCAAACTGGATGACCGGAAATGATTTTGGCAAAAGAGGTTACAAGTATCTTCCTTATGCCGGATTCTGTCTGGAAACTCAGCATTTTCCGGATACACCCAATCAAGCGGAATTTCCTTCAACTTTGTTAAAAGCAGGCGAATCATTCGACTCCGAGACACATTTTAAGTTCTCCATAAAAAAATAAGAACATAAAACGGCCGATAAGCACATGCTTACCGGCCATTTTATGTTGATGTGCTATTTCCTCTGTAGGGCTACAGCATATTTTTTATTTTAAAAGGTCATCCAATGCTGATTCGACTTTTTCAAAACCAAAAGTTACTTTGACCTCGGCGAACATACGTTGGATCTGATCATTGCAGAGATTTCCAATACTTCCCTCGTGGGTATGATTTACCTCTTTTGATGGCTTGAAACGCCCTTCATCAATATCAATACCAATAGTCCTATAGGCCTCCCGGAAAGGAACTCCTTTCAGGACCTCATTGTTCACCACTTCAACAGAGAACAAATAATCGTATTTTGGATCGTCCAGGATATTGTCTTTTACAGTTATATTTTCCAACATAAAGGTTGCGATTTCAAGACATTCATTGAGCGATTTAAACGCTGGGAATAAATTTTCCTTTAACAATTGAAGATCTCTATGGTAACCCGATGGAAGGTTGGTCGTCATCAACGCAATTTCATTTGGCAAGGCCTGTATTTTATTACAGCGTGAACGGATCAGCTCGAAGACATCCGGGTTTTTCTTGTGTGGCATGATGCTCGATCCCGTAGTCAAATGTGCAGGAAAAGAGATAAAGCCAAAATTTTGGTTGATATACAGACATACGTCCATGGCAAACTTGGCCAATGTCGCCGCGATGGAACTCATGCCCTGTGCCAAGATACGTTCAGTCTTCCCTCTTCCCATTTGTGCATAAACCACATTGTAATTGAGGTCTTCAAATCCCAACAATTGTGTCGTCATCGTTCTATTCAATGGAAAGGATGATCCATACCCTGCAGCAGATCCTAAAGGATTCTTATTACAAACCTTCCATGCTGCACGCATCATCTCCAGATCATCCACAAGGCTTTCCGCGTACGCACCAAACCATAATCCAAACGATGAAGGCATGGCAATTTGCAAGTGGGTGTATCCAGGGATCAGAATATGTTTATATCGCTCGCTGAGCTGGATCAATTCATTAAAAAGAGCCTCCGTATTCTGGATGATATGCTGAATCTCTGAGCGAAAGTATAATTTTAGGTCGACCAAAACCTGGTCATTACGGGATCTGCCGGAGTGAATTTTTTTACCAGCCTCTCCAATACGCTGTGTAAGCAACATTTCAACCTGCGAATGCACATCTTCTACCGAGTCTTCTATACGAAAGTCACCGGCTAAAATTTCTTTATAGATATTTTTCAGTTCTTTTTGTACAAGCGCTAGATCCTCATCGGTCATCAGGTTTATGCTATTCAGCATGCGTGTATGGGCCAATGAACCCAAAACATCCGCAGCAGCAAGTTGCAGGTCCATTACGCGGTCATTGCCCACCGTAAACGATTCTACAAAAGAATCGACATCTATATTTTTTTGCCAGATTTTCATTCGTATAATTTCTTTTTGATCCTGTTATCATCAAAAGCCTTTGGTCGGTTTAGTGTTGATTGAAGCTTCTGATAATTCTATCACATACAATTTTTACAAAAATACCAATTGCAAATGGTTATATCAATGCAAAGATTGCATACATTTTGCTCAGAAAATTGGATGAAAAACAAAAAATCAGGTGGAAAAAAAAGACTGTTACAAAAAAAATAAAATGTTAAAAGTTTGTTAAATCGCGATAAACACACATTATAAGTAACCACTCACTTTATTTTTAAAAGTTATTTTGTCAGTTTTTTAAGTATTCCTATGTTTGTAGTGTAAGGGAGATGAAAAAATAGAAGATGGTAAGGTTAGTAAATACTTACCGCTTTAAATACACCGAAATTTCAAACCAAATATGATAGACCCCAAAGTCTTAAAACTTGAAAGAAATTACCTAACCAATTGTGAATCGAAATTTAAAGGCACGTCAAACCAAGATGTGCCTTTTTTCTTATGTCGAGTCAAGTTTCTCTTTTAATTGAAATTTTGGCTATTTTTGTTTAACATAATTGAGAATATTCAACATAAAACGTATACGATGGGAACAGAAAGCAAGAGACAGCAACGTTTTGCTGGGGTGATTCAACAGGATTTAGCAGCATTATTTCAACGCGAAGGTAATTCATGGGCTCCTGGAGCGTTTATCACGGTTACACGGGTTCGTGTTACACCTGATTTGGCAATTGCCCGTGTTTACATAAGCTTTTTGAACACAAAAACGGCACAGGAAAATATGAAGTCCATTCGTTCCAAAACATCTGAAATACGCTACAAACTGGGAGCAAAAATTAAGAACCAGGTAAAGATTGTTCCTCAATTGGAGTTCTTCCTCGATGATACCAACGAATATGTTGAACACATGGACAAACTATTTGACGAGATCGGCAAAGAACCGCGTCAGCCAGAATAATGCTATCTATCGCAGCCTGTTAAACAACCATGGTATTTGAACTGGATACGAACAGACTGGAGTTTCCACACCCAAGTTATGCAGAAGAAGATGGTTTACTCGCCGTAGGTGGAGATCTTTCGCCAGATCGTTTGCTACTGGCCTATAGTAACGGAATTTTCCCCTGGTTCAGTGATGACAGCCCTATACTTTGGTATGCCCCAGACCCCAGATTTGTGATCGATCCCTCCAAGGTCAAGATCAGCAAAAGCATGGCGAGTGTACTCCGGAAAAAAACATTTTCCTTATCGATAGACCGCAGCTTTAAAGAAGTCATTCAGCTTTGCGCGACTATCAATAGAAAAGATCAGGCTGGAACCTGGATAACCCAGGGCATGATCCAAGCATATAGTAAACTTGCGGAGCTAGGTTATGCACATTCGGTGGAAGTATGGCAAGGTGGTATACTCGTTGGCGGGCTTTATGGCGTGTTAATCAATGGTGTCTTTTGTGGAGAAAGCATGTTTTCAAAAGTCCCCAACGCTTCGAAAGCGGCCCTGATTTATCTCGCCCAAGAAATTGAACTACGTTTAATTGATTGCCAATTTCACACGGATCATTTGGAAAGCATGGGCGGTGAATACCTTTCCTTGACAGATTATTTAGCAATACTAACAAAAGACCAAAGACATGAGTAGTCCCTATCGTAAACATTTTGACATCGCTTCAGCCGTAACTTACCTCACGACACCAGGATCCGGCTTACTTTCACGTGAAACAAAGGCTTGGCGCTCCAAAAGAGACCAAGATTTCTTTGACGCGAACAGTACCTTACGCGAACAGCAAGGTGCAACTTTAGATGCCTGTCGGGATACGCTCGGTAAATTCTTTAATTGCCCTTCCCAAAATGTGTTCTTATCAAGTTGTTTTTCCTTTGCCTTCAATGCGCTATTGGCAGGTTTACCGAAACAATCGAAAGTGCTGCTATTGGACAATGATTATCCTTCGGTTAATTTTCCTACAATTATAAGCGGTTTTGAACATCAATTTGTCAGGATGGACGAACAGCTGGAAACGAATTTATTGGACACAATAGCAACATTTAAACCAGATGTCCTTATTCTTTCCATTGTTCAATATATTTCGGGATTAAAAATAGACCTATCTTTCATACAGGAATTGAAGCATCAGCATCCCGACTTGTTGATTGTAGGCGACGGCACCCAGTTCTTGGGAACAGATCTTTTTGATTTTACGCTTTCGGGCTTTGACGCCGTATTATCCAGTGGATACAAATGGCTTATGGCTGGCTTCGGCAATGGTTTTGTTCTCTTAAGTGACAGACTCAAAGCGATACTTTATGCGGATATCCAAAAAAATTACAGCTTCCTCAACAACCAATGGATGAATAAATCTGTGGTACAACTTTGTTTTGAACCAGGGCATCTGGACACCCTGTCGCACGGAACGCTACAGCAGTCCCTTCTTCAATTGGAGGAATGGGGATTTTCCGAAACAGTGGCCTATACCCAAAAGTTAATTGCAGATGCCCGCGCTGAACTTGCCGACCGGAAACTGTTATTGGACAGCATCATCAATAGACGTCCACAGAGCAATATTTTCAATATTCAGATCAACCCCGAAAATTATCAGACTCTCCTGGATGAGGGCATAAAATGCTTTCCCCGAGGATCGGGGATCCGTGTTGGATTTCATTTATACAATGATCACTCGGATCTTGAGAAGCTATTATATATTATCGACACAAAAGTAAAGTAAACATGAAATTTAGAATAGGCGACTTAGTACGGTTTGTCGATGAGCCCATTGAGGGGCATATCACATCCATGCAGCCCAACGATATTGTAGGCGTTACAGATGACACTGGTTTTGAGATTCCGGTGCCAATGGATAAAATCACTCTTGTCTTCGGTAATATGCGTCGAGCAGATGATGAACTTGACCAGCATGCGACACCACTGACACCACATCGATTTATCGAAAAAGGAATACTTTTGGCAATTTCGGGAGACCACAAAGATGGACTTGCCAAATTACATATCATCAATGAAACGAGTTTTGAGCTCCTAGTGTCCGTAGCTGAAGCTACAGCGAATAAAGTAAAAGGTATTTTCAGCAATAAAATACCGCCACACGATTCGATGCAGTTTTATACAGGCAACTTTGCAAATGTTGGGAAATGGCCTACCTTCCGTTTTCAGATCATACGGCATAGTGCTAGTTTGCAGGAACTGACATCACCAATCAACAGAGAACAGCGTGTACGTCCTGTAGATCTAACTAATCCAAAAGTCCTGAACGAAATTTTGGATGAAAAAATATGGTCCTACGAACTGGATAAGATTGAAGAGGATTTAGGACTGGACAAGTTGAAAAATCATTTCATACCACATCGTCCAAATAAAAAATAAGCTAGATGAATTTCATCTAGCTTATTTTTTATATACCAAACGGCTTTATTTTATTCAGCTGTCGCAGAAACCTTCTTGGTGCTCAACAATAATAGTACGATGCCAACCAAATAGACAATCCAGCCCCAGCGCATGTGCAGGGATTTAGAAAGCAATTTATCGGCAAATCCCCAGCCGAAATAATTATTGATCTTAAACCAGACCGCTGTTATACTCAACAGATACCAACAGGCGGCCACTCGGGTCATCCACTGATAAGCTCGAACCGCACGGACAAAAAACAAGAGGGCAGTCACCCCGAGTATAAGTAATGTAATAAAGAACAAGTAGGCATCTACCTGATATAAGTTCCAATTTCCCTTAATAGGCACTTTTAAGAATGGTGTCATGCTGGACAAAAAAGAAATGACTAGTCCAACAATGGCAAAGTATTTTTTGATAATAATCATGGTTCAAATTCCTTTAAAACTGCTACGAATATAAGTTGAATATTGACACATATATAACTTGTATTTCACTTTTTGAAAAATTATTCTATTTTTAAGCGCAATTAACGCTTAGAACAAATAAAAAACAAGACTAATCCAAAGATCATCAATCACTTAAATCTGGTTTTCACTTGTTTAAAAGAGATGAATATAATTTTTAGCATTTAAGCCGAATAATAAACATGAAAAGAGAAGTTGAAGAAATCGCAGCAGAACAACCTGCACAGCCTAATAAAAAGAAAAAGATCTATATCATTATTGGCGTCGTGCTATTGGTTGTCCTAGCGGGTGGCGGATATTACAACTATAGCCATCGACAAGCTATCGACGGCCTGCAGGTGGATAGTACCGCGACAGCTGTTGTAGGGTTTGACAATGCAGATCCCAAAGACCTGGAAGATGCTGATGGTTGGAGTTCACTGGAAGACTATCAACACTGGAACAATGCAATCTTCACGATTCCCGAATACGATAATATCCCGTTACGCTATAGAAGGGGTATTACAAAGATATTCATGGGTAATAACTACCTTGAACCTGTAGATGATAAACCTATATACAAGTTTACACGCATAAAAGATCGTGCTAAATCTGTTTTCTGTTATGGTAACTTTACCGATCGCAACGATTCAGACAGTTGGAATAAAGAAATGGCTTTTTTGGTAGAAAAGAACGACTACCAGAGCAGTGCCATCTGGATCATTTCAGCAAAAGGCGATATTTTATTCTGGAAGGAATATTCAAGCGAACTGCCACTCATCAACAGCTTCAAAAAGGGACAAAAAATTTTTATGGATGAGATGAAGTTAGTACCTGCTCCTGCTGATGGAATTATTGTCAAGAATAAAAATTCCAAGTACGCATTAATTTACAATAAAAGCAGCAAGACCTTCGACAGCTATTACCAATACAGTGATAGTGAAATTCAGGAAGCTACCACTTCTGAAGAGGAGCCTTATGTGGAAGAATTGCAAGATGTCACCATCGACTCTGCAACTACAAATACAGGTATTAAAGAGTAGTTTATCGTATTTTATCGCTTAAAATTTTCGTCACGACAGATCGTGACGAAAATCATTCGATATTGATACGCAAAACAAACACCTGAATTACAGACATATAACCATCAAAATCAGCTATTTAAAATCTTTCTAAATTAATCCCTTTGACAGATTTTTGACACAAGCACAAAGCTTTTAAGCTACATTTGTACCGTTAAATATAAGCGAGGGATTAGAGCTTTGAAAAATCTTAAAGTATTAGCGTTTACTCATAAACATGTCGAACTAAAAGATCTAGGTAATCTAGTGATCTGCAATGAGGATTTAGAAAGTCGCCTCATCAATCTAAAGCATAGCCTAGACATTCCAGAGATCTTTTATATTGGTACTTGTAACCGAGTAGAGTTTGTATTTTATGGTGCTCACGAATTGACCCATGAATTCATTGCTGATTTTATGGGAAAATTGAACTTCTGTGTTCCTCAGGAGAGACTACAATGTTATTTAGGACAGGTCAACAAATACGAGGGTATGGATGCTTTAAACCACCTGCTTCGGATGTCATGTTCACTTGAAAGTCTTGTTGTTGGTGAAAAAGAAATTTTGGCACAGGTACGTCGGGCCTATGATCGTTGTAGAGAAGCTGGTTTTACTGGAGATTTTCTACGTCTGATGATGGATCGTCTCGTAAAAACGGCTAAAGAAGTATACACCTATACTAAAATTTCCAGAAACCCAATTTCCGTTGTCTCGCTTGCCTATCGCAAATTGCGCGAACTAAAACTGGTTGAAAACCCTAGAATCGTCATTATCGGTTCTGGAGAAACCAATCAGAACTTAGCGAAATATTTCCAAAAGAACCAAAAAGCTAAGTTCGTTATTTTCAACCGCACAATAGAGAACGCAAAGGCCTTAGCCGAAGAATTAAATGCTGAAGCTTATCCCCTAGCTGATATTGATCAGTACAAAGAAGGCTTTGATATTTTAATTACTTGCACAGGTGCTCCGACCTCCATTATTGACAACACACTTTATCAATCCTTATTAAACGGAGAAACGGATAAGAAAATAATCATTGACTTAGCCGTTCCGAATGATATTGATGCTGAAGTTCTCCAAAACAATCCGATTCATTATATCGAAGTAAGCAGCTTACAAGCTATTGCGGAGAAAAACATCCAAGAGCGTTATAACGAATTGGAGAGTGCCGAAAAGATTATACAGGACAATATCCAAGAATTTTTACCTTTAATCAAACAGCGACGTGTAGAGGTTGCTATGCGTGAGGTTCCTGAAAAGATTAAAGAAATTAAATCATTTGCGCTAAATGAGGTTTTTGCTCAAGAGGTTCAAGCCCTAACCCCTGAAGCGAGAGAAGTATTGGAAAAAGTCATCAACTACATGGAAAAGAAATACATCAAGGTTCCAATGGTTATGGCGAAAGAAATTTTGGTTAAAACTCCAGAAACGGAAAAAAACTAATACTAAGCTTCCTTTCGAACAGCGTTATATTCTATTACTTTTTGTTGCTTCCCTAGGTTTTGTACCAATGCCTATTAGCGGAATGAATCTGTGCCCGTCACCCGGAGCTATCCTTTGACTGTTTCTTTAAATTTCGGTTTGTCAATTATTTCCTGACATATAATGACAGTAACGTGTCAACATATTCCTTCTATTTATTTATTTTTGCTCTGATTAATGGTATTAAACACATTTTTCCGAAATTGTTTATTTCCGGGGCTCAATTGAATTAAAACACATGCTGTGCTAGTTGAATACGTCGCTACTGGGGGAACATTTTGTGATTGTTTTAATAGGTAAAGTAAAATTAACGTGAATAGAAAACTAATTATTGGTACCCGGGGAAGTGTTCTTGCCATGTGGCAGGCAAATTTTGTAAAAGATCGATTGGCAGAAATCGGAATTGAAGCAGAATTAAAAGTCATTAAAACACAAGGGGATATCATTCAACACCTTCGTTTGGATAAATTAGAAGGCAAAGGATTTTTCACCAAAGAGCTTGAAGAGGAGCTTTTAAGCGGGACCATTGATTTAGCTGTACACTCACACAAAGATTTACCTACGGTCAACCCTCCGGGATTGATCATTGCAGCGGTTTCTGAGCGTGAAGATCCCGCTGAATTATTGATTATCCACAAAGATTGTGTGGATATCAAAAAACGTCTTTCATTAAAACACAATGCGACTGTTGGGACATCATCCAACCGTAGAAAAGCGCAGATCTCGGCGCTACGTCCGGATCTAGAATTTGACGATCTCCGTGGTAATTTACAGACAAGAATCCAGAAGCTACGTGATGAGCAATACGATGCTATCGTACTTGCAAAGGCAGGTATTAGCCGTATTGAAATGGATATTACAGATTTTCATGTGGAAGAGATTCCTCCTGTTGAAATTATCCCGGCACCGGCGCAAGGAGTACTTGCTATTCAGATCCGTGAAGTTGACAAGGAACTTTTTGACGCTTTACAGCCCTTAAACAATGAAGAAGTAGCAAAAACAATCTCCGTAGAACGTTTGGTATTAAATAAATTTGACGCGGGATGTCATGCGCCATTAGGCTGTTATTGCCGTAAAAGCGGTGATGAATACGAAGCTTGGGCCTCTATTGCTGACACAAGCGAAGATTTTCCTGACCGTGTTTACCTTAGAGATACCGATACGACGCGGTTAGCGGAGCGTATTTTCAGCAAATATGCAAAGGATAGAAAATTGCCACAATCTGTATTTATTTCCCGGGAGGTAGACGAAAATTCCTATTTCGCAAGAGCAATGGCCAAGCACAATATTACTATTGAGGGCCGCTCTTTGATCAAAATATTCCCCATCATCAACAAATTGGATCCTTTTATCCTAAAACACGTGGATTGGATTATATTTTCAAGCAAGAATGGTATTGAGCACTTTTTCAATTTAGAGCCACGTTTGAGCAAAAAGACCAAGATTGGTGTCATTGGCCGTGGCTCGGAAGAGATTTTGCGCAAATATGACCGCGTTGCTGATTTCTCTGGCGACAGTGAGGGCATCAATATGGAGGAAATTGCGAAGAAATTTGCTGAATTGGCCAATGGTGGTACCGTGCTTATACCACGTGCGAAGGAATCTTTGGAGACGATCCAAAAAGCATTAAGCCCGGAGACAAAAATTATCAATATACCGGTATATGAAACGGTCTTAGAAGAAAATGTAGATCCATCCAATGCGGAGGTATTGGTCTTTACCAGTCCGAGCAATGTGGAAGCATATTTTGCAGACAACCTACTGGAACCAGGCCAAAAAGTAATCTGTATTGGCCGCTCTACCGGTGCAAAGTTTGATGAGATGAATGTGCCTTATACCCTTCCTTATTCTCCTGATGAGATCGGCCTTTCCGAAGCCGTTTTTGGATTGGAGTATTAGAATCGTATAAAGTAGTTTGTATTTCAAAGTCAGTAAACGATTGCACTGCTATTGCAATAAACAACATAGATCATAAATAATCTTAATATAATGTTACAACGTCCGAGAAGAAATCGTAAATCTGCCGTGATTCGCGACATGATTCAAGAGACACGTTTAGACGCGTCAAATTTGATTTTCCCACTTTTTATCGTCGATGGGCAAAATCAAAAAACTGAGGTTAAATCGATGCCAGGCATCTATCGCTATTCAATAGACAATCTATTGAAGGAAGTGGAAAGTTGCCTGAAGTTGGGCTTACGTTCATTTGATCTTTTCCCTAACATTGAAGAGTCATTAAAAGACAAATATGCTACAGAAAGCTACCGTGATGGAAGTTTATACTTACGTGCAATTGCTGCGGTAAAGAAAAATTTTCCGGAGGCTTGTATCGTAACGGATGTTGCCATGGACCCTTACAGCAGTGACGGGCACGATGGAATTGTCGAAAACGGTGAGATCCTAAACGATGAGACATTAGAGGTATTGGGCAAAATGGCCTTGGCACATGCACAATCAGGTGCAGATATCATTGCACCATCAGATATGATGGATGGCCGCATCGGTTACATCCGTGAGCTATTGGACCATAATGGTTTTACTAACGTTTCTTTGATGTCGTATACGGCAAAATATGCTTCGGCCTATTATGGTCCTTTTAGAGATGCCTTAGGCTCGGCACCCAAGCATGGCGATAAAAAGACCTACCAGATGAATCCTGCCAATGCAAAAGAGGCGCTTATTGAAGCACAGCTCGACGCACAGGAAGGAGCGGATTTTCTGATGGTGAAACCAGGACTTCCCTACTTAGATATCGTTAAACTTCTTGCAGACAACTTCGATCTACCAATTGCAGTATATAATGTCAGTGGAGAATATGCGATGTTAAAGGCGGCAATTCAAAACGGCTGGTTAGACGAACGTGTCATCCTAGAAACGTTATTGAGCTTCAGACGTGCTGGCGCTACAGCAATCTTATCCTACCACTCCAAAGAAGTATTGGAGAAAGGTTTTATTTAACACCTTCCAGATTATCTTCGATAATCGGAATTTAACTAACAGAAGCTCGGGAATTCATTTTCGAGCTTCTGTTTTTTTAAAATATTATTTAAACCTTTTTACGACATTGCGGTCAAACAGAAAATTATAATGCGCCTTATTATGTTAAAAAGTATCATAATCAGCAGTTTCCTTTTATCGGCTCCCTCCATACATGAAACTACCTTTTACTTCTTTTTGGAAGGCAATTGGATTGCGGACAACGCTAAGCTGAAATCAATCACATTTAATAAGAATGGTGACGCCTTATTTACCTTTTCAAATTCAAACCCTCAGGGTCCCCAGACCTCAATTCATCAGAAAGTAGATAGCATTGCTATATTAAATCGCAGAAAATTTAGTGGCTACTTTTTTAGTCCAAATCTTTTTGGAAAATATAGTGATAACAAGACGGCTTTTGAGATTGAAATTAAGTCAGCAAATGAGATTATCCTGTTTGTCAATAAACAGGAAATAAAATTGCTAAAAAAAGAAGCTGTTACTCAATTTAAATAGCTAATATCAGGCTATTATGGATTCCTTACGTTTCTATGAGACTTATCTTCTTAAAAAAAGATAACTTCGCATTCAAATACATAGACTATGCAAGCACCTGATATTTCAAGAGCAAAATCTGCTGAGCTATTTGAAAAAGCAAAACAATATTTCCCTGGAGGCGTAAACTCTCCTGTTAGGGCTTTCAAATCCGTATATGGTACCCCATTATTTATTGAGCGTGGCGATAAAGCACACCTGTGGGATGCGGACGGAAATGAATTCATCGACTTTTGTTGTTCATGGGGCCCCTTAATTTTAGGGCACAATAATGATCAAGTTCGTGAAGCTGTAGCGGCACAACTCGGGAAAGGCTTAAGTTTTGGCGCTCCTACTGCTTTGGAGAACCAACTGGCTGAGTTGATTATCGAAAACAATAGGTTTATTGAGAAAATTCGCTTTGTCAGTTCCGGAACTGAGGCCGTAATGTCTGCAATCCGTTTGGCTAGAGGCTACACGAAACGTGATAAGATCATCAAATTTGATGGCTGTTATCATGGCCACTCCGATTCTCTTTTGGTTAAAGCGGGTTCTGGTTTGGTCACTTTTGGTGAGACATCATCGGCTGGTGTACCTAAAGCATTTGCAGACGAAACCATTGTTATCGAATTAAACGATAAGCGAGCTTTAGAAGCTGCTTTTGCAGAATTTAAAGATCAGATTGCCGCAGTTATCATTGAGGGTATACCTGCAAACAATGGCTTATTGTTGCAATCTAAGGAATATGTTCACTTCTTACGTAATATCACCAAAGAACATGGTGCAATGTTGATTATGGATGAAGTGATCACGGGATTCCGTATTGGTTTTGAAGGTGCTTCGGCTTACTATGACGTACAACCAGATATTATTACCTACGGCAAAATTATTGGTGGCGGAATGCCTGTTGGTGCCTATGGAGCCTCAAAAGAATTGATGGCCTGTATATCTCCTGATGGTGCAGTTTACCAAGCCGGAACTTTATCCGGAAATCCAGTTGCTATGGCTGCCGGCATTGCCGCATTAGATATCTTGGCACAAAAGGATTTCTACACAAATTTAAATGCCAAAACAGAAGCTTTCGTCAATGATATGCGTACTTATATTGCGGAGAAAGGATATAAAGTTCAACTTTTCCATGTGGCTTCTATTTTTTGGTTTGCCTTCACAGAACAGCACGAAATTAAAAAAGCGAGTGAAATCGATCCTAAATCGATGGAATCTTATAAAATTATGCACCGCGAATTGTTAAATCGTGGCGTATATTTTGGTCCTTCAGGCTATGAAGTAGGCTTTGTTTCTGATGCACATACAGCAGCGGATCTTGACCAGGCAAAAAAACATATTTTCGATGCTTTAGACATTGTCTTTAGTGCATAAAATCAAACTACTATAAAAAAGCCCTCCAGTATATTACTAGAGGGCTTTTTTTATAGGTTAGTGGAAGTATAGGCTCGAATCAACGTGCTTATTAGAGTTTGTTTGCCAGCTTCTTATCTTTAGATTTCATCTTATTTAGTCCGGCAATAAGTTCATCCAATGAAAACTTACCTTTGATATCCATAAAAACACTTTCATCTTCGTTATCATGAACGAGTAGAGAAACCCGCTGAATAACATTATTCTTATCAATACGCGCATTCAGCGAAATCTCCTGTCCATCCGTGTTAATAACCAGTAATTCCTCAAATTTGTTCTTCTTCAAAAACTTATGGTAATCGTCCAAAATCCGTGCATTCTTCGTTTTGTCATTATTTGAAAGTGTCAGCATTCTGAACTTCTTTAATTTCTTTACAATTTCAGCCATTGCACGAGACTCTTCATCATTATCGTCCTTTAAGGCTTTTTTCATAAAGGGTTTTGTTAACCACATCGGTAAATTAATGGCAACAATCTCAGCGTCGTCCGATACATTAGACCGGCTGACGAAATCCATATTGGAGGCTTTTTTTATCATGCATGACTGCATGGAGAAAAGAACGCCAACTAGGCACAACAAGGTTAGTAATCTTTTCATAATCTTCTACTTTTTGTTGTTATCACCTTTATTCTTACTCACTTTATTGTTCCCTTCGTTGACCAAGCTAGTCACGTCTTTCAACGGTATAGCCCCGTCAAGGATCATAAATAGATTTTGCCCATCTCCGTTGATCGTTAGTAACAGATTGTTTAAGATGTCGGCATTTGCAGACATATTTTCGACCATGAACCGGATATCCTGACCTTCATTATTGAGCGACATGAGTTCTTCATACTTTAAATTTGAAACTGCCCCTTGAATAATACCTGTTAAGGCTTTATCCTCCCCATCTTCAACAATCAGCATCCGCAACGATTTAACATTCTTAAGTAGTGGTGTAATTGTCTGCATATCCTCATCGTCTATTTTCAAATTACCCAATAGCTTGAACATCGGCGCCCCGATTTTGAGTGTTGTCACACCTTTCTTTCCTTGATATTGTTCAAAAAGTTTATCCAATTTTGAAATTTGTGCATTTGCCATACTTGCTACAAGTAGAAGGCAAGCTATTAAAAAACCTTTCATTTTATTTTAGTTAATCGTTATTGACATTTGTTTTATATTCATTGCTTTATCTACACCATTTTCCAGATTATTTGCCAGTAAGCCTAAAGATTTTAGGGTCAGTTCAACAGCTTCCTGTTCGTTCGCGACAGGTTTCCCATTCAAAACAACATAATCTGCCTGATAGGGTTCACTTTCGACTGATTGCAGACTTTCAGCAACTATTTTCTTCTTTTCAGTCCATGCCTTCGCTCGTTTTTTAACTTTAGAATGTTTGAGCGTTTCTGCGATCTGTAACGTCTTACCGCTTTCCACCGAAGGGGTCCCATCATTAGCATTGGAAACTACCGTTTCTTCATTTTGTTGTTCGATCAGCTTCTTGTCCGCGGATTTTAGCTCTTTCATTTCCTTTTCGGCAAGTACAGGTACTCGCGTTGTTGGTTCCTGATTTAGGAATAGTGCAATTCCAATAGCCATTAACAACATGGCTGCTGCTGCATATTTTATCCAGCTATTATTCCACCAGATAATACGTTTCTTATCATCATTGATCTCACTTTGGAAGTCCTCAAAGGACCAATCCATTGTCCTATTCTTTTCCTGATTCAATGATTGAAAAAAAGCATCATCCGAGCTTTTCAATGCTCTTTCTTCCTCTAATGACGACTGGCCATTAAAGTACTTCTCTTCCAATTCTTTTAATTTCTTATCTTTCATCACTGTTCATCTTATTTTCAAAGACGATGAAACAATCGGGTTTATTTCTTATCAGAATAAATCCTCATGGTTTCATAATCGAATAATTTTGTCAATTGTTCTTTTACCTTCTGTCTAGCACGCATCAGATTAACTCTTACCGCAGACTCGCCCATCTCCAATACTTCACCGATTTCATCGATGTCATAATCCTCAACATCGCGCAGATGCATAACAAGCCGTTGTTTTTCGGGAAGGGAATTGATCATTTCAAGGATAATTTCTTTCGTATTCCCAACAGTATGTTCCGTCATGGTAACAACCTGATGCTGCTCAACAAAGTCTGCCCTGACCTTATCTTTTTTTAGACGATTGAGCGCTTCATTTTTAACACTCTGCATGCAGAAGGCTTCCATATTTTTATATTGAAGCAGCTGATCTTTTAATTGCCACAACCGCATCATCACATTTTGTACCGCATCAAAAGCCTCATCATCATCAACCAAGATCCGTTTCGCAAAGCGAAATAGCTTATCCTTATGGATGAAAACGGTATTTTTAAATTGCTCTTGGTTCATGTTATCGTCAATATTGAGACTTACGCTATTTTAATCTTCTAATCGGCTTTTGCCCCATCTCCGTATCACCTGTGCCTTTTATATTATCAAGACATTTCAGCTTATCGATTTATTACATCTAATATGACTATTTTTTTAAAAATATTTAATTCACTGTGTATTAAACTTCAATGAGTAGCCCAAACGGCCTATTTTTAACCTTATTACAAACAAAATAGGAACATAGACTGTTACTTAAGATGCTGAATGATTAAAAAATTAAACAAAAAAATTATGAAGTATTACAGAATTATCGGTATTACTGCTGCAGTAGCGCTCATGGTAGGCGCTATCGGGTGTAACAACTCATCTACGAAAAGTACAGGTGGAGCTGACTCAAGCAGCAGTATGGACACAAATACTGCACAGAAAATGGACTCAATCACCGTTAGTCCTATTGCAGACTCGAAAGAATTTCCTGGAGCTGATCTGCAGATCGCCTCGATCACTGCAGAAAAGGTAGGAACAGACTCCGCAAAAGTAACTGTAAAATATGCGATTAAGAATTTCAAATTAACGGAGATGACCGATGATGCCCATGCTGCCCATATGGCAAATTCGCATGATGGGCAACATATTCATTTTATTTTAGACAATAAACCTTACACGGCTCTCTACAAGCCCGAGAACTCTGTAACAGTACCGTTAAATTCGGAACATTACCTGCTCTCATTTTTATCAAGATCCTATCATGAATCCATAAAAACCACTGAAGCTTCTAAATTGGTAAAATTTAAGATTGATGCAACGGGTAAATTGACGACGGATGCAACACCAAAGGAATCATCACTTTTCTATTCTCGACCTAAAGGTGAGTATAAAGGAGATGAAACAAAAAATCTCCTGTTAGATTTTTACGTAATCAATACCAAACTTGCTCCAGATGGCAACAAGGTAATTGCAGATATCAATGGCCAGACATTTACATTGGACAAATGGGGCCCATATGAGATAAAAGGCCTGCCAATGGGCAACAATAAAGTAAAATTGACTCTAGTAGATAAGGATGGTAATGCTGTTACCGGAGATAATGTTTCGGTAGAACGTGATATCAAACTGTCTGAAAAATAAATCCAGAGCTGTACAAAACAAAAAAGAGTCGCATTTCAATGCGACTCTTTTTTGTTTAGGATAAACTTTGAGCAACAATAAGGCATCGTCTTTATTCCTTTTTGATTAAGGTAGTTTGTCAAAATCAATTTCTGGTGCATTATTTTTATTCCGGAATTCAAACTTACTTCCTGGCTTAACAACGTCACTAAAGAAACCACCATTTCTAAGAAAGTATCCGTTTTTGTTGATGCCGCCGATTGCATCAATGCGCTGATTTGCACGATAGGTATTATCCACACTGAAAGAAGCCGCTTGTACAGCTTTCCATTGCCCATCATAGACCCATTGATTGCCAAACTCAACCTTTCTACCCAGGTAGCCTTGATTCGGACTAAAGTTCTCCAAGAAACTATGGAATCGTTTCAGGTAGGTGTTTGTCTGCGGACGTTTGAAGCTTGCGATCACATTCCATGCATTCTCTTCAGGTACAAAAAACCAGGCGGTATAGTCGGTATTTCCTCTTCCATCGGGCACACCTTTCAAGAGAAACTTATAGGTTATACCTGCTTTCCAAAAGTACTTGCGGTAACTCTGCCCGCCTGACCCTTCATTTCCAAACTCGCCCGAATGCACATCCTTTCCTTTTTTTAGTAGATGGATTTTTTGCTCATCTGGAATACTTTTCGGATCATCTGTATGGAATGGACTCCATACGGAAAATAAGATACGTCGCTCGGTTTCTGAATTAACCTGTATACCAAAGTAGCCTTCGCCAAAACCATTCGCCATAAAATAGGAACCAACTTTATCTTCGCCTTGAGGGACGGTAACTTCATTATAATAGTAACTCACGTTGCCCTCCGTAGGAACGGTATAATTAAGATGACAGGAAGGTCCTCTTCGGGACCAGTAGTAATAGTCGGGGTTATCAGAATAGATAAGTCCTTCTGACGCGGCTTCACCGCTAACAAGTAGTTCTGTCACGTTAGCAAAATTACTGCCCGATTTACTGACTCCTTTTAGGTCGACCCGAACATAACCGGGAGCCTTTATTTCAATGGACAGCGGAGCTGTTTCGGCAAGTTCATTTCCTTCAACATCTACAACGGCTTTTTTCCCTAGTGCGTCAATTTCTATTTTAGATTTCCCAGCATCATTTTTCGCTTTCAGCTTTAATGTCAATTTCCCTGCTTTCTGAGCCCGAAAATAAACCGATGCCACTTCCTGATTGCTTGACCATTTTACGAGGCCATTACGACCGGAAATTTCCGCATCACCGGCTTGCCCTGCGGTGATGAAAGCGTTCCCGGCTAGAGGAACGGCATACGTCTTCCCTGCTGTCTGTGCGATACCGCTTATCGAAAGACAGGATAAAGCTCCCAGAAAGAGATACTGGATAAAGTGTTTTCTTTTCATACTTTATTTTTTTTATCAATTTATATATCAACCTTAAGCTAGTTATACTACCTGCGGTTATTCATATTCGTCATAAACTCGAGATGCTATTACATTCTAATACTTCGCGAAACCGACTACTTTATTAGTTCCGAAATTCAATTTATCAGCTACCTTTATGCTGCACTTTACTATTGAATAAAGATGGTATCGGTTTGTGAAACTGGATTATTTGATGAAGATAAGGCTTAGATTTACAGAAAAAGAAAGGAAATGTATATCAATCGATTGTGTAAAAAAACGGCAATAATTGACCATCACTCCTTTCCCATTAAATGATCTATTATAAAATGAGATGTATATTTTAACATTTTAAAAATACGATCTAATCTTTTTGTGTATTTTTAGGATCAGAGTCCCCTTTTATAAAAGCTAAAATAGCAAGCTCCATGGACAAATCTGCTTATAGCACATCAAAACGTATCTTAGGACAAAAACAAATCTCCATATTGATCCATGGACTCGCCTGGCTTATTTTCTTATCCTTTCCAGTACTATTTTTTAACAACGGTCAATTGGAAATTAAGGAAATACTTTTTGCACCGGCATTTTGGATTTTCACAGGCTGTTTTTTAATCCTATTTTATGTCAATGCCTATGTACTGATTCCATACAGCATAAAGCATCGAAAATTTATCAGTTACGGAATCTCCATTATTTTGACAGGTTTGTTACTAGCTTGCTATCTTCAGCCCTTTGACCGGCTGATGCGTATTGGACGTCAACAATTACCGACCCCTGGGGACAGAGAATTTTCACCTAGGCATCATCCTGATTTTCCACCGCCACCATCTGCTAGGCATTTCCCATACCGAGGTCCAGGGCAATCCCCGGGACAACGGCCACAACCTATCGATATCGCTTCTGTGTATATTTTCCTGTTAACTATTAGCCTTGCCGCGCTCTATAGAATCGTAACCTATTGGATGGAAACGCAGCAAAAAATGCAATTGGTCGAACAAGACCGTATGAAGGCCGAACTTTCCTTTTTAAAAGCGCAAGTCCACCCCCACTTCTTGTTTAATACCTTAAATAATATTTACGCATTGGCACTGACCAATGATGATGCCGTCGCAAGTAGTATTCATCGTCTTTCGCAATTAATGCGTTATTACATGGACGAACGGCACAGTGATACGATTGACATCAAGATCGAAATCCAGGCTATACAAGATTTTATCAATCTCCAAAAGCTACGCATTGGCCCGAATTGTTCGATCAGTGAACACTATACGGGGCTCGAACACCCTAAAACGATACACGCATTTGTGCTGCTTCCTTTTGTTGAAAATGCGTTCAAATATGGATTAAGCACCATAGAGCCCTGCCAATTAAGTTTTGAGGTCATTCTAACGCCAACATCCTGCACATTAAATGTAAAGAATAGCATTGCTACACAGTCAACCGAACAACACCGCTCAGGAACAGGCCTTAAAAATGTTCAACGTCTATTGGAACATTTTTATGCCGACAGGCACCGCCTGACGATCCAACAGGAGGATCATTCTTTTTTTGTTCAGCTTATCCTCTATATTTCTCCATAAATTGTTTTTATATTAGGCTATACGATTATGTATACATAAAGCAGTCTATCTTAATTTAATCGATGTTAACTTGCATAGCTCTTGACGATGAACCATTGGCTCTTCGTGTTATTTCTACGTTCACAGGAAAGCATCCCGCTATACAGCTTGCTGGAACCTTCAATAACCCCCATGAAGCGAAGTTGTATCTCGCCAATAACAGTGTTGATTTGATTTTTTTGGATATTGATATGCTCGAAATCAACGGTATTGATTTTGCAAAAAACTTAAATCCAAGACCCTTATTGATTTTCACTACGGCACATAAAGAATATGCGATAGATGGATTTGAACTTGATTCAGTAGACTATCTTCTCAAACCATTTGACTTCACTCGTTTTGAACGGGCTATCGATAAGGCAATGACACGTTCAGCTTCACAGAGCCATCGCCCTTTCTTAATCGTTAATGTGGAATATCAACGCATCAAAATCTACCTTGATGAAATTGAGTGTTTGGAAAGCATGCAAGATTATATCAAAATTCATCTTATACAAGGAAAAACAATATTGACTTTGTCGACGATGAAAGCCATGTTGGATCGTTTACCGCCAAATCAGTTTATCCGCATTCATCGCAGTTTTGTTATCGCGGTCAAACACATCATTACGTTTTCACAACGTAAAATACAATTACCCAACTTCACATTGAAAGTCGGCGATGGGTACTATAATGAAGTGATCAAATGTTTACGTGATTCGTCGATGCAATAAGCCTCTTTATCGACACTTAACATTATTTTACATCTCCGTCCACTACCTTGCTTCCATTCATAAAAAAGAAGAGATATGGAACGCAAAAATTTTATAAAGACCTTATCATTGCTGGCATTTACAGGTCCAATGGTCTGGGCAGCCTGCAAGAAAGACGATACCGCATCAACCACGGATGAGGGCACTGACGTCAATGTCGATTCAAGCTGTAGTGTAACACCATCTGAAACCGAGGGGCCCTTTCCGACAAAAACACCTTCAAGTTATGTCCGCTCAGATATACGCAAAGGTGATGGTATTGGGGCTAATATGCTCGGTTTAATTACTATTGTCAATACAAATAATAACTGTGCGGCGCTAGAAGGTGCCTTAGTGGATATATGGCATTGTGATGTGGAAGGTAATTACTCGCAATATGGTGGAACACAAATGCAATCCAGCAACTATCAGTCTGTCAATTGGTATCGTGGTAGACAAGTTACCAATGCCAATGGACTTGTTTCTTTCCAAACCATCTTTCCGGGCTGGTATCAAGGCCGAGCAACACATATTCACGTCCATGTATATGATGCTACCGGTAAATCGCTATTAGTGACACAAATCGCTTTTCAAGATAGCCTATGTCTTGAAGTCAATAATACAGGTTCATCTTATGGTTACAAAAAAGGTGTTTCAGGTTATACCTATAATGCCAATGACAACGTATTCAGCGACGGTGTTACCAAGGAAGTGTCTACGGTCACAGGATCCTTATCTGAAGGTTTCCAAATGAAAATGACAATTCATGTTAATGCTTAACAACCTGATCATGCAGGATATTAGAATCTATATCGCGGAACAGCGTGGGGAAACATCAATCGGAACACATGTAGTCAGAAGCACACTCAATTATGGTTCTTTTGCTTCTCCTCACCGGGAGTCTATTGGTCGACTTCAACAGGTCAATAACTGGGAAGTTGCGCCTCAAGGCACTTTGGATCTCCCGACCAATAAAGGTACGGTCTCGCTTTTGATTCCTTTGATTGGGGATCTACTTGTAACAATGAATGGCCAAACCTACACGGTACCCGTTGGGACAATCTTAATATGCAATCCTGGAAATAGTACGGCAATTCATATAAGAGCAACGTCCGAAACTGAAGGCCCAGTGACCTTTCAAGAATTTGGACTTAATTCGACAATACACACTCCTACACTACCTCATATCGTGGATCTTCCATTTACATCTTCATTTGAGAAAAACAAGATGTATCCTGTAGGCACCGATTTAGCTACTGATTTTCAGTTCTACTTCGGTGCATTTGCTGGAAAACATGATTTTGAATTACAAACTGGCCCAGACCACAAAAACGTATTTGCATTTACGTTAGATGGTAATTTTGAAATTGAAGAACGCATCCTTTATCCATTTGATGGTCTTTATCTACCATATTCAAACAATTTGGACATCGAATGTTTATCAGCAACTGGCCTTTTGGTAGTTTTGAGTTTCTAAAAATAATATCCATCATCAAAGTCCAACCTATCAATTCACTCTGATTCAATAGGCTGTCGACATAAGAGTCCGTTTTTTAGAAAAACGACATGTCATTGTTCATAACTGGATAATGTACGTTTCGAAAGACCTATTCATAAAAAAAAGTGAAGGGGCTACCCTTCACTTTTCCACACGATATTAATAAAATGTTGAAAACCTTATTTCGCTTTCAGGACGCCCCCCCAAGTTATTCACAACTTGTTAATATTGCTGTTTAATATCCTAAAAAGGGTTAAAAACCAACGCTTTTCAAGTTTAATCCTGTACGCTCGTCTAAACCGAACATTAAGTTCATATTTTGTACAGCTTGACCGGATGCTCCTTTAAGCAAATTATCAGTCGCATTTAAAATAAGGAGCTTATTTCCGTGCTTTTCGAGGTGGATAATACTTTTATTTGTATTGACAACCTGCTTAAGGTCGATATTTTTTTTGCTGATATGCGTAAAAGGGTGAGCGGCATAATAGCTCTCATACAATGCGTAGGCCTGCTCTTCAGACAAATCGGTGTCTACATAAATAGCCGAGAAAATTCCCCGGGCAAAATCTCCACGTTGTGGGACAAAATTAATTTTTGCTGCAGCACGTTCCAACAACGATCCTGCTGACACCGGTAAAAATCCCGCTTGCAGCTGATCCAAAGACTCTGAAATTTCCTGTAAATGCTGGTGTTCAAAAGATTTGTAAGCAGAAAGATTATTGTTACGCCAGGAAAAATGCGTGGTTGCACCCGGTTTTTGCCCCGCTCCTGTTGATCCAGTCGTTGCATTAACATGGATTTGATCCGGTAATAAACCTTTACTCGCTAATGGCAATAAAGCCAATTGTATGTTTGTAGCAAAGCATCCTGGGTTTGCAATATACTGCGCTGTTTTGATTGCTTCTTTGTTTAGTTCTGGAAGCCCATACACAAATTGGTGCCCTTGGAAAGCTGTATTCGCACGAAGACGATAATCTTGTGAAAGATCAATAATCTTAACGGATGCATCGATCGGATTTGCATCTAAAAATTTGCGTGCATCTCCATGGCCCACACATAAAAACAAGACATCAATCGCGGAGTGATAGTCGGAAGAGAAGGTCAATTCAGTATCGCCAAATAAATCATTGTGAACTTCATATAACTTATTTCCTGCATTGGAAGCACTATTAGCAAATACGATTTCCACCTCAGGATGATAAATCAATACACGTAATAATTCACCACCAGTATATCCTGCCGAACCAATTATTCCTACTCTTATCATTTTTTTGAATTTAGAATTTAGGGATGTGTTGTCCCCCATTATGCCCTGTATTTTTTCTTATCAATTTTACGTTAAGAAAAAATACAGGGCACAAAACACGGTTTATTTTTTATTCACTTTGTGCCAAATGATGGTTTGATTTCCAAAAATTTTGGAGAAACCTTTTACATCGTCACCTGTATAGCCCTTATTCATCTCACCATAGCTACCGAATTTATTGGACATCAAATCGTGTTCAGACTCGACACCAATGACGACAAAACGGTATGGGTGAAGTTCAACAATCACTCGGCCAGTCACTGTTTCTTGTGAAGATTGCAAGAATGCTTCAATATCACGCATAACGGGATCGTGCATTTGGCCTTCGTGCATATAATTTCCATAGAAAGCAGCGATTTGGTCTTTCCAAGACAATTGCCATTTGGTCAAGGTATGTTTTTCTAAGGCATGGTGTGCCTTAATTAAAATGACAGAAGCAGCAGCTTCAAAACCCACACGACCTTTGATACCAATGATGGTATCACCCACGTGGATATCACGGCCAATACCGTATGGTTGAGCGATTGCCTGTAATTCTTGAATCACTTTAACAGAAGCCATTTTCTCACCATTTAAGGCCACAGGCTCTCCTTTTTCAAAATCGATTGTAATTTGTTGCGGCTCTGAAGAAGTCACTGGAGTTGGCCATGCCGATTCAGGCAAATATTGGTTGGATGTCAATGTTTCTGCTCCACCAACAGAAGTACCCCAAAGTCCTTTATTGATGGAGTATTTTGCTTTTTCAGCAGAATACTCTACACCATGCTTATTCAAATACGCAATTTCGGCTTCACGCGACAATTGCAGATCACGGATTGGGGTGATAATTTCCACTCCTGGAATCAGGGTCTGGAAAATCATATCGAAACGTACTTGGTCGTTTCCTGCACCTGTAGATCCATGAGCAACACATTCAGCACCAATTTTCTTTGCGTAGTTTGCAATTGCGGTTGCTTGGCATACACGCTCAGCAGATACTGACAATGGATAAGTCGCATTTTTTAACACATTGCCAAAAATCAAAAATTTAATAGTTTCGCGGTAATAGTCTGCCGTTTCGTCTATAGCTGTATGTGATTTCACACCTAAAGCATAAGCACGTTCTTCAATATTTTTTAATTCTTCATCCGAAAAACCACCTGTATTTACAACTACGGAATGAACTTCTAAACCTAAATCTTGTGTAAGATAAATACAACAGAATGAAGTATCTAATCCGCCACTAAATGCTAAAACTACTTTTTTCATTAGAATGTTATTTTATGAGTGTTTGTTTTCAACGGCTGACTTAAGCTCGTTTCACTCGGTTTTTTATTATTATGTTGAGAGAACCTTGAACTGATCTTGTTATTATGAACGTCTTCAGTTACCTGTTACATCTATTTTCAATATAATCGCTCAGCTTTAGCTTAATATCCTTTTGCGACTTTGTTATGCTTCGGAAAATTGACGGCAATAAATTTATTGGCCGATTTCCAAAACTTCGCCTGTATACGCTTTAGCAGAGACTGTTTTTGTGTAATTCTTTCCAAGCGTTCTTTCGCTTCATGCTTGCGCTGGATCTTCTCTCGCAATTCACGTTCTTTCTCTTCGGGGTCCCAAAGCATGGCTGTACACATACAGTTTTTACGGTCTTTGCTCATCAGAATTTCATAATTCACGCAACTTTGACAACCCTTCCAAAATTCATCATCAGAGGTCAATTCGGAATATGGAACCGGTTCATAGCCTAGTTCTGAGTTGATTTTCATCACGGCAAACCCGGTTGTCAAACCAAAGATCTTCGCTTTAGGGTATTTCTCACGGGAAAGTTCGAAGACTCTTTTTTTGATCGCTTTTGCCAAACCGACTTTTCTGAATTCGGGATTGACAATCAGACCTGAGTTCGCAACATAATCACCATGCCCCCAAGTTTCTATATAACAAAAACCTGCCCATCGGCCATCTCTATGTAAAGCAATCACTGCTTTACCTTCATTCATCTTGTTGGCAACGTATTCTGGTTTACGACGCGCAATACCAGTACCACGAGCCTTTGCAGACTCGAACATTTCGTCGCAAATAACCTCTGCATAATGTGCATGCTCAGGTTTAGCCGGGATAATTAAAAAATCTGATATAGTCATTGACTTACGACCCTAATAATAAAACAACAACTACTGTCGTGTTTTGTTACTAAATAAATTAAAATAATGGATTCAAAACCATCGGACAATCATGGTCTTGCTTGGAAAGATTCACTACCTCAAATCAAGCCCGAGGTAGTATAGGTCGTCGGAGGCGTAAAACAGGTATTTCTACAAAAATGAAAGCACAGAAGACCTTCCTCATAAACTTCTCAAAAGCTTGAGTATAAGAATAATCGTTCTTTTTGTTCTGTTTCATTTTTTAATGCGCTGTCAATTGTTTCTGACGATGCAAATGTATAAAAATATTTTTTTCTTTTCCACAATATTCTAATTGATTTTTTGCAAAAATCAAAAATTTACAATCTACCATCAAAACCGCGTTGTAAGCTTCATTTTCAAGCAATTAATCCGCAATAAGCTGGCAATAGACCGCGCACATTAGCGATATTAATTTGACAACAAAACGTATAAAGGTTTAAGGCTTTATCAATTGAAATTGTTGTTTTTCCTATCGGTTCGTTATTTTTAGTCAAAAACAATACTTTTGTAGGGATCATTTAATGGAGAATAGTATGTCACCGAGTTTAATTTTCTATCTTATTTTTGCTGTCCCTTACATTATCTTTATGTATTGGCTCGTCAAACAGGACAAACATAAATATGCCTGGGGAATAGCAATCATTACTATTGTTGCCCTATTAGCGATTTACGTATCGCAGAAAGCCAGTAAAGTGGCCATGGACAATTATCAACAGCATCAGATCGACTCGAGAGAGATCGAGCGGGAAGAGCGTTTACAAAAACAACAGGATAGCATTAATCATGCTCAACAATAAAAAAGCGGCGAATGCCGCTTTTTTATTGTTCGTTTGTATAATTTCAAATAAGACCTTCTAATTTAAAGAGAAAAGCATATTCCAATGCAATTTCCTTTAAGTAGTCAAATCGACCAGATGCCCCACCGTGGCCATAATCCATATCTGTCTTTAAAAGTAAAACCGTATCTCCGGTTTTAGTTGCCCTAAGTTTAGCCACCCATTTTGCTGGTTCAAAATACTGCACCTGACTGTCGTGAAGCCCAGTTGTGACCAATAAATTGGGGTATTCTTTTGCTTCAATGTTTTCATATGGAGAATAGGCCTTCATATAACTATAAGCTTCCTTTTCATTGGGATTGCCCCATTCATCATATTCATTTGTAGTCAACGGTATAGTATCGTCCAACATGGTATTCACAACATCCACAAACGGTACCTGAGCTATTATGCCATGATATAGCTCGGGCGCAATATTAGCGACTACGCCCATCAGCAAACCTCCTGCACTTCCCCCCTGTGCATAAAGATGTTCGGGTGTACAATAATGTCGATCAATCAGGTATTTACCACAATCCACAAAATCATAAAAGGTATTCATCTTATGCATCATTTTCCCATCTTCATACCACTGCCGCCCCATTTCCTCTCCACCTCTGATATGTGCCAAAGCGTAGATAAATCCACGATCCAACAAACTCAGTCGATTGCTCGAAAAAGTGGGGTCCATCGATGCCCCGTAAGATCCATAGGCATATTGCAACAATGGAGCTGAACCATCAAGTTTGGTTCCTTTTTTATAAACAATAGAGATCGGCACCTGAATACCATCTCTTGCCGTTGCAAAAACACGCTCGCTGATATATGCAGCTTGGTCATATCCACCCAAAATCTCCTGTTGCTTTAACAATACTTTCTCCTGCTTAGCCATGTCATATTCATAGACTGAGCTTGGTGTCACTAAAGAAGTATAGCCATATCGCAACTTATCGCTGTTGTATTCAACATTAATAGCCGGATATACCGTGTAGGTAACTTCTCCAAAATCCAAATAGTGCTGTTGCTGACTATTTAAATTATAAATTGCCAATTGAGTCAATCCGTTTTTTCGTTCAGCAATAGCTAGAAAACCCTTAAACTCTTCAATATCGCTGACCAATACATCCGGTCGATGATCGATGAATGTCTGCCAGTTACCGCGCTCTGTACGATCTAAGGGACATTGCATGATTTGAAAATTGATGGCCTCATCATTGGTCAGAATTAAAAAGCGATCGTCCAATGCAATGACCGAATAGAGAACATTGTGTATCCTTGGCTGAAAAACGCGAAATTCCGACTGCGGTAAATCAGCATTCAATATCCAAATTTCTGAAGACAATGTCCCTTCAGAATTGATGATGATATATTTTCCATTTTTGGATTTCCCGACAGCAATATAATTTGTATTATCTTTCTCTTCATACACGGCCACATCCGCTTTTGTATCGCTGCCCAATGTATGTCGCATAATCCTCTCGCTAAGTAAAGTCACAGAGTTTTTAGCCGTATAAAACAACGTCAGGTTATCATTTCCCCATATCGCTGCCCCCTCTGTATTCTTTATCTGGTCGGGATAAATTTCTCCGGTCTCAATATTTTTGATAAATATGGTATATTCCCTCCGGGATACGGTATCCACACTAAAGGCAAGCAAACGATTATCCGGACTAACCGAAAATCCCTTTGCCGTATAATATGCATGCCCTTGGGCAAGCTGATCTACATCCAATAGCACTTCTTCTTCGCCCTCAAGCGTACCCTTTTTCCGACAGAATTTAAAATACTGTTTCCCCTCTTCCGTACGGCTATAATAGTAGTAGCCATTTTTGAAATAAGGTACCGACTCGTCTTTTTCCTTAATACGGGACTTCAATTCGTGAAAAAGATCCTCCTGTAGGTCTACTGTATCCTGAAGCATCAAACCGGTGTAATCGTTTTCCTTTTCCAGATAGTCAATAACTTCTTGAGCTTTTTCTCCTTTTTTAAAGTAATCAATCATCCAATAATAATCATCTCGCACAGCATCATCATGTATGTTTCTTACATGAGGGTAAACTGCTGCCATTGGGGCCATTACATTAGGCCAAACTATTTTTTTATTTTGTTGCATTCCCTTTCTTATTCGCTATTTAATATAAACGCTTTCTCATTCTGCCGTCCGGACCATCCCATAAAACAGGAGCCTCCTAGAAAGATTTGAATTTAAGATATTTCGTCAACAGTTTAATAAGAGATATGGATTATAAATACTTTTAATAAAAATTAACAGTTCAGAAGAAGCATTAGCATTATCTTTGCTATTCTGCTATAGTTAGGAATAAATGAGCAGGCACGCTCTTGAAAAAAAATTAAAACACACAGGAGAGAATAACCAGGTGGAATGCGTTCATGGCAATCATTGAAAGCAGACACTTCATTAAGAATTATTTACATATGAATTTAAAAAAATCACTATATCTAATTGCTTTAGGCTCATTGCCACTTATCTCTTTCGGACAATCGGATACCATTCCAGCAAATTGGTTTAATTTGGACTATAAAACGGATGGGGTGATGGGAATCAGTACCGAAAAAACGTATAAAACTTTATTGAAAGGGAGAAAATCCACTCCAGTCATCGTTGGCGTATTGGATGGAGGTGTGGATGTTTATCACGAGGACCTCAAAGATGTCGTGTGGATCAATGTGAAGGATAGTCTTGCAAATGGTATAGATAATGATGGCAATGGCTATATCAATGATAAATATGGCTGGAACTTTATTGGAAACGCCAATGGAGAAGATGTTCAGTTTGACAACCTTGAACTGACAAGACAGCTTAGGATACTGGACGAAAAGTTTGCAAACATCACAGCGGCAACAGAACTCAATGAAGCTGGTCGAAAAGCTTTCGCTAGTTATCAAAAAATGCTTGCCAAATATAAAAACAAGCTAGAAGAAGCTAAAATGGGTCAATTTTCGTACGATGCGCTCAAACGCAACATAGACGCTGTGGTACGTGAAATAGGTAAAAAGCCCGAGGATATCACACAGGAGGACATAGACAATTTCAAAGCGACCACAAATACGCAACGCATCGCACTGGGCTATGCAAAGGATGAAATCCACAACGGCGGCTTTGCCAAATTTTTTGATGATATCACCGAAGGTGCAAAATATTTCAACAATCAAGTTGATTATCATTTAAACAAAGCATACGATTCTCGACCTATTGTTGGCGATAATTATGAAGATGCTTCAGAGCGCCATTATGGCAACGCGGACGTAAAGGGACCAGATGCATTACATGGCAGCCATGTCGCAGGAATTATCGGTGCAAAACGCAATAATAATATCGGTATCAATGGAGTAGCGGATAACGTTAAAATACTCACGGTTAGACTCGTCCCTGATGGTGATGAGCGTGACAAAGACGTCGCAAATGCTATTCGCTACGCTGCAGACAACGGAGCCAAAGTACTGAACATGAGCTTTGGGAAAAGTTATGCCCATAATAAGCAGGCCGTAGACGATGCCATCAGATATGCTGAATCCAAAGATGTATTGATGGTTCATGCCGCAGGAAATGACAGTGAAGATAACGATATAGAACCTAATTTTCCAATGAAGTATTATACGGATGGAAAAGGTGATACCACCGGAGTTGCCAATGCATGGATCACCGTAGGCGCAACCGGTCTTCATTTGGACAATGAACTATTAGCCGATTTTTCCAATTATGGCAAAAAAACGGTCGACGTTTTTGCTCCTGGCGTCCACATCAACTCAACGGTACCAGATTCCAAGTATAAAGAAGAACAGGGCACGAGTATGGCTGCGCCCGTTGTCGCTGGTCTGGCGGCAATGATTCGATCTTATTATCCCAATTTGAGCGCGGTGGAAACCAAACAGATTATTATGGAATCGGTGGAAAAGCCGAACCAACTGGTACAGATAAAGGTTGGTGAAGATGCCACCAAAACGGTTCGATTAGCGGACATCTCGGTCACCGGAGGAATCGTCAATGCTTATAACGCCATTATAAAAGCAGAAGAATATACCAACAAAAAGAAAAAATAAATATTTTCTCGTTTTTTATACCAAAACTATCTTTTGTCCGTTTAATTATTTAACTTACAGAGACAAAACAACAGATGCTTATGGTAGAAAACTTTACCCAATCAGAAAACGAAGTTCAAAATTTGCTAACCCAAAACGAGAAGGTAATGACAGACGAGGACATAGAAAATGAATTGAAACTTCAATTACCAAAAATGTTGCTTCATCCAAGCAAAAGAAGTGTAGAGAATATCCTGGCATATTCGAAACAACTGGAAAAAAGAAAGGCCTAATCTGGGAGATTAGGCCTTATTTTTTAACCTTAATATCGTCTTGATTTATCTATGATCCAAAACAGTTGAGACTTCCCTTCCGTTTTGCACATTAAAATCAGAGTATTCACCATGTAGTAGGTTTCAAAATTTCTTTTTTGATGGAAATTTTGGCTAGTTTTGAACCGATGTTAAAACAAGAACGATACAAGGCTTTCGTAGATTATTTCTCCAAAAATAGTCCTGACGCACAGACAGAACTCAACTATAGTAATCCGTTTGAATTACTGGTCGCTGTTATTTTATCTGCACAGTGTACAGATAAAAGGATCAACCAAGTCACGCCCAAATTGTTTGAACGCTACCCTGATGCACACAGTTTGGCAGCTTCTAGTGTAGACGAGGTGTTTAGCTATATACGATCCGTAAGCTATCCAAATAACAAGGCCAAACACCTTGTTGGAATGGCTCAACTACTGATTGAAAAGTTCAACAACATTGTACCCGAAAAAATTGAGGATCTTGTGAAACTTCCGGGTGTAGGTCGAAAAACTGCTAATGTCATTTCATCTGTTGTTTATCATAATCCGGCTATGGCCGTAGATACCCATGTTTTTCGTGTTGCAAATCGTCTTGGGCTAACCTATCGTGCGACAACGCCATTGGCTGTAGAAAAACAGTTGGTAAAAAATCTACCCAAAGATACAATTGCCATTGCTCATCATTGGCTGATCTTACACGGACGTTACATATGTCTGGCCCGAAAACCAATGTGTGAGAAATGCCCTATTACTTATATGTGCAAATACTTTGAAAAAAATCACCATATAAAAAGTGTTTCAGCTATATCAGAAACAAAAAGCTAATTTTTTTAGTGAAAATATTTGGTTTATGATTTTTAATTTTTAATTTTGAGAAATATATACTAAAAATATGAGCAACACAGATAAACTAAAGGCTTTACAGCTGACGTTAGATAAATTGGAGAAGAACTTTGGAAAAGGTTCAATTATGAAGTTAGGGGATACTGCTGTTGAGCCGATCGAAGCTATTTCTACAGGATCTCTAGGCTTGGATATCGCCTTAGGCATTGGCGGTGTACCAAAAGGCCGTATCATTGAAATATACGGACCTGAATCTTCGGGTAAAACTACCTTAGCAACTCACATTGTTGCAGAGGCACAAAAAAAAGGCGGTATTGCAGCAATCATTGATGCTGAACATGCTTTTGATAAATATTACGCTCAAAAATTAGGCGTAGATGTAGAAAATTTATTGATTTCTCAACCGGATAATGGTGAGCAAGGTTTAGAAATTGCTGATAACCTAATCCGTTCTGGTGCAATCGACGTTATTGTCATTGACTCCGTTGCGGCTTTGGTACCAAAAGGCGAGATCGAAGGCGAAATGGGCGATTCTAAAATGGGGCTTCAAGCTCGTTTGATGTCTCAGGCTTTACGTAAGTTAACAGGTACAATTTCAAAAACAAACTGTTGTTGTATTTTCATCAACCAATTGCGTGAAAAAATTGGTGTCATGTTTGGTAACCCAGAAACAACAACTGGTGGTAATGCCTTAAAATTTTACGCTTCTGTACGTTTAGATATCCGTCGTACATCACAAATCAAAGATTCTGATGAAGTATCGGGTAACCGCGTAAAAGTGAAGATTGTAAAAAATAAAGTAGCCCCTCCGTTCCGCATAGCGGAATTTGATATCATCTTTGGTGAAGGTATCTCTAAAGTAGGTGAAATCATTGATCTAGGTGTTGAATATGGTATTATTAAAAAAGCAGGCTCCTGGTTTAGCTATGGTGAGACCAAATTAGGACAAGGTCGAGACGCTGTTAAAGCCTTATTATTCGACAATCCAGATTTAATGGACGAACTTGAAGCTAAAATCCGCGCTGAAGTGACAGGAGAAGATCCAATGCTTAACACCGAGGAAAACGAAGACTAGTTCCTGTAAAAATTAGTATAATGTAGGTAGCCATCCTGTTTAGGATGGCTATTTTTTTGCGAAAGTTCAAGTGCTTAGATGATTATTTTGTTACATGTCCAAAGTTTTCAATTTGTACTCATAGATTTTATTAATTTTAGAAAGGCGAATTAAAAACGCCTGACATCCAAATGCTAAACTTAATATAAACAATGAATCGTAAACTAATTCTATTCCTTCTAATACTGCTAAGCTCAGTATTCCATCTACATGCACAAACAATACGCGTACTCTCGTTCAATATCCATCATGGAAACCCACCCACTGAAAAAGAATCTATTATCAATCTTGACACGGTTGCCAAGATTATTAAAAATTCCAAAGCTGACATTGTAGGTCTTCAGGAAATCGATGTTAATCTCGGTAGATCATATTTTGAAAATCAAGCCAAGAAATTAGCCGAATTAACAGGCATGCACTATATATTTTCCAAAGGAATAGACTTGGATAAAGGTGAATATGGCACCGCCATATTGTCAAAAAATCCGATTGAACGTGTAGAAAAACACCTTCTACCCTCACCTGTGGAAAGCGAAACACGTAGTTTATCTGTAATCGAAGTCACTATTCACAAAAAGAAACTCTTATTTGCGAATACACACCTTGACCTGAAAGACAAAAACAAAATCGAACAGGCAAAATTCATCACCAATCGCTTCAAAAACGAAAAGTTACCCACCATCCTTGTCGGTGATTTGAACTCCGAGCCCAATGATCCAGCGATTATTGAACTTAGCAAAATATTCACAAAAAGCAGTATTGCCAATGGATTTACGTTTCCTCAAGATAAACCCACTACTGAAATTGATTATATCATGATCAATAAAACAGTTGCCGCAAGGTTTTCTAACCATCGAATTTTGGACGAGAAATACGCTAGTGATCATCGTCCATTATATGTCGAGATAAATATTAAATAACCACTTGTGACCTTTAAATATGAATTTTAACAGAAGAAGATTTTTAGAAGTCCTGGCGCTGGCTGGGATTACATTACCGAATATAAGCGTCGCGCAAGAAAAAGAAGCAAATGAGGCAGAAGGCGAGTTCAGTTTTCTCGTACCTGCCTATCTACAGAATCAAACGGAAACAGGCGTCAGTATTTTTACAATTTTGAGCAAAGAGGCTTTTGCTTGGCTCGAGATTCTCGATAACGCAGGAAATGTCCATAAAAAAATCTACCAATCCGAAGATGGGATGATCAACGCCAATACTGACTTTTTTCATTTTACAATTGAGGACGCGCCGCGCTCATTTCGCTATCGCATCAAGGCGAAGGAAGTCCAAAAATTCGATCCTTATAAAATTGTATATGGCCAAGAAATAGAAACACCTATTTTTGAGGCTAAATTAGCCAAAAGCGATCAAGAGCAGATTCGCTGTCTTGTATATAACGATGTACATGAGGAAAAGAGCAGTTATCATGACCTTATCCCAAATCAGGATATCGCGCCTTACGATTTCTTTGTGATGAATGGAGACTCATTTCATTATGTCACCAATCAGCAAGATATCACAGAGAAATTGCTAAAGCCAATTGAATTTTTTGCGACAAGCAAACCATTCATCATGAATCGAGGAAACCATGAGACAAGGGGATCTTTCGCACGTAATTTCAAACGATATTTTGGTTATCCGGACAACAAGTATTACCAAGCCTTTAAAAGAGGGCCTATTTTTTGGATCATGCTAGACAGTGGCGAAGACAAGCCTGACAATCATGAGGTATACGCCGGAACAGTCGATTACGATAACTACAGAAAAGAACAGGCTCAATGGCTGGAACAGGTCCTCCAATCCAAAGAAAGAAAGCGTGCTCAACATACTGTTGTCATTAGCCATATTCCAATTTTTCATTCGGACGACTGGCATGGCACCCTGGATAACAGAGCATGTTTCCATCCCTTGTTTCAGAAATATAAAATTGATGCCATGATCTCGGGCCACACCCATCAATATGGATACTATTCAGCAGATAAAGACCACAATTACCCTGTCTTTATAGGTGGTGGTCCAAAAGCGGGGAAAAGAACCATCATCGATGTGGCCGGGAACAACAAGTCATTGAATATTCGGATGACTAGAGACGACGGAACAGAATTGGGATTATTTAAAAAATAGAAAAAGGCGCTTTATAAGCGCCTTTTTCTATTTTAACAAAGCTGTTTGCTAGCTTCTTTATTCTCCCTTTTCCAAGAAAGGATATCTATAATCTGTATCTGGATTAAACGTCTCTTTAATTGTACGAGGAGATACCCAACGAAGCAAATTGATCATTGATCCTGCTTTGTCGTTTGTACCCGAACCTCTAGCACCACCAAACGGTTGTTGACCTACGACAGCACCTGTACACTTATCATTCACATAGAAGTTACCCGCAGCATGTCTCAATTTATCTGTTGCTAAATTAATGGCATAACGATCTTGCGCAATGATTGATCCTGTCAAGGCATAAATAGATGTTGTATCAACAATAGCTAACGTTTCTTCAAACTCAGCATCCTCGTAAACATATACCGTCAGCACAGGTCCGAACAATTCCTCAACCATGGTCTCGTAATCTGGTTTTGAAGCCTCAATGATTGTTGGATGGATGAAATATCCTTTAGATTTATCGTATGTACCACCAACTACAATTTCTGCTTCATTAGATTCTTTAGCTCTGTCGATATACTTCGCTAATTTATCAAACGACTTCTCATCAATGACAGCATTGAAAAAGTTCGTGAAATCCTCTGTTCCGCCGATTGTAAAAGATTTTACGTCATTCGTCATAGATTCTTTCAATGCTGGCCACAATGATTTAGGAATATATGCACGTGAGGCAGCAGAACATTTCTGGCCTTGGTATTCAAAAGCACCACGAACTAAAGCTGTATTCGCAACCTTCAAATCAGCCGAAGGGTGTACAACGATAAAATCCTTACCACCAGTCTCACCAACAATACGTGGATATGTTTTATAACGGTGGATATTGTTACCGATCGTTTTCCAAATGTCTTGGAATACTCCTGTTGAGCCAGTGAAATGGATACCTGCGAAATCTGGGTGTTGGAAAATCACATCACCTGCATCAGGACCTGAAACATACACCAAGTTGATTACACCATCCGGAAGACCAGCTTCACGGAAAATTTTCATCAATACATTTGCTGAATAGATTTGGGTATTGGATGGTTTCCATACAACAACATTACCCATCATTGCAACACACGACGGTAAATTACCCGCAATAGCTGTAAAATTAAATGGAGTCAATGCAAATACAAAACCTTCAAGAGGACGTTGTTCTACACGGTTCCAAACACCTTTACCTGATATAGGAGGTTGTTGCTTATAGATTTCGCTCATGTACTGTACATTGAAACGCAAGAAATCCACAATCTCACATGCCGAATCAATTTCTGCCTGATAGGGGTTCTTCGATTGCCCCAACATTGTAGCAGCATTCAACTCATAACGGTATTTTCCCGAAATTAATTCAGCAGCTTTTAAAAAGATTGCAGCACGATCCTCCCAAGTAAGATTTTCCCAATCCTTTTTTGCCGCCAAAGCAGCATTGATTGCATCTGTTACGTGAGATTTATCGCCTTGATTGTATTGACCTAAAATATGTTGGTGGTCATGTGGAGGAGCTAGGTTTACTTTTTTAGAAGTAGTGATTTCTTTACCACCAATATACATTGGGATATCGATTTGTTTCGAACGTGCCTCATCAATTGCTGCTTTCAACAATTTACGTTCTTTCGTTCCGACAGCGTAAGTATACACCGGTTCATTGGTAGGAACAGGAACTGTAAAAAATCCTTTAGACATATTACAATTATTAATTATTCATCCAAAAAATGCTATCAATGAATCATGAAGCTATCAAGTTTGTTCGTTCCATTATTTGCATGAGAAACCATGGTTTCAACTTGTTAGCATGATACTAAATAGCGTTAATAGAAGTAAAATTACCTCAAATTTTATGAATACCCAAAGTTACTGTCCCTCTTTGAGCACCTTGGAAAAGATACGTTTAAATTTTTCCAATTTCGGTTTAATCACCAATTGGCAGTATGGTTCTTTCCCATTTAATCTGTAATAATCTTGATGATAGTCTTCTGCAGGATAAAAGACTGTTGCCGGAACTACTTCGGTTACAATAGGTTTATTGAAAACATGCTCTTTTTCTAACGCCGAAAGATAATACTGCGTCTTGTCAAGCTGCTCTTTATCGTGCACAAAAATAGCCGAGCGATATTGGGTGCCGATATCATTCCCCTGGCGATTGAGCTCTGTTGGATCATGTGCGACAAAGAAGGCCTCCAATAGTTTGTCGTAGCTGATCACTTTTGGATCAAAAATAATATTGGTTGCTTCCGCATGCCCTGTGCTCCCTGTACAAACCTGCGTATAACTTGGATTTGCTACCCATCCGCCAGTATATCCTGAAACAACATGTACAACCCCCTTTAACTCTTTGAATTGTGCCTCAGTACACCAAAAACAACCTGCCGCAAATGTCGCTGTATCCAAACTTGCCGTATTTTTTGCCGGTAACTTCGAGAAATCAGTTTTTTTTGCCTGCTGTCCCTGGCAGGAGCCTAAAATAAAAAGTGCTGCTAATAGCATTAAAATATTTTTCATCAGTAGCGGGTATGATCGTGGAGTAAACTATTATACTGTAGTGTTCTACTATGGTCTTATAAACAAATACAACTGAGGTTTTGTTTATAAAATAGAAAAGCGACAATAAATTAGTATTGTCGCTTTTCTATGGTTCTATCAAATGTTCAATTATTTTGCTGCAGCATAGTTTTGTGCTACGGCATCCCAATTGATAACATTAAAAATTTCTTCTAAATACGCCGGACGCTTATTTTGGAATTTCAAGTAATAAGCGTGCTCCCAAACATCGATACCTAAAATAGGATTTCCTTTTACTTCAGCAACATCCATCAAAGGATTGTCTTGGTTTGGTGTAGAAGTTACGGCTAATTTACCATCAGCACCAACGATTAACCACGCCCATCCTGAACCAAAACGAGTTGCACCAGCTGCTTGAAGTTGCTTTTTCAACTCATCAAATGAACCAAATGTTGCATTGATTGCTTCGGCTAATTCACCTGTTGGAGCTCCACCAGCATTTGGGCCTAAAACTTTCCAAAACAAAGAGTGATTGTAATGACCACCACCGTTGTTACGTACTGCTGCAGAATATTTACTTACATTTTTAATGATCTCCAATAACGATAAGTTCTCAGCGTCTGTACCTGCGATTGCTTTATTTAAGTTATCCACATATGCCTGATGGTGTCTGTCATGGTGGATTTCCATTGTAGTTTTGTCAATATGTGGTTCCAATGCGTCGGCTGCGTATGGTAACGCTTCTAATTCAAATGCCATATCTATTTTAATTTAAATGTTTATTACTTCGTTTATACATACAAATATAACACAATATACACGGTTATGTTTTTATGTGTTACAATAAATCCATTATTTCCTTACCGTTTTTGACGAAAAAATGATTTTACCAAATCAGCACATTCTTCCTGCAAAATACCATGTGTAATGACTGTTTTGGGATGTAATATTTTATCGTGAAAATGAGAATAGCCACGCTTTTCATCTTTGGCGCCATAGACTATTTTACCAATATGTGTCCAATAGGCCGCTCCGGCACACATAATACAAGGTTCTATGGTAACGTATAATGTACATTCATCCAGGTATTTGCCTCCAAGGTAATTAGCAGCTGCTGTAAAAGCCTGCATTTCAGCATGAGCTGTCACATCATTCAATCGCTGCGTCAAATTATGACCTTTCCCTATAACACGTCCTCGATGAACAATAACTGCTCCAATAGGTACCTCCCCCTCTTCGTATGCAACCTTAGCTTCGTTCAATGCCATACGCATGAACGACTCGTCACTATCGATGAGTTGTGTTCCTTCAAAATCTATAAATGTCATGGTACAAACTTAACTAAGTTTAGATCCATTTGGTAATTTTTTGTCGACGGATGTCAAAATAATATCGCCATTTTCGTCGGCAAATCCGGTCACGAGACACTCCGAAAAGAAATTAGCGATCTGCTTTTTGGGAAAGTTCACAACTGCGACCACTTGCTTTCCAATCAACTCTTCTTTGTTATAGTGTACTGTAATCTGGGCACTACTTTGTAAAATACCAATTTCATCTCCAAAATCAAGTTTCAATTGATAGGCTGGCTTTTTAGCTTTCGGAAAGTCCTTTACTTCTAAAATAGTTCCTACCCGTAAATCCACTTTCTCAAAATCGGTCCAACTAATGGCATCACTCATAATCGGTTGCTACTAATATCCTGGATCTCTTTACCTATCGTAAATAAAACATAGGAAGGTTTACGGCCCAAACGAGAAGACAATCGATCAATCAGTTTATCCTCCTCTCCAGCTTTAAAAGCTAAATCTTCATCACTTAAGTGGTTGTACTTGCGACGGAGTTTTTCTTTGGCTACTTGCCACTGTTCTTCGTTAATTTTCAGCATAACTCAGATTTAGGTATAAAATTTGTATATCTTTACTGAACTGTAAAAGTTTGTTTAAAGATACAATATATACATAAATAAAAGATTATGAAAAAGATTTTACCAGCATTACTTTTGATTTGTGGTAGCGTAGCAACGGCACAGGCGCAGCTTTTGCCGGGTTTTGAGGTGGGTGTAAAAGGAGGTTTGAACTTCTCCAAACTTAAAAGCGATGGCAAATATTTCAATTCCGACACGAAAGCAGGCTACCAAGCTGGTCTTTATGGACGTGTTGGTGTTTTGGGATTCCATATTCAACCTGAGGTGTACTTAACAGGTAAAAACACAACAGTGAAAGCTGAAAATGGGGAATCTACAGATGTTAAATTTACAACAGTTGATGTTCCAGTATTATTGGGCAAACGTTTTGGCTTAGGGCCGATTGGCGCGAGAATTCAAACTGGCCCAATATTTTCGTTTAAAGTAGATGATAAGCAAGATAAAGTCATCGACCAATTGAATCCCAATAACTACAAAAAAAGTGGTACAGCTTGGGCATTTGGAGTAGGAGCTGACATTTCAAGTTTACGTGTCGATGTTAGATACGAAATGGGCTTAAACAAAGTAAATAACGAGAGTCAGGCAAATCCAAAAATCAATATGTGGAGTATCGGGTTAGGCTATAGATTATTCAGTATTCTATAGTTCGTCCAGCCTTGTTTATATGCAATTGAAAAGTCCGTTTTTATTCAAAACGGACTTTTTAATTGTATAAACTTTAGAACCGTTCTAAATTATTGCTTTTTCTTGTCAAAATGGTATCATATTTAATAGCAAATAGTAGATTTGCCTAATTCAAATTAAATTACAAGGATAATGAGTAAATCAAAGCCAGTTTTCAGTTCTTCGATTGGGAAGAAGCTAATCATGAGCTTAACAGGAATCTTCCTATGTTTATTCCTAGTTGTTCACTTGGTTGGTAACTTGCAATTATTTAAAGATGATGCGGGTCTAGCGTTCAACAAGTACGCCTATTTTATGACTCACTTTACACCAATCAAAGTTGTTTCTTACTTATTGTATGCTTCGGTCATTGTTCACGTCATCTACGCTATTACATTGTCGATGAAAAACAAGGCCGCTCGTCCTATTGGTTATGCCAAATATGATGGTCAAGCAAACAGCAAGTGGAATTCACGCAACATGGGTATCTTAGGTACTGTCATTTTAGTATTCTTAGCTACGCACATGTCTAATTTTTGGTGGAAGTTTCACAATGATGAAGTGCCGTACATCGAATACCGTACTGATTTGGCAACTGGACAAACCACAGCGAGAGAACTTCAAGCTTCTGAATTCCACGACTACCAAGAAACGGTAGAAAACAATGTTCAAATCTTAAAAGCGAGAGATTTGTACAAGCAAGTTGACTTTGCATTCCAAAATATTGCATTGGTCGCATTGTATGTTATTGCGATGGCAGCATTGGCATTCCACTTAATTCATGGTTTCCAATCTGCATTCCAAACTTTAGGTTTTAACCACAGAAGATATATTGGAATCATCAGAGTAATAGGTGTTTGGGTATTTGGAGTTTTAATCCCAATTGGCTTTGTATTAATGCCATTGTTTTTCTTCTTTAAATAATTCAGAATCTTTTAAGATAGAGCAGCAGCTCTATTCATTAATATAAAATTAAGAGATATGTTAGATTCAAAAGTACCAGCGGGCCCATTAGCCCAAAAGTGGTCAAATCATAAATTTAATCTTAAGTTGGTTAACCCTGCTAACAAACGTAAATTTACCGTTATTGTTGTTGGTACAGGTCTTGCTGGTGCATCTGCAGCAGCGTCTTTAGCTGAATTAGGATATAATGTAATTACATTCTGTTATCAAGATTCACCTCGTCGTGCGCACTCTATCGCAGCACAAGGTGGTATCAATGCAGCAAAGAGCTACCAAAATGACGGTGACTCTGTTTTCCGTTTATTCTACGATACAATCAAAGGTGGTGACTACCGCTCACGTGAGGCAAACGTTTACCGTTTGGCTGAGGTATCTGTCAACATCATTGACCAATGTGTTGCTCAAGGTGTTCCTTTTGCGCGTGAATACGGAGGTCTATTAGACAACCGTTCTTTCGGTGGTGCGCAAGTTAGCCGTACGTTCTATGCACGTGGTCAAACGGGACAACAATTGTTGTTGGGCGCTTATTCAGCGTTAAACCGTCAAATCAAAAAAGGGAAAGTAAAATCGTATACGCGTCATGAGATGTTAGACTTAGTTATGATCGATGGTCATGCTAAAGGTATCGTCACTCGTGACTTGGTTTCAGGTAAAATCGAAACGCATGCTGCACATGCAGTATTGATGTGTACTGGTGGTTACGGTAACGTATTCTTCTTGTCGACAAATGCAATGGGATGTAACGTTACAGCAGCTTGGAGAGCGCACAAACGTGGTGCTTACTTTGCAAACCCTTGTTATACGCAAATTCACCCAACTTGTATCCCGGTAACAGGTGATCACCAATCTAAATTGACATTGATGTCAGAGTCTCTACGTAATGACGGCCGTGTATGGGTTCCTAAAACTCAAGAAATGGCTGAAAGATTGCGTAAAGGTGAGATCAAAGCCAATGACATCAAAGAAGACGACAGAGATTATTTCTTGGAGCGTAAATATCCTTCATTCGGTAACTTGGTACCACGTGACGTGGCATCTCGTAATGCAAAAGAAGCTGTTGATGATGGTCGTGGTGTTGGTAAAACTGGTTTTGCGGTATTCTTGGATTTTAAAGAAGCTATCGGTCGTCTAGGCGAAGATGCTGTACGTGCTAAATATGGTAACTTATTTGACATGTACTACCAAATCACGGACGAGAACCCTTACAAACAACCAATGCGTATCTATCCAGCTGTTCACTATACAATGGGTGGCGTATGGGTTGATTACAACTTGATGACTACAATCCCAGGTTTGTATGCATTGGGTGAGTGTAACTTCTCTGACCACGGCGCAAACCGCTTAGGTGCTTCGGCATTGATGCAAGGTCTTGCCGATGGTTATTTCGTAATTCCTTACACTGTGGGTGATTACTTAGCTAAATTAGGTTCATTCGCACCAGTAGATCACAACCATCCGGCATTCGAATCTACACGTAAGGAAGTTGAAGACAAAATCAACAAATTGTTGTCTTTAAACGGTACTGAAACGGTTGATGATATCCACAAAAAACTAGGTCTCATCATGTGGGAATACTGTGGTATGGCTCGTACTGCTGAAGGCTTACAGAAAGCACAAGGTTTGATCCAAGAGTTGAAAAAAGAATTCTGGACAAACGTTAGAGTCCTTGGAGAGAATGAAGAATTAAATCTTTCTTTAGAAAAAGCTGGTCGCGTAGCTGACTTCTTAGAATTAGGTGAGTTAATGGTAGTCGATGCATTGCAACGCGCGGAGTCTTGTGGTGGTCACTTCCGTTTAGAAAGCCAAACTGAAGAAGGTGAAGCAAAACGTAACGATGATGAATTCGCCTATGTATCTGCTTGGGAATACAAAGGAGACAATGTACCTGAGGAATTACACAAGGAAGACTTGGTATTCGAGAACGTTCAGTTAACACAAAGAAGTTATAAATAAGAAGGAAAATTATCATGGCACAACATATGAATTTAACGCTGAAAGTTTGGCGTCAAAAAAATGATAAAGATAAAGGTCAATTTGTAACTTATCAGGCAAACGATATCGCTGATGATATGTCTTTCTTAGAGATGCTTGATATTGTCAATGAAGAATTGACTCGTAAAGGAGAAGATCCTATATATTTCGATCACGACTGTCGTGAAGGTATCTGCGGGATGTGTTCATTAGTCATCAACGGTCGCCCTCACGGTCCTAAAGAAGGTACAACAACATGTCAATTGCACATGCGTAGCTTCCACGATGGACAGACTATCGTGATTGAACCTTGGAGAGCTGCTGCATTCCCTGTATTGAAAGACCTTGCAACAGACCGTACAGCTTTTGACCGCATTCAACAAGCTGGTGGATATGTAAATGTTAATACAGGTGGTGTTCCTGATGCCAATGTTATTCCGATTCCTAAACGTATCGCTGACGAAGCATTTGAATCGGCTACATGTATCGGTTGTGGTGCTTGTGTTGCAGCATGTAAAAATGCTTCTGCAATGTTATTTGTGTCTGCAAAAGTATCTCAATTTGCCTTATTACCTCAAGGCCAAACTGAGCGTTACGAACGTGCACAGGCAATGGTAGATCAAATGGATGCTGAAGGTTTCGGTAACTGTACCAATACAGGTGCTTGCGAAGCAGAATGTCCTGTAGGAATCAAATTAACAAACATTGCTCGCTTAAACCGTGAGTACTTGACTGCTAAAATCTTCAGACAAGAAGAACCGCACGCTTAATAAGCAATTAAAATCCTTCGTGTTTTCGATAGCGTTAACAAAGCTTAAGAAACCGATTGAAGATTCTTTCTAGCCAATTAAAATAGGCTATTCAGAAAATAATATAAAAGTCCTTGCCCTAAGAAAGCAAGGACTTTTTTTTATATTTACAATAATGTAAATTGACGAACGTGAATTCTGGTATAAAAATTCGATTACTCCTACTTATCTTGACTTTATGCTTTATAGGAACAGCTATCACCATTAAAGAATCTGTTACCAATAAGGAAATACTGGACATTGATACAAAATCACTCAATGATTATATCGCTCAACAAGAGAAAAAAGTCGACCGAATTTTTAATGATTCACTCCTGCTCAAAACATTTAAAAACTACGATCAGTACCCAATAGCAGTTTATCAGGCATTTGAAAAGTTCAAAACCAATGAGAAGGTTTATTTATTTCTCTTTAAGGACCATGAACCGAAGATGTGGAGCACGCATTTATTTGTGCCAATTACAGATCAGGGATTTCCGGAAAAATCCAATTTTATTCAGGATGATAACCGTTCTTACGTTGTTCGAAAAAAAACAATTGGCAATATCAGTATACTCGCCTATATTATTGTAAAAGGCTATACAAATAACAACAACCCCTATTTAAATAGCTCATTGCGGAGGAACTTCTTCGACTCTCGAAATATCGACATTGCCTCCTATACAGACACGGTCACCATTAAAAATATCTATAGCAATGAAGGGTCTTATCTATTCTCTGTTAAGCTAAAAGACGGAGAGCATGAAAATGCCTATACGATTTTGCAATTCTTCTGTTGGCTACTTGCCTGGATCGCATTACTGATCTTCTTCAATAGTCTCTGCCTACATATGGCCAAGACAGGAAGGGCCTGGTGGTCTGCATTACTGCTATTATCGGTATTTAGCCTCGTCAAATTTGCCGATCTTAAATGGAATCTGCTGTCCGAAAACGCGACATTTTCAATTTTCGATTCGCGCAATTACGCTTACAATCGCTTCTTCCCCAATATATGGTCCGTGATGTCCACCACCATATTGGTGTTATGGTTGATTCTATTTATCTATTCAATTCGCAAAGAGCTCAATTTCGACAAGATAAAGAACATCCGACTCTTCAGAATTCCTATCGCAATCGGATTTATTCTAAGTATATACCTGTCGTTCGGTCTATTGTATGACATCGCTGGTACCCTGATTACGCACTCCAACAACATCTATTTTGATTTCACAAAACTTGTCGATTTACATTTCCTAAGTTGGGTAGATTTAGGCATTGTTGGCATGGGTATTTTGGCCTTGAGCATCTACATTGATCTTGTCCTATTTTTTCTTAAAAAATTAGAGTTAAAACCGACGCAGCTACTCAACATTCAACTGGCATGTGTCATTTTTGTCATCCTGATCATTTCCTTTTATATTGAGAAAAATAGCCTGGTCAATTTGTTACTTGCACTGATCATCCTGATTAAATCATTTGGCGAGAAGTATTTCGACCGACATATATTAACAAATTATATCGCCGTACTGATACTTTGGGCAATCATAAGTGCAATCACGCACGCTCGTTTCTATCAGGAACGGAACTTAATTGACATGAAGATCTTATTGAGTAACCTACAATCAGAAGATGATGTCAATGCTGTTTCATTGTTCTCCGATATTGAAAGTAGCCTAGCAAACGATCAAGAATTAAAACACCTATTTAATATCAGTCTCCCCTATACCAATACTGAGGGGATCAACGATTTCATCAAGAAAAAGTACTTTAGTGGCTATCTTTCCAAATATGAGTTCAAAGCATATTATTATGATCAGAATAATATTCCGCTCAATCCAGCCAGTCAGAATAAGATCAATGAATATCGAGAAAAAGTAATCAACAAGTCGATAAAAGTCACGCAGAACTTTTACCGTTCCAGTGCGGAATTAGGTACGCATGAATACTTCTCCATCATCCCTGTCACCATTGACCAAAATAGAATTGTCAATGTTATCGTCAATCTTTCCAATAAAGATTTTAGCTATACGGTTCCCTATCCCGAAATCCTTACCGATATGCGGATTAACAATTCGCAATATTATAATAAAGGAGATTATTCGATAGCCCTCTATAAAGGCGGCTCCTTAATAACACAGTTTGGGAAATATACTTACGAGAACAATTTGAGGGGGCTGAAAGGTGTTCCAGGGGAATATATTCAAGTACTCGACCGAGATGCATACCTACATATGGCTTATGTTGCCAATAAATTCTCTACATACGTTATCAGTAAACAAAAACCTTCTTTTTGGGATTATCTAGCGACGACTTCATTTCTGTTCTTGGTATTTTTTATGATTTTCATGCTTTTCCATTTCATAAAATCACTCTATATCTTTCTTAAAAATACCAAGCTAACTTTCCGTAATTTAAAGTATCAGTTCTACAAAATAGTAAATAAAATACAGTACTCTACACGTATTCAGACTTCCATCATCTCATCGGTAATTCTGGCTATTCTTATTTCAGCGGTAATTTCATATATAAGTATCAACAAGCAGCTTTATAATAACAATAAAGCAAGTAAAGAGCGCTTTATTATCGAGCTGGGTAAACGGATGGAAAATATGTTGACCTACACAGATGAAACATCCACCGAAACGCAGCTGATTAGTATTCTCAAGACATTATCCGAAACAATTTCCAAAGACTTCAATCTTTATTCCAAATCAGGCAGGTTACTTTACAGTTCGCAGCGTAGAATCTACGATCTGGAGCTTTTCTCTACTTTCATTAATCCGGCTGCACTGAAAAATCTTTCCATCTTAAAAAAATCGGAGACGATTGAAGATGAGCGTATTGGTACTTTCCAATTTGAGACCAGCTACGCCACCATTAGGGATAAAAACTATAATACACTGGCTTATATAGGTATACCAAACTTCTCGCTTCAGAAGGAAGAAAATATCAATAAGAATCTTCTTTTAAATACCATAGTGAACATTTATTCGCTGATTATTATAGGCTTTGGATTTTATGCGACGTTTGTGGCCAACAGTGTCACCAATCCATTGAGCATCATCAGTAAGAAGATTTCACAACTACGCCTGGGGCAGCCCAACGAGCCTCTGTTTTGGCAACGAAATGATGAAATAGGTACATTGATCAAAGAATATAATCTTATGATCATAAAGCTGGAGGACTATGCTAATAAGATCAAAGATACCGAGCGAGAATCAACTTGGCGTGAGATGGCTCAACAGATTGCCCATGAAATCAAAAATCCGTTGACACCAATGAAATTAGGCATTCAGCAACTCCGCAGATCGTACAAAGACGAGGACCCTAAATTTCCGGATCGCTTCAATAAATTCTCCACTTCATTCATCGAACAAATCGATGCATTGACGCATATTGCCTCAGAATTTTCACATTTTGCAAAATTCCCAAATACGGTAATGGAAAATATCAATATTGTAGAGAAAGTAACAAAGTCCATTTCCTTGTACAACAATACACCAAATGTAAGTATTCGTCTCATTAACAATGCGGATCACAGAACCCTTATCGTTAAAGCAGATGGTAATGAGCTATTAAGAACCTTCAATAATTTGATAAAAAATGCGATTGAGGGCGGTTATGGACGAAAAAACATGAAGATCGAGATTTCCATTGAACGCTACTCAGACAAATTTGTCAAGATAGATATCAAAGACAACGGTTATGGGATTCCCAAAGAGATGCAGGATAAAATTTTCCAGATTAATTTCACGACAAAGAGTTCCGGAAACGGTTTAGGACTAGTTCTTGTCAAAAAGACAATTGAAGCCTGTAACGGGCAAATCTATTTTGAGACTGTAGAAGGCGAAGGTACAACGTTTCATATACTGCTTCCTTTGCAACAGATAGAATCTTAAATCAACTGTAATCAGACATCCAAGAAAGCGGACAGGATACTGCACCCAAAGCATCTAAATAATAAGATGAGCCGTTCCAAGTACATAAATAAGAGGCTACCACATTCAAGTAATGTAAATAAAACTAGGGCGTTCAGTTAGGCTCCTTATATCTCAAACATTGATTACATAAAACTGGACGATAAATGGGAATAGTCCTATTCTTACGACGTTCCAAGGATCAGTCTAACACAAACAGCGTACTATTAAACAAAAAAGCTCTTTGCATTTATGCAAAGAGCTTTTTTGTTTAATAGTACATTTATTTTTAACGTAACACAACCGTAGATCGTCCCATGATTGCATTATCTTCATATAGCAAAACCGTATAGGCCCCTTTTGAGAACCCCTCTTCTGCTGCCCAATAGACGATATAATCTTCACCTTTGTTGGTAAATAAAATATTGTGTTTAAAGGTATATTGCAATTTCTCTCCATGTACATAGAAAATATTATCACCTTGCACGACCAGATTTCCCTGTGGATCGATAATTCTGACATATATATCACGTTCTCCACTTTTAGCTAACGGATTATCAGCAACGGTAAAGTTGATTTTTAACTTATCGATTTTTTTAGCACGTTCTTCTACCACTTCCTTTCCATTCTTTTTGACTTCAAGTCCATTTATACTGATACTTGAAACCTTCAATGCTGAAGCAGTTGCAACTTTCTCTTTCAGGTCCGAATTTGATGTAACTAAAGAAGTAATTTGTTTTTCTTTTTCAACTACAGATTCGCTCAAATTGGAGTTTTGCTTCGATAAAATTTGATTTTCCTGAATCAGCCGTTGCACATTTACACGATAAGTATCCACCTGCTTCTTAAGCTGATTGATCTTGTGCTGTGCATCATCAATATCTTTTGGAGTAATACTTTTATTTTCAAGCTTTTTACGAAGTACTGCGATCTCCGCCCTAGAATCATACTTCTGCACAGTCATCTCTGGCGTCAATTGGACATTTTCTACATCAATTTTATCCAATTCAGCTTCAATACGATCGATTTGTACCTGCAGATTTTCTTTTTCTACTGTAAGTGTATAGACCTTTTCACCATTGGTCTTAAACTTGACATAAAAATATATGTTTGTTGCAAGTAATGCTGCTATCGCAATGATAAAGAAGTAAATCTTCGAAGAATCTTTCTTCTTTTCTTCTTCTTTCTTACTCGAAACAACTTCTGAATTTATCATAATATACTGTCATTTTCATAGGTATAAATCTATAAATTTATACTATTGAATGTTTAAACAAAAATTATTCCAGTTTTATTTTTTTTTACCAATTATGAATTATTCAAAATAATTCAAGGTTTCAAATCCGCCTTGTTTTAAGTATTCTTCCTTTCTCATCAGATGAAGATCGGATTGTACCATGTCTGTTACCAACATCTGAAGATCATATTTTGGCGTCCATCCAAGTTTTGTATTTGCTTTTGTCGGATCACCAATAAGTAAATCGACTTCAGTTGGTCTATAATATGCCGGATCAACTTTGACAACAGTCTGACCGAATTTAATCAGCGACTTATCAATATTTAACTGAGCTAAGCGTTCCTCGTCAATATCGATAATTACCCCCTTCTCCTGCTCTCCCTTGCCACTGAACTCAATTTCAATTCCCAATTCTGCAAAAGCCATGCGAACAAAATCCCTAACAGTTGTTGTCACACCTGTAGCAATCACAAAATCTTCTGCGGTTTCTTGTTGTAGAATCAACCACATTGCTTCTACATAATCTTTGGCATGCCCCCAGTCACGTTGTGCGGACAGATTACCAAGATATAATTTATCTTGCAGCCCTAGCGCGATTTTTGCCACAGCCCTGGTAATTTTACGTGTCACAAAAGTTTCTCCTCTTACAGGGCTCTCGTGATTAAATAAAATACCATTACAGGCATACATCTTATAAGCTTCACGGTAATTTACAGTAATCCAATAACCGTACATTTTTGCTACAGCATACGGACTTCGTGGATAAAAGGGTGTTGTTTCACTTTGTGGAACCGCTTGCACCAATCCATACAATTCGGAAGTGGAAGCCTGATAAATACGGGTTTTTTCGATCATTCCCAATAATCTGACCGCCTCAAGAATCCGCAATGTACCGATACCATCTGCATTAGCAGTATATTCTGGCGTATCAAAACTAACCTTTACGTGAGATTGTGCCGCAAGATTGTAAATCTCGTCAGGCTGTGTTTCTTGTATAATACGAATCAAATTGGTTGAATCCGTCAAATCACCAAAATGCAATGTGAAATTTCGATTGTCGAGATGAGGATCTTGATAAAGATGGTCAATACGATCAGTATTGAATAAAGAGCTGCGGCGTTTTAAACCGTGTACTTTGTATCCTTTCTTCAATAGGAATTCTGCTAGATAGGCACCATCTTGTCCTGTTATACCTGTTATTAAAGCAGTTTTCGTGTTTTGTTCAGCCATGTTTCTCTCTAGATTAAGCAATACCTGACGAAATCGTTAGATATTTATCCCATATCCATACATACAATTAGTTTATCCGCGATTAATTTAGCTACGCACAAGATTATCATTCAATACTTGCCGGTCACCGTATTCGTAAACTCATCCGTCTACAGTGCAAATAAATCATAATGAATTGGGAGTGTAAAAGTATTAAATTTTAAACAAAAAAAGCCATAGGAATTCCTATAGCTTTCTGTTATTCTTTTTTTATCGTTTACGTTTAGTTTGAGCGCGTAAAGTTAAAAACTAGATAGGCTTCTCCATTCGCAACAGTCAATGGCATACGCATAACTAATTTATTCCCATCAGAATAAGATAAATCTAAGCGGTAACCTGTTGTGACATTTTTCGCCTTATCGCCCGCATAAATCTTTTTAAATTGAAACTGAGGTTCTCCTAAGCCTTTTCCAGGGTTATAGATAGACCAAAAAATCTCACGTGATGCTCCTGGAGCACATAAAGTTCCTTGCGCATTAAATGTAATTGATCCTTTCCCATTTCCAATAAAATTCCATGTACTACCTACGAAACATTCTGCCGGAGCCTCTTCAAATACACTTTTGATCGTGAATGAAGAAGGTAAATTCTCTCTATCGATTGTATTCAATGTCCACGTTCCTTTTACCGCGGATTTCCAATCCGAAGCGCTAGGACCAGAAGCTGCACTCGTATTGGAAGAAGGATTTCCAGTTGATGTACCTTGCTTTTGTGCTCCACAAGAAAATAAGGTCACCGTAGCAAAAACAGTTGCTAATGATAAAACGAATCGATTCATATGTATAAATTTTAATTTCAAATTGTATTTTTGGGGTAAATTAATCCACAAATCATGAAGATTACAGCCAAAAATCATACCATAAGCAAAATAATCGCAAAAACGCTGTTAAGGTTATTTATCATTTTATTGGCCTTTGCTTCTTATCCGCTTTTTTTAGGACAGGAAGCAAAAAGCAAATTGAATCAAATCAGCCTTGCTTTTACGAACAAGATAGCACTCATAGCTCCTATCTTGTTATTTTGCTTCATCATTGGATTAATGATCGCTGTGCTCAAGCACAAATATAACAGAATTGACCTAAATTGGCTATTTTCTCTTGCTACTATCTTTGGTATTTTATATTTGATATTATTGTATTCAAGAATTTACCCAACGATTGCTTAAGCCCAATTGCACAATTCGCCAAAGTTTCTAACTTTGGATTCTCCAAAACGCTAATTACAGCCGAACAAGATTGGATGTATAATTTATATGGATAAAAAAAAGGGGCTCAAAATAGCCAAAAATATAGCAAAGATTGTCGTTACTGTAGGAGCCTTATACTGGGTATTTAGCAAGGTATCGCTAAAGGATCTGAAAGAAGCCGTCATCAACTCCAATCCTCTCTATCTATTCTTTGCTTTAGTTGCTTATAGTATCTCAATTTTTATTTCTTCTTCGCGGTTATTGACTTTTTTAAAGGCAATCGGTTTAGATGTTACGGAAAAATATAATTTAAAACTGTATCAACTTGGCCTATTTTACAACCTCATTTTACCAGGCGGTGTTGGCGGAGATGGTTATAAAATATTCTTCCTCAGGAAACGATTCAATATTAAAGGACGAAAATTATTTACGGCCTTATTTTTAGATAGATTAAGTGGATTATGGGCACTGTGCCTCATCATTGCAGCGCTAGTTACTTATATGCCACAACTCGGAATTCCAAACTATCTGACCGTTATTCTATTTATAATAGGTAGCGTTCTCTATTACTTTATCGTAACCAAGTTCTTTAAAGAATACAAGGCTACATTTTTAATAGCCCATTTAAAAGCAATCGGTGTGCAATCCATGCAAGTTATTGCAGCAATTCTTATCCTTTATGCACTAGGATTTAGCGGCAAATTTTCTCCTTACCTATTTTTATTCCTTGCATCTTCTCTTGTTTCGATCATTCCGTTTTCAGTGGGTGGTTTAGGGATGCGTGAGCTTGTGATCATGTGGGGAGCGGGCATATTCCACGTCGACTCACACAATGCGGTTTTAATCACCTTGTTATTTTATATTATTTCCGCTCTCGTCGCGCTTTCAGGAATTTATTTTATCTTTCATCCCCAAGCAATTGGAGAGGACAAATTACCTTCCGCAGAAGAAGTTGAACAAAGTCAAAAACTAGAAGAATAAACATGGCAAATATTATTATTACAGGTGCAAGCAGTGGTGTTGGATTTGAAGCGGTGTTGGATTTGACCTCTAAAAAGGACAACAAAGTCATTGCTTTGGCTAGATCAGCAGACAAACTGAGAAAACTTCATGAAATTGCAGGTCAGCTCAACTATGATGGCGGCACCTTATACCCGGCTCAATTTGATATTGTCTACGATGACTATACTACACTTGTTCCCTTCATCCAATCAAAATTTGATAAGGTTGATATCTTGTTAAACAATGCTGGAGCACTCATCAATAAGCCATTTATGGAAACTGATGGAAAGGATTTTGCTGAAATGCTACAAACCAATGTAATGGGACATGTAAATATGATACAAAACGTTGTTCCCATGATGCCATCGGGCTCACATATTGTCAATATTGGCAGTATGGGGGGATTTCAGGGATCATTGAAGTTTCCCGGACTTTCGGCATATTCAACCAGCAAAGCCGCATTAGCAGTGCTTACAGAATGCTTAGCGGAGGAGTTTAAGGAAAAAGGAATCAAAGTGAACTGTCTAGCCTTAGGATCTGCTCAGACCGAAATGTTCGAGGCTGCTTTTCCGGGTGTTGAAGCGGGTACTTTAGCCTTTGAAATGGGACGCTATATTGCAGAGTTCGCTCAAAATGGACATCACTATTTCAATGGGAAAATACTTCCTGTAGCCAATACAACGCCTTAATTGGAAAGCCCTTCAAAAAAATATCCCTTAATCTAATATAGTCAGGTTGGTGTAATATAGTCAGGTTGGTGTAATATAGTCAGGTTGGTGTAATATAGTCAGGGCCATTTAATAGAACATTAAATGGCCCTGATCTTTTACCCCTATTTGATCCGGAAAGAAATACTAAAACTCGCGGCCTTCAGTTCATTAAATCAATTTGTCTTCAATTTAAGCCATTTCGTAAGGTCATCCATCAATTGTTCATTAAAACTCTCTGAGTTTTCAAAATATTCTTCGATTTTTCCAGTTTGCGCATGCTGAAAAAGGTGATTTAAATTGGGATAATCCTTAATGGTGACGTCAGTAGTCTTTAAGTGCAGGTGTTGGAGACAATAAATGTTTTCATTTGCAGGAACTTGGACGTCCTTTCCGCCAAATGAAGCAAAAACCGGTATTTTTAGCTGCTTCAGATAATAAGCCGGATCGATACGAAGAAACGTTCTAAACCAGGGGCTCATCATTGGACTTAGTTTAATTTTCATATCAGCAGTCAGGGGATTACCGTTATTTTGCTGAATAAGTTCTTTTTCCAACGATTCGGCCAATGCCTTTGGTGGCGCATCTTCCAATAGAATAGTATACAATCTTCGATTATTTGCTTTATTGGTCTGTAATGCTGCTTCAGATAATCCGCCCGCTTTTCCTAAAGCATAACTCTGTAAGATCAGTAAAGAATCTCCTTTGATCACAGGGCCAGACAAAAGTGCAATATACTTTACCTTACTGTTCTCGGATGCCACTATTTCGGCAATTAGGGCTCCCTCACTATGCCCGATCATTCCGATTTTATCCACATCTACTATAGCTTTTTTGCTGAGAAAATCAACTGCAGCATTGGCATCAGAGGCAAAATCAATTGTTGTCGCTAAATTCACTTCTCCTTTAGAGCCGCCTACCCCTCGATCATCGTAACGTAATACAGCAAAACCGTTTTTGGTAAGATGATCTGCAAGCACCTTAAATGGCCTGTGACCAAACACTTCAGAATCCCTATTCTGCTGACCGCTACCGTTGACCAACACCAATGCGGGGAATGGTCCACCATTTTTAGGATAAGTCAGAGAGCCCGTAAGAACTGCATTGCCGGCACTATTTTTAAACGAAACTTCCTCTTCCGCATAGCTATAAGGAGGAAAAACATCCTGCTTACGAGAAAGCCCACTCTGTTCATTCTCGCTTCGTACTAAAATCATAGCAGATTCAAAGGGGCCTTGTTTCATCACCCCTTTCATAACATCTTTATCCCGATCCAAAAAGCCCGCATACAGAAGACCTATATTCTTAACATCCATCCAAATGGAATCGTGTTGAATACGTATTTGATTGATTGGAAATTTCTGCGCTGTTTGCATTGGACTCTCAAAGGTACCATTCCACTTCCCTGCACTATCTTTTTGAATATTGAATACCAGTAGCAGCTTCTGCCCTGAAACCTCAACCTCGCCCTTCCATGAGCCATCAAATGTCTGCGCATGGGTACATGAAAAATGAAAACAAATGATAAATAGGTATAAAATTTTTCTCATTGTCGTTTTTTACTAGAAATTAAACTGTATGCATAAATCCAATATAAAATATAATGCCACAAATACCATACTGATTCCAATCTTCTTATTATTAACGGCTACATTCATACCCTTAACCAATAAATAGAACTGATAGCATAGCAATAACAAACTGATGATTCCAAACATGCCAAACAAGAGCATCTCCGTTTTATCAACTCCAACCAATGTATGATCGTCGCTTTGCACTGCCTTTAAGACTTCATCCGTAAATTTGTCCTGGTTTAACAATTTCCCTAAAAATAAGGCAAGATAGAGCGGAAATGGTATAATCAGAACGACATTTATGACATCGATGATTCTGGTCTTTCTGTTCAATAACATCCCAGTACCGTAAAGAAGTGTAAAAGGAGCCAAAACCATACAGGCATGAACGCCCAATACAGCCCATATCGAAATCACCCTATCCGGTTGATAGAAATGCATAAAACCATTGAACTGCTGGCCCGATAAATAAATAACATAGCTTGATAACAAAAATCCGATAACACCAGCAAAGAATAACTTCCACTCTGGGAATTCCGCAAATGGATTCTGAAAAATCTGTTTAACTTTCATTTTTTAAGAATTGAGATAAGTTCAGCTGTTCAATCGCAGCCGGATTTTGGGTTCCAATAAGTAATATCTTACCAGTTTCCAATGTAAGTTGCAACCCCATATTACCACGAGCTGAAAAAGCCAGACCTCTCACCCCCCTCCTCAATCCCCATCCACCAAACTCACCGATCGGGTTATAGTTTCGTACCTGAATAGCACGGATATCTGCCCAAAGCGTCCTTTTACGATAGAAATTAAATGGGAAAAAATAGACTTCAATTCCATCTTCACGAATAATAGTTTTTAATCGTAGTATGCCAAATAACCCCCACAATACCAAATTGATCCAAAATCCTGGTAATTGAAATAATGGAACAAAATCCAACTGCAAGATATCATGCCAGTGCACAGAAAAACTGGCTACACTGACCGTTAAAAGGATCAAACATAATAACCAGCTAAAAAAAGATTGGCTTTCGGTAAAAAGCGTATTATTTTTCATCATGACATCATTCTTTGTTCATCAATCATTCGATTTCCCTCGCCACTAAATATTTCTATTTCTGCCAACACTATTTTTATTCATAAGAGCTTTCACTTTTTGAATCAGATCATCCAGGATATTACGAACTGTCGGATAGGATTTTCCCATTTGGTTTGCCATTTCCTTTAAACTTCCTGAGTGTATCAAAAAATTCAGAACAAATTCTTGCTCCTCAACAGTAAGTTGCATTAACACGGGTAATGAAAACTTTCCAACAACTTCGGTTTCACAGGAGTCACACACCAATTTAGCGACTTTTAACTTCGCTTCACAACAAGGGCAATCAATCGGTATTTTTTTCATTAAATAATAACTATATTAATATTATTAAATATAACATTAATAATATTAAAACAAAACACTATAAAATCAATATTTTTTAAAAACCACTGCTTAATGATATATTTGTATCATTAAATAACATTTATGAAGAAGTTTTTAGGCTATTTCCTATCTATAATATTTTGGTTTTGTTTTGGTTTATCCTTGATTATCTTCCACCCTATACAGTGGTTATGTTTAAAGCTGGGTGGATATAATGCACACAAAAAGAGTGTGGATATATTAAATGCCTGTCTCGTTGCCTGCTATTACACCCTATTCAATCGGGTGACGTTTATCGACAATAAAAATATTCCAACAGGGCAACCCATAGTCTTTGTAGCCAATCACCAAAGCACCTTTGATATTCCGCCAATGATCTATTTTTTACGCAGGTTTCATGGAAAATTTATTTCTAAAATTGAACTTGCCAGCGGTATACCTAGCATCTCTTTTAACTTAAAACATGGTGGTGCCGCAAATATAGATCGCAATGACCCCAAACAGTCTATTGCTGAGATATTGAAGCTTGCCAATAATATGAAAACCAAAAACTGGTCCGCGTTTATTTTTCCAGAGGGAACAAGATCGAAAACCGGAAAAATGAAGGCCTTTCATGTTGGCGGAATTGCCACATTACTAAAGAAGAATCCGAACGCACTCGTTGTTCCTATCGCCATCACAGGATCATATGAAATGGTACAATATGGGATGTATCCATTAACCCCATTTCTTCATATGACCTGGGAGGTTCTAAATCCTTTGGATACGGAGGGCAAGAATATTGAAGAGATCGTTAAATTAGCTGAGGAAGCTATAAAACTAAAGGTCGAAAAATTGCAGTAAGCTACTTGACCTGCCTTCCTTTCCAGTCATACTTCCCAACATTACCCAATATGCCGATATAAGCTAGATAAAGGATATGAGCCAGGCTTAATAAAGGAAGATACCATAAGAGTTCATTTCTGCTTGCGAACCTGGTTAAAGGTTGAATAAAAAGAAATTCGACAGTCATCTTCAATAACAACGCGAACAGTACTACCCAAGCAACAAATTTCACACCACAGAGCGCAAGAACTGCAGCAACCAATATCAATAAGTTGAAAAACCAAATGGAAATCCCCAATGCGATGACACCTTTATTTTTATATTTGGTACTTTTTGAAGCCCAGCGTCTACGCTGACTAATGAATGATTTCAAATCTGGTTTTGCATCTGTATAAACAACGGCATCTTGTGATTTACAAAAGATTATACGATCGGGATATTGTTCTGCTACCTTATGTAAAAAAAGTTCATCATCTCCGGATGCAAGCTCATCAATCCCTTTAAATCCGCCCATTTGTTTAAAAATATCCTTTCGATAGGCCAAATTCGCTCCATTACAGGTCGTTGGTTTTTTATTACCAATACCTGCAGCGCCCAAACCTATCAAATACAAAAATTCCAGGGTCTGCAGTCGTTCAAAAAAACTCTTTTCTTCTGAATACACTACTGGAGAAGATTGTAGATAGGCACCTTCTTTCTCAAATGAACTGATAACTGTCTTTAGCCAGTTCGACCCCATGCGGCAGTCAGCATCTGTAGTGATAATAATTTCGCCATGACAGCAATCTATCGCTCTTGAAATTGCTAATTTCTTGTAGGAATTCAAACGGCCATTTTCGTTCAATTGAATCAGCTTGACACCTTTTTCTTCATATTCTTTCACAATCAAAGACGTACTATCGTCCGAATGGTCATCGATAATAATTAACTCCAGGAGCTCTCTAGGATAATTTTGCCCTAGTATCGATTCAATGGTGCGCCTAATATTTAACTCCTCATTCCGCGCTGCGATAATGACAGATACAGTCATTGTTGGCCTAACAGTATTGTTAGGCTCCGAAAGCAAGAACCAGCCTCTGCGCATCCATAAAACTAGAATTACGTATACGCAGGCAAAAATGATCAATAAATAGTTAAGAATTTGTATCACCGAAAAAATTTATCTTAAAAACAAAAATAGAACCAAATATAGCTGGAAGAATCAAATTGACGAACCAAATACAGGAAACAATAGCCATTACAGCAATTTCCTGTGTGGTAATATAACTATATAGATTGCTTGCAACGAAACTTCTAACACTGAAATCAAAAATATCCAATGTAGGTAGCGCTGCCTGCACAAAAAATAGGATAAAAATCATCAGAACCATGGATAAAAGCGGTAACTCAGGTAGCGTTAGCTTCATCAAGATGATATACTGAGAAGTAAAAATGACAAATCGCGCCAAAGAATTTAAAAGAACAATACGGAGCTCGCGCATTGAATAGTGTTCCAATACTTCAAAGAAAGGCTTAATCCGTTTCAAAAACTTAATTTTGCCGACCAATAAATCGATCCATTTTACATTGAAATATAAGATGACAAATCCTCCGGCATAAATAATTGCAAGTAGCCATACACCAAATTGTACGGTTAAAGGAGTTGAGAGAAATTTACAGATAAACCAAGCGATACTTAATGATCCCGCAACGCTTGTGAGCACCAATTGTGCAAATAATCCAACGCCCATCGCCACGGCTCCTTTTGCCCGATGTTGAGGCTGTAAAAAAAGAACGCGTCCACCATACTCTCCAATCCTATTGGGAGTAAAAATAGCCCAGGTAAGTCCGCAAAAAACGGATTGGAAGGCCTGCCAAAATGAAATACGTTCCAGTTTAGAGGCAAGATACTGCCATTTAACGACTTCAAGCAACCAATTTACAAGCATTAACACCACGATCAAAAACAGGGTCCAAACAACAGAATGTTGTTCTAAACCTGCTACTAGGGTTTTAAACTTCGCAATATTACTTTTATCAGATACTTTCACGGCAATATACCAGGTCGCCAGGGCGAAAACCAGCATCTTCAATAAAAGACTGATGTATTTTTTTTGTCTTCCAGTCAACTTTCGATAATTAGAGAGCAATGTTACTAAATTTTAGCCAAATGATTAAGTTTTGTCGAATGCAATCCGCGAATAAAACGCAAAATTTGTAATATTGTATATGCAGAAGGAAAAGGCGAAAGAAAGAATAATTTTAGGGATCGACCCCGGTACCGTTGTACTGGGATATGGCATCATCAAAGAAGTTGGCAATAACATATCCTTGATCTCAATGGGGGTCATCAAAATGGGACATTTAGACGATCATGCTCTAAAACTACAACGTATTTTCAAAAAAACTTCGGCTTTAATGCAGGAATATAATCCCGACTGCGTAGCCCTTGAATCACCATTTTATGGCAAAAACATACAGGTCATGCTCAAACTAGGGCGAGCTCAAGGTGTTGCTATGGCGGCGGCGCTGGCGCAAGATATTCCGATCTTTGAATATTCTCCAAGAAAGATAAAACAATCCGTTACAGGAAATGGAAATGCGACAAAGGAGCAGGTTTCCGCTATGCTAAAAAATCTATTAAAATTTGAGGAAACACCACAATTTTTAGATGCCACCGACGGATTGGCAATTGCTGTCTGCCACTCGTTTCAGAAAAATGCAGTATCAGGCAACAGTAAGTCGTACACGGGATGGTCCGCCTTTATCAAAGATAACAAGGATCGAATCAAGTAATCACATTTGCACCTGACGAATCACATTCTTCACATTCAATTCCACAATATCCGTCATCGTTTTACACTTGAGGTAGGAGTTGTTCTGATAAAATTCAGCATAGCCCTCACGTAACTGTTTGATATTCTCCTGGGTCGAGAGCACCTGCGTTTGCGAGGCATCCCTCAGATCAGCGATCCGATGTCTTTCGCTTCGAACTCTATGCACAATAGAGGAACGCTCCTCTTGTTGGTATTGCAGTACTGTTTTTTCATTGAGATGTTCCATCGCCAGTTTGACATAGGGAAGATTCTCCTTAAAAAATTGCGGCATATATACCTTCGGATTTCCTTCATAAAACTGCTGGTCAAAATCTATTGCCCGAATTCGAAACTGGAAATCATCAAAATCTGGTGTAATCTGCATCACGAAATTGTATGCCCGCATATCCCCCAACAACGTAATAATACATCGCTCATTAAACTTGACAAATTCTTTGGAAATCCGGGTCAGATTATAATCAGGCGAGAACATACGTGTTTTCGAAAAAGTGTCTCCCGGAATTCCAACAATATGTTCCTCAACCAAGGTATCATGGCCTACCATATAATTCACCTGATTGGGCGACAATATTTCTTCCAACTCCAGTCCATATATTCTTGATGCATCGGCCTGCTTGATGTAAAAATAATCATACACATCATTTAAACGGTTCACGATACGAATACGAAAGGGTTTCGTATTGCCAAAGCCGCAGTACTCGACACGATCAATATATTTATGCTGGACGATTCGCGTATTACCTGATGCTTTCAATTTAGCATAAATCACCTTCAACCCGTCATATAATTGGTCAATGAGATATTGTGGATACAGTGGAGTCTCCCAAAAAGTATCGTTGCCAAATTTATCCATAACAGGTACTGTCTCCGTAAAATTCAGTAGATCCTTATATCCTATAGGCAATTTTTCATCTCGCTGATACAGCTTAAGGTATTTATGAAGTCCTTCCCCTACTTCAAAAATCGGCTTCTTTTTCGAAATCTTTACATCTTGAACTTCTTCCATCGCTATTCCGTATTTGATTTTTCGTTTATTCAAACATCACACGGTTGGCTACATTTTTAACCTAACAACCGCTAAATACGAACTGATTAGATTGTTAATAGGCCAACTGCATTTCCTACTTCTTAAAAAGGCAATACTAAATTAATTTATCATAATCCTGATATCAAACATGAAAACAATCACTTAACCTATAATAAGATCACCATGAAACAATTATAATCACTTTCAATCAAAAACATATAACATTATCAATATGAATAAGTATTTTTTATTAAATTTACATCTATAAACCGAAAATTCTTAGTAATTTTGAAATAAATTTAATTATTTTAGCTATTGGTCCGATTTTGATGCAACGGCCAATTAATGAACACAAAAACCATTGTTAATGGAAAATCAATATGCAAACTATGATCTAGACAATTTGGATATCCAAATCTTGTCTATTCTAATGAACGATGCCTCTATTCCTTATACAGAAATAGCAAAAAAGCTAATTGTATCAGGTGGTACAATTCACGTTAGAATGAAGAAGATGGAAGAATTAGGTATCATTAGAGGGTCAAATCTAATTATCAATCCTCAAAAAGTCGGATTTGATATCACGGCCTTTTTGGGTATCTATCTTGAAAAAGGTTCACAATATGCAGATGCGGTAGATAAATTGAAAGAAATCAAAGAAGTGGTCGAATTACATTATTGTACTGGCCAATACAGTATTTTTGCAAAAATCATCTGTAGAGATACAGTTCACCTCAGAAAAGTATTGAATGAAGATATTCAATCCGTACCTGGGATTCAACGTACCGAGACGATCATCTCTCTCGAAGAGAGTATCAAACGTCAAATCAGCTTAGTCTAGTATAAAAAAAGCTTCCATAAAAATGGAAGCTTTTTTTATACTATCTGTTCTAACATTTCGATATAGAGATCGATCCCTGCTCTAATTTCATCGATATAGATAAACTCATCCGCCATATGCGACCTTGCGCTATCACCAGGTCCCAACTTCAGAGAAGGGACAGGAATAAGAGCCTGATCGCTCATCGTCGGCGATCCATAGACGGCACGCCCCAGTGTAACACCTGCTTTGACAATTGGATGCGTTTCAGGAATGGAAGAAGACTTCAGACGCGTTGATCTCGCTGTGACCTCTGATTTGACATGAGACTTGATAATATCCAACGTCTCTTCATTCGAATAAGCATCTGTGGTTCTGACATCGACAACAAAGTTACAAGTAGCCGGTACCACATTATGTTGTGATCCCGCCTGAATTACTGTCACCGACATCTTAATCGGGCCTAAGGTTGACGAAGTCCTTTCAAACGTATAATTTTGAAACCATTCAATATCCCTAATCGCTTTGTAGATTGCATTATCGCCCTCATTACGTGCGGCATGTCCAGCTGTCCCTAATGCTGTACAATCCAACACCATCAGTCCCTTTTCTGCAATTGCCAAATCCAATAAGGTAGGTTCACCCACAATTGCAAAATCAATTGAACCGATATCATCCAAAACAGATTCTACACCGTTCTTACCTGAGATCTCTTCTTCGGCACTAGCGACAAGACAGAAGTTATACTTCAAGTCCGTCTGCTGGTAAAAATACAAAAATGTAGCTATCAATGATACCAAACAGCCTCCGGCATCGTTGCTCCCCAATCCGTACAATTTACCTTCCTCTACAGTCGCCGCCAAAGGATCTCTTGTATAACCTGTATTTGGTTTTACTGTATCGTGATGGGAGTTGAGTAATATCGTAGGTCTGGTGCTATCATAATGAGCGTTATATACCCAGACATTATTGCCTTTTCGATGTGTTTTGATATCACGCTCCTGAAAGAAGCGAACAATTAAATCCGCTGTGAACTCTTCCTCTTTACTTAAAGACGATAGTCCAATTAATTGTTTTAAAAGGGCCAGAGCATCTTCAAATAAGCCCTGCTTATCCTTCATGGTATAGTCCTCCTGCTTTATCCGCAGATAGTTTAATTCCTTTTATAAAAGCAGAACTAAAACCATTATGTTCCATTTCGTTCAATCCCGCTATTGTACAGCCCTTCGGTGATGTTACCTTATCAATCTCTCCTTCTGGATGAGCATTGGTGTGCAATAACAAATCAGCAGCGCCTTTTGCAGTTTGAACCGCCATCTTTAATGCATCATGCGCATGAAATCCGATTTCAACTCCACCTTGTGAAGCAGCACGGATCGCACGTAGGAAAAATGCAATACCGCAAGCACACAATGCCGTCGCCGATGTCATTAGGTCCTCATTAATAACAACGACTGAACCAACAGTTTCAAACATTTTCTCAACCTCCTTCAAACTGTCGTCTGAAGCATTGTCGCTGGCGATACACGTCATTGATTGCGCTATTGCAATTGCCGTATTAGGCATTGCTCGTATCACTGTGGCATCTGCCCCCAACTCTGCTTTTAAATCGGCACAAGAAACTCCCGACACAATAGAGACAAAAATCTGATTGGTCTTTTCAATTACAGGAGCCACTTCCACCAATACCTTTTTTAGTTGTTGAGGTAGGATTGCGAAAACAACAATATCAGCCCCCTTTACAGCGAGTTTATTATCATTACTTATTGAGAAGCCTTGGCGCGCTTCTTCGGCCAGTGCATTCAAATTTCTCCTCGTCAAGGTAATATCGGCAGCATGGGCAAATTCACTTTTTACAAGTCCTTTTGCCAAAGAAAGACCGATATTACCGCTTCCGATAATGGTGACCTTTTTCATAGCGATCGTTGGGTTTAGGTTAGATTTTTATTTTAATGTCAAGCAAGTGCCAAATTGTCCTTGTTGAAACAAATGCAAATTATTAGCATTTCCAATATAGACCTCTTGAACACCTTTATTTATAGCATTGAATGCATTTTGCAACTTAGGGATCATCCCGTCGTTCACTACGCCGGATTCCTTAAGATGTTCAAACTCTTCTGACTTAATCGTTGGGATTACCGAATTCTCATCTGTTACATCCCGTAAAACGCCGTTCTTCTCGAAACAATAAACCAAAGAAGTTTCATATAATGAAGCCAAAGACACCGCCAATGAAGAAGCTATTGTATCCGCGTTGGTATTGAGCAATTGTCCAAGGCCATTATGTGTAATAGCTGAAAACACAGGAACAAAACCCGCTTCCAAAAACTTTTTGATGGCCAAGGTATTTACAGAGTCATGTAACAAATCACCTACAAAACCATAATCGATATCTTTTACAGGACGCTTTATCGCTTTAATGACATCCCCATCAGCTCCGGTTAATCCGACAGCATCACATTTCAAATTTTGCAACTTCGCAACGATTGTCTTGTTTGTCAATCCGGCGTATACCATTGTTACAACGCGTAACATTTCCTCATTTGTCACACGCCGCCCTTCTACCATTTGGGCTTCGATGCCCAGTTCACTAGCCAAACGAGTTGCAATTTTACCTCCACCATGTACAAGAATCTTTTTCCCTGATAATGCGGAGAACTTTTCTAAAAAAGAATCCAATTGGCGTTCATCATCAATAATATTCCCGCCAATTTTAATAATATTTAATACACTATTAGCCATTACGCAACTTTTCCCAATAAAAATAGTTTTTCAAAAATCAATAGGATTGTACTATACCAAATCCTCTAACATACGTTTCAAAACAACCTGAGCAGCCCAAACACGGTTGCTGGCCTCTTTAATCACGAGTGAGTTTGGCCCATCCAAAATTTCTGAAGATAATTCGAGATCTCTTCGTACTGGCAAGCAATGCATAACTTTGGCATCATTTGTCAGCTTCAGCTTCTTATTATCCATCATCCAATCTTCATCAACACCATATACCTCGCCATATTCCTGATAAGAAGACCAGTTTTTCACATAGACAAAATCAGCATTCTTTAAACTTTCTTCAAGATCATTAGATATGGTTGCACCGGCTGTAAATTCTTCACTTAACTCATAGCCCATAGGTTGAGCTATCGTAAAATCAACCAATCCCTCTTCTTGCGCTTTACACATCCATTCTGCAAAAGAATTAGGTACCGCTTGAGGTAATGCCTTAACATGCGGAGCCCAAGCCAAAACCACTTTTGGTTTCTCGGTCTTTTTATACTCAGTGATGGTAATCATATCCGTCAAACTCTGTAGCGGATGCCGCGTTGCACTTTCTAAGGAAACAACAGGAACACCACAGTATTTAATGAATTTGTTGAATAAGTCTTCACTATAATCCTCTTCGCGATCTTTCAATTTTGGAAAGGAACGAAGTCCCAAAATATCACAATACTCGCCCATAACAGCAGCGGCTTCACGAATATGTTCAACAGTTGTCCCGTTCATCACAACACCATCCTGTGTTTCAAGAGCCCAACCATCTTTATCCATATTCATAACCATCACATTCATGCCCAAATTCATCGCCGCTTTTTGTGTGCTCAAACGTGTACGTAAACTGGGATTCAAAAATACAAGTCCCAGCGTTTTGTGTTGACCAAGATCCTGATTGTCATATGGTGCAGCTTTCAAATTTAACGCTTCTTGAACAACGTCCGCTACACTGGAAACATCCTTAACAGAGAAAAACTTTTTCATCTATATCTATTTATTCGAGTGCATCTTCAACGGCAATAAATAAGCGCGTCACACTCAGTATATATTTTAACTAATACAGTGCAATCAAATTTCCACAAGCTGAAACAGCCATTGGCCAATTTGACAGCATTTAGGGGTTTACGCAACAGTTACGGCCTTTACATGCTCCTTTAATGCAGATAAAAACTGATCCGCATGCTCTTTCGTCATATTCAGGGCAGGTAATAAGCGAATCACAAATGGCTTAGCCTCTCCCGTAAAGATACGGTTCTTTAACAAGAGATCCTTCTTCACATGACCCAACGATGCTGGAAGTTCGATACCGATCATTAATCCCCTACCTCTAACTTCAATAATTTCCTCTATTTGCTTCAATTCATTGATAAGATAGGTGCCGACTTGTGCAGCATTTTCCATAAGCTGATCTTGTTGGATGACCTCCAAAACAGCCAAAGCTGCCGCGCATGCAAGATGATTCCCCCCGAAGGTAGTACCCAAACTGCCGTAAGTAGCTTTAAATTTGGGCGATATACTTATTGCTCCGATTGGAAACCCATTGCCCATACCTTTTGCCATGGTATAAATATCAGCTTCGACGCCGGAATAATCCTGGGCGTAGAATAAGCCCGTCCTGCCGTAGCCACATTGTACTTCGTCTGCAATGAAAACTGCATTATATTGATCACAAAGAGACCGAATCAAACGAAGAAAAGAAACTGAAGCCTCCCGAATACCGCCAACTCCCTGAATACTCTCTACAATAACGGATGAAATTTCCTCACCATAAGATGCGAAAGCGCTGGTTAAAGCCTCTTCATCATTAAAAGGAAGAAAAACAATATTGTCCGTCTCGTTTACAGGAGCCACGATACTCGGATTGTCTGTTGCAGCAACAGCTAACGATGTGCGTCCATGAAATGCTTTTGAAAATGCAATAACCTTCTTTCTTTTGTTATAAAAAGAAGCTAATTTCAATGCATTTTCATTCGCTTCTGCGCCCGAATTACAAAGAAATAAATCATAATCAACCTTTCCCGACACTTCCCCCAACAATCGGGCAAGTTCACGCTGAATTGGAATTTCAACAGAATTAGAATAGAACGCAATGCGGTTCAATTGCTCTGTTATACGTTGTACATAATGTGGGTGCGTGTGTCCGATCGATATCACAGCGTGGCCACCATACAAGTCCAAGTAAGCATTTCCTTCGGCATCCCACACCGTTGATCCATTAGCTTTTACTATGTTAATGGGATTAATGGGATAAACATCAAATGGTTTCATCTTAATGAATTATAGATTGATAAACGAAATAGCTTGTAATAGAAAAAGCTATCAGATTTTAGCAATACAAATATATTAGTTATAACGGTAGGAATGGTCATAAAATAAAAAAAGTCCTCTTAAAAAGAGGACTTTTTTATGTTAGATCAGCAGAATACTATTCTCCGTCTACTTTTTCTTCACCTTCTACTTCGGCTTTAACTTCTGCAGGAGCTTCAGTTTCGGCAGTAGCAGCTTTTTTAGCACCACCACGACGACGAGTCGCTTTTTTCTCAGCAGCAGCAGCTTTTTTACCGTAGATTTCGTTGTAATCAACTAGTTCGATGAAAGCCATTTCTGCGTTATCACCTAAACGGTTTTCCATTTTGATGATACGTGTGTAACCACCTGGACGGTTAGCTACTTTTTCAGAAATTTCGCGGAATAAGATAGAAACTGCGTCTTTATCTTTCAAATAAGCGAATACTGTACGACGAGAGTGTGTTGTGTCGTTTTTAGATTTAGTAATCAAAGGCTCAACATACGTACGTAACGCTTTAGCTTTAGCCAAAGTAGTTGTAATACGTTTGTGTAGGATTAATGATGTCGCCATGTTAGCCAACATTGCTTTTCTATGGCTATCCGTACGGCCTAAGTGATTTACTTTTTTTCCGTGTCTCATTTTGATTTTATTATACTAACCGTACCGTTTTTGTATAGTTCAAATAGGTGAAAATCACCTATTCAGACAGCCAAAAGGAATTACGACTAGTGGTCGCTTAATAAATTATTATTCTTCGTCTAATTTGTATTTCGCCAAGTTCATTCCGAATGATAAACCTTTTGATTTAACCAATTCTTGGATTTCACTTAACGATTTTTTACCGAAGTTTCTGAATTTCAACATATCAGCCACGTCATAAGTTACTAACTCAGCCAATGTGCGAATATCTGCAGCTTTCAAACAGTTCAATGCACGAACTGAAAGATCAAGATCTACTAATTCTGTTTTCAGAATCTTACGCATATGTAAGATTTCTTCATCAACAACTTTAGTTTCTTCTTTCGTTTGAGACTCAAGAAGCATATTCTCATCAGAGAATAGAATAAAGTGTTGAATTAAGATCTTAGCAGCTTCTTTCAAAGCTTCTTCGGGGTGAATTGAGCCATCAGTAGAGATATCCAACAACAATTTCTCGTAGTCAGTTTTTTGCTCTACACGGTAATTCTCAATGGTATATTTAACATTCTTGATCGGAGTAAAGATCGAATCGATTGCGATAACACCTACTGGAGCATCCACAACTTTATTCTCATCAGCATTTACGTATCCACGACCTTTGGCAATACTCAATTCCAATTCAATTGTCACTGAATTATCCATGTTACAGATTACCATGTCTGGGTTCAAGACCGTAAAGTTATTAGAGAATTTTGTGATATCACCAGCTAAGAATTGTTCTTGACCATTGATTACTACAAATACCTTTTCGTTGTCGCCAATCTCACCTGTTTTTTTGAAACGAATTTGTTTCAAGTTCAAGATAATTTCAGTTACGTCTTCAACAACACCTTTGATCGTTGAAAATTCGTGCGAAACGCCAGAAAACCTTATCGACGTAATTGCATATCCTTCTAAAGAGGACAATAGAATACGGCGCAAAGCATTACCAATGGTTACACCAAAACCAGGCTCCAATGGACGAAATTCAAACGTACCATCAAAATCCGTAGATTTTTGCATGATAACTTTATCCGGTCTTTGAAATGCTAAAATTGCCATTTATTTTCTTTTAATGTTTTATTTGTAATAATAATTGTAATACAATAGAAGATGCATACCCCAAAAATTGGACTATGCATTCTTCTATTTTATTTATTATTTAGAGTATAACTCAACGATTAAGTTCTCTTTAATGTTTTCAGGAATGTCAGCTCTTTCTGGATAGCTTAAGAAAGTACCTGTCAATTCTTTCGCATTCCACTCTAACCAAGAAAATTTATTTACAGTACGACCTGCAACTGAATTTGTGATGGCTTCAAGTGTTTGAGAACGTTCACGAACTGCTACAACGTCACCTGGACGCAAGCTATATGATGGAATGTTAACAACTTCGCCGTTAACAGTAACGTGTTTGTGGGATACCAACTGACGAGCAGCGGCACGAGAAGTAGCGATACCTAAACGGTAAACTACGTTATCCAAGCGAGCTTCTAACAATTTCAAGAAGATCTCACCTGTAATACCTTGTTTAGAGGCAGCTTTAACAAATAAGTTTGAGAACTGACGCTCCAATACACCGTAAGTGTATTTTGCTTTTTGTTTTTCCAACAACTGAATAGCATATTCAGATTGTTTACCTCTGCGTTTAGAAGCTCCATGTTGTCCAGGAGGGTAATTTTTCTTTTCTAACGCTTTATCTGGGCCGAAGATCGGCTCTCTAAATTTACGGGCAATTTTGGACTTAGGTCCTGTATATCTAGCCATTTTCTTTTACAATTAAAGTATCTATCAGCCTATAGCCGATGAATCTTATCTTTAAATTAATTAAACTCTTCTGCGTTTTGGAGGACGACAACCGTTGTGAGGAAGTGGAGTGATATCTTTGATAGTAGTCACATCGATTCCTACTGTTTGCAATGTTCTGATTGCCGATTCACGACCAGCACCAGGTCCTTTAACAAACACTTCAACTTTACGTAAACCTAAGTCGTGAGCAACTTTTCCACAGTCTTGTGCAGCTTGACCAGCAGCGTATGGAGTGTTCTTTTTAGAACCACGGAAACCCATTTTACCAGCACTAGACCAAGAAATAGTTTGACCTTGATTATTTGTCAAAGTTACAATGATATTGTTAAACGTTGCGTTAATGTGAGCCTGACCTACAGGTTCGATAACAACGATACGCTTTTTTGCAGCTTTTTTAGTTTTAGCCATTTCTTATTTATTATTTAGTAGCTTTTTTCTTGTTTGCAACTGTCTTACGTTTACCTTTACGAGTACGTGAGTTGTTTTTAGTACGTTGACCACGAACTGGTAAGTGTTTACGGTGACGCAATCCACGGTAACAACCGATATCCATTAAACGTTTGATGTTTAATTGAATTTCAGAACGCAATGCACCTTCAACTTTCAATTCGTCGTTAATGATGGTACGAATTGCTGCCAATTGATCATCATTCCACTCTTGTACCTTCACATCTTCGCTGATACCAGCTTTTTCCAAGATATATTCAGCTCTTGTACGACCGATACCAAAAATATAGGTAAGGCCGATCACACCTCTTTTGTTTTTAGGTAAATCAATACCTGCTATCCTTGCCATATAATATTAAGCTATTATTTTTTTAATGAATTAACCCTGACGTTGTTTAAACTTTGGGTTCTTTTTGTTGATTACAAAAACTTTACCTTTACGACGGATGATCTTACAGTCCGCGCTACGTTTTTTTATTGATGCTCTTACTTTCATGATATTTATTTTTTCAAAAGCTTGCACTAATACAAGGGCTTACGGCTATTTATAGCGATAAGTAATCCTTCCTTTAGTCAAATCATACGGAGACATTTCCAATTTAACTTTATCACCAGGTAAAATTTTGATATAGTGCATGCGCATTTTACCAGAAATATGGGCAATGATTTCATGTCCATTTTCCAACTCTACCCTAAACATAGCATTAGAAAGTGCCTCTCTAATTATACCGTCTTGTTCTATTGAGGCTTGTTTAGCCATATATTCTCGATTAAATTTAATTTAAAAGCCTGCGAACAGGAGTGCAAAGATAAATAAAAATAATTGAAAACCAACTACTTTTTGTTCAAAACTTTCTCTACATGTTCGAATGTCAGCAACACATCTGGTTCTCCTTTTCGGATTGCAACCATCTGTTCGAAGTGCGCCGATAATTTCCCATCCACTGTACTTACTGTCCAACCATCATCCCAAAAACGAACACCCGCACGCCCTGCATTGATCATCGGTTCGATACAAATAACCAAACCTTCTTCCAATTTAGGACCAGCACCTCGTTTTCCATAATTGGGAACCTCAGGTTTTTCATGTAAGTGATAACCAACTCCGTGTCCAACCAGTTCACGAACAATTCCGAATCCGAATTTGCTCACATACTCCTGAACAGCTGAAGAAATATCCCCAACACGTTTACCAGCCACCGCCTGTTCAACACCTTTGTACAATGATTCCTTTGTTACATCCAGTAACAACTGTGCTTCTTCAGATATTTCACCTACACCAAAGGTGTATGCTGAATCACTGATAAAACCATTCAGATTGACACCACCATCGACCGAAACAAGATCTCCATCTTTAATTTCATAATCACTTGGAAAGCCGTGTACAATTTGATCGTTGACAGATATACACAAAGAATATGGAAATCCCTGATAATTTAAGAACGCAGGCGTTCCGCCGTTATCATGAATATACTCATAAGCTAATTTATCAAGAGATATAGTCTTTACCCCAGGCTTAATCACTTTTGCGATTTCACCAAGCAATTGCGAAAGCACATCTGCTGACTTTCGCAATTGCTCTATATCTTCTGCTGACTTATAAAATACTTTAGACATCTAAAGAAATTAAATTGCCGAATGATCCATTCCCTCAACAGACGCGGCCGAACGACCTTTAATACGACCTGTTTTCATTAATCCATCGTAATGACGCATCAATAAATGAGATTCGATCTGTTGCAAAGTATCCAACACCACACCTACTAAAATCAATAATGACGTACCACCGTAGAAGTGCGCAAATTGATTGTTAATACCAAACAAACTTGCAATAGCAGGTAGAATAGCAATGATCGCTAAGAAAATTGCACCTGGAAATGTAATATTTGATATTACGCGGTCTATAAAATTACTAGTTTCCAATCCCGGTTTAATACCTGGTACAAAACCTCCGTTCTTCTTCATGTCGTCCGACATCTGTTGTGGGTTCACCATAATCGCTGTATAGAAAAACGTAAATGCGATAATTAACACCGCAAATGTCACGTTGTATGCAACAGAAGTATAGTTACTCAACGAAGTCAAAAATTCCGACTGAAGATTTGGGAAGAACTGTCCTAAACTCATTGGCACAAACATGATTGCCTGCGCAAAAATGATAGGCATTACACCTGCAGCATTTACCTTTAACGGTATATACTGACGTACTCCACCGACTTGCTTGTTTCCAACGATTTTCTTCGCGTATTGTACAGGGATCTTACGAACACCTTGTACGATCAAGATCGTAAAGATCACAACAAAGAACAAAGCTACAAATTCAAGCAACAATGGAATTGGACCACCACCACCTTTCGCCATTCTAGAAACCCATTCCGCAGTGATACCACTTGGCAATTGAGCGATAATACCAGTCATGATGATCAAAGAAATACCATTACCGATACCTTTATCCGTAATTTTCTCTCCTAACCACATCACAAATAAAGTACCGCCTGTCAAAACTATAGCAGTCAGAATAGTGAATAATGGGTCAGCTATTGTCTTAGCACTTGGCTCGATTTGAGTACGTACATAAGCAAAAGCTTGAAGCAAAGTAATCCCTAAAGTTAAATAGCGAGTAATTTGATTCATTTTTTGACGACCACTTTCCCCTTCCTTCTGCATCTTTTGGAAGTAAGGAACCGCGATGCCCAGCAATTGAACAACAATGGATGCCGAGATATATGGCATTACCCCTAAAGCAAAGATAGCCGAACGAGAGAATGATCCCCCCGCAAACATATCCAGTAAGCCCAATAAACCCTCTTTTTGACCAGAAGCCAAAGCATGAGGATTTACACCTGGTAATACCACGTGACATCCAATACGGTAAATCAAAAGAAAAAGTAAGGTATTTAGAATACGCGTACGTAAATCATCGATTTTCCAAATATTGGTTAAGGTTGTGATTAGTTTCTTCATTTATTAAATTTTAACGATAGAACCGCCTGCAGCTTCAATAGCTTTTTGAGCAGAAGCAGTAAACGCGTGCGCTGTTACTTCAACTTTAGCTTTCAACTCACCGCGACCCAAGATTTTAACTTTGTCATTTTTAGACACTAAACCATGAGCTTTCAATGCGTCGAAATCTACAGCTGTTAAATTGTATTTCTCGATCAACGCTTGTAAAGTATCTAAGTTTACACCATTATACTCAACACGGTTGATGTTTTTGAAACCAAATTTAGGCACACGACGTTGCAAAGGCATTTGACCACCTTCGAAACCGATTTTCGTAGAGTGACCTGAACGAGAACCAGCACCTTTGTGACCACGTGTTGAAGTACCACCACGACCAGAACCAGTACCACGGCCAATACGTTTGCTACTTTTTACTGCACCTTTTGCAGGTTTTAAATTACTTAAGTTCATTTTTAAACTAAATTGTGCTAGCCCTTCGCTCTCACTAAACAGGTACTAGCGATTAAAAAATAATGATTATTAATAACAAGTAATGGAAGAAGCCCAAAGACCTCTTCCATATGCTAATATTAAATAGTTTCGATAGCTACTAAATGGTTTACTTTACGTACCATTCCAATAATTGATGGAGTAGCTTCAACTTCTACTGAGTGGTTGATTCTTTTCAAACCCAATGCCTCAATAGTTTTCTTTTGGCGCTCGCTTCTGTCGATAACGCTCTTTATCTGGGTGATTTTGATTTTTGCCATGATAATTAACCGTTAAATACTTTATTCAAATCGACACCGCGGTGTTGTGCTACTGTATACGCATCACGCATATCTGCTAAAGCAGTTACAGTTGCTTTTACCACGTTGTGTGGGTTAGAAGAACCTAATGATTTAGCCAATACATCTTTGATACCAGCAGACTCCAATACTGCACGCATTGCACCACCTGCTAAAACTCCTGTACCACCTACAGCTGGTTTAATCAAAACTGAACCACCAGAATATTTACCATATTGTGCGTGCGGAACAGTACCTTTGATAATAGGAACTTTTACCAAATTTTTCTTTGCGTCATCGATACCTTTCGTGATTGCTTCAGTTACCTCTTTAGCTTTACCTAAACCGTAACCAACGATACCGTTTTCATCACCTACTACAACAATTGCAGAGAAGCTGAAAGTACGACCACCTTTAGTAACTTTAGCTACACGTTGGATACTTACTAAGCGATCTTTTAATTCAATTTCGCTTGATTTTACTCTTTTTATATTGCTTAATGCCATTTCTTTCTATGATTAAAAGTCTAAACCGCCTTCGCGAGCACCTTCAGCCAAAGATTTGATACGGCCATGGTATAAGTACCCATTACGGTCAAAAACTACTTTATTAATACCTGCTGCTAATGCTTTTTCAGCCACCAATTTACCTACAGCTTTAGATTGATCAACCTTGTTACCAGATGCAACAAACTCTTTTGACAAGCTAGATGCAGCAACTAATGTTTTGCCTGCATTGTCATCAATGATTTGCGCATAGATACCTTTGTTACTTCTAAAAACCGATAAACGTGGACGTTCAGACGTTCCAGCAAGGTTTTTTCTGATTCCTTTTTTGATTCTCTCTCTACGAGATGCTTTTTGTCCTGCCATGATTATTATTTTTTAGCTGATTTACCTGCTTTTCTTCTCAATACTTCACCTGCAAACTTGACACCTTTTCCTTTGTAAGGTTCTGGTTTACGGAAGCCACGGATTTTAGCCGCTACCTGACCGATCAATTGTTTGTCAGCACACTCTAAAGTGATTGTAGGGTTTTTACCTTTGTCAGCAGTAGTTGATACTTTAACCTCGTTTGGCAATACAAAAACAATCTGGTGAGAGAAACCTAAAGTTAACTCTAATACATTACCAGTACTTGAAGCACGGTAACCTACACCGACTAACTCTTGCGTAGTTTTGTAACCTTCAGTCACACCGTGAACCATGTTAGCCAACAGGGAACGGTATAGACCGTGTAATGCTTTGTGTTTCTTTTGATCAGTTGGACGTGTTACAACGATATTACCCTCTTCTTGAGCAATCGTGATGTCACGGTCAACTTGTTGTGTTAATTCGCCTTTAGGACCTTTTACTGAAACTAAGTTTTTGTCCGAAATAGTAACAGTTACCCCAGCAGGGATAGCGATAGGCGCTTTTCCAATTCTTGACATTTCTTTGTGCTTTTACCTAGATTAATAAACGTAACATAAAACTTCACCACCAACATTTTGAAGTCTAGCTTCCTTATCTGTCATTACACCTTTCGATGTTGACAAGATAGCAATACCTAAACCGTTCAAAACACGAGGCATAGTATCAACGCTTGCATACTTTCTTAAACCAGGTTTACTCACACGTGTCAACGTACGAATAGCCGGAATTTTGCTAATTGGATTATATTTCAATGCGATTTTGATCGTACCCTGTACGCCATTCTCATCGAATTTGTAATTAGCAATGTAACCTTTGTCAAAAAGAACTTTAGTGATCTCTTTTTTTAGGTTCGATGCAGGAATTTCAACAACCCTGTGGTTGGCCTTGATGGCATTCCTTACTCGTGTAAGGTAATCCGCAATTGGATCTGTAGTCATTATATATGAAAATTTGTGACAGCGGTTTCCCTCCCAACCATTGGTATGAGACCTTCTATCTGTTAAACAATTTTAAAATGCAAAAACCCCGGCAATCCTCAGTTGAATTGCCCGGGCAAAATTAAGTATTTTTTTTTAATTACCAAGAAGCTTTTTTCACCCCTGGGATTTTGCCATCTAAAGCCATCTCACGGAATGTTACACGAGAGATACCGAATTGACGCATATATCCTTTAGGACGACCAGTCAATTTACAACGATTGTGTAAACGTACTGGAGAAGCATTTTTAGGCAATTTATCTAATGCAACGTAATCGCCAGCAGCTTTTAATTCTGCACGTTTTGCCGCATATTTAGCTACCAATTTAGCGCGTTTTACTTCGCGTGCTTTTAATCCTTCTTTAGCCATTGTTATTAGTATTTTGATTTTTAAATGGTAAACCGAATTGTTTCAACAATTCTAAAGCCTCAACATCATTTTGAGCTGAAGTCACGAAAGTGATGTCCATACCTTGGATCTTGTTGATTTTGTCAATGTTGATCTCAGGGAAAATGATTTGCTCAGTGATACCTAAGTTATAGTTACCACGTCCGTCAAAGCCTTTATCGTTGATACCGCGGAAGTCACGAATACGTGGAAGCGATACTGCTACCAAACGGTCCAAGAACTCAAACATATTGTTGTCACGTAAAGTAACACGTGCCCCTACAGGCATACCTTTACGTAATTTAAAGTTTGAAATATCTTTTTTCGATTTTGTAGCAACGGCTTGTTGACCTGTGATTAAAGTCAACTCAGCGATAGCGTTATCGATTAATTTTTTGTCAGCTGTTGCAGCTCCTACGCCTTGTGAAACAACGATTTTCTCAAGTTTAGGAACCTGCATAATACTTTTATACTGAAATTTTTCTTGAAGTGCTTTACGGATTTCCTCCGCATATTTCACTTTTAATCTTGGTACGTAAGTCATTATTTAATTTCCTCCCCTGATTTTTTAGCGTAACGAACTAATTTACCATCTGCATTTAACTTACGACCTACACGTGTAGTTGCACCTGTTTTAGGATCGATAACAGCTAAATTAGAGATGTGAATACCAGCTTCTTTCTCAATGATACCACCATTAGGATTAGCTGCACTTGGTTTAGTGTGTTTTTTTACGATGTTAGCGCCCTCAACGATAGCTCTATTTTTATCCACTAAAACAGTTAATACTTTTCCTTGAACACCTTTAGAGTTACCAGCGATAACTTTCACTAAATCACCTTTTTTAATTTTGATTTTGTGCGTAGTTGTTTTTGTTTTCTGTGCCATAATTATAAAACCTCCGGTGCTAATGATACAATTTTCATGAACTGTTTCTCACGCAACTCTCTAGCAACAGGGCCAAAGATACGTGTACCACGTGGTTCATCATTATTATTTAATAATACAGCGGCGTTATCATCGAAACGGATGTATGAACCATCTTTACGACGGATTTCCTTTTTCGTTCTAACCACTACTGCTTTAGAAACGGAACCTTTTTTCACGTTTCCTGAAGGCATAGCGCTTTTCACCGATACAACAATCTTATCTCCGATTGATGCATAACGCTTGCGCGTACCGCCCAATACACGGATTACTAAAACTTGTTTAGCACCGCTATTGTCAGCTACATTAAGTCTTGATTCTTGTTGTACCATGTTATTTAGCTCTTTCTATAATTTCTACTAATCTCCAGTTTTTTGTTTTACTCAGCGGACGAGTTTCCATAATTAATACCGTATCGCCGATACCGCAGGTATTAGTTTCGTCATGAGCTTTAAATTTAGTAGTTTTTTTAACGAACTTACCATAGATCGGGTGTTTCACTTTACGTTCCACTGATACCACGATAGACTTGTCCATCTTGTTGCTAACTACTAAGCCGATTCTTGTTTTTCTTAAATTTCTTTCCATTTCGACTTTAAATTTTACGCCTCAGAGGCTGTTTCATTTTTAGCTGCAGCTTTGCGTGCACTGATCTCTGTACTGATACGAGCGATAGTTTTGCGTGCTGCTTTGATCACGTTAGGGTTCTCAATAGCTGAAACAGCATGTGCAAATTTCAATTTTGTAAGGGCTGTTTTCTCTTCTACAAGACGAGCTTTTAAGTCCTCATTAGATAATTCTAAAATTTCTGAATTTTTCATGTTTTTTCAGTTGTTATTTGGGTTATCATCGCTTTATATATAGCGTTAGGGGTAACGGCCCTAACGCTTAAATGATGACATTACCAAGATTTTTATGCTTCAACGTAGTCTCTACGAATCACAAACTTAGTTTGAACCGGAAGTTTTTGAGCTGCAAGGCGTAAAGCTTCTTTGGCAATTTCCAAAGGCACACCTTCTGCTTCAAATAACATACGGCCTGGGCGTACTACTGCTACCCAGTATTCTGGAGCACCCTTACCTTTACCCATACGTACCTCTGCAGGTTTTTTCGTAACAGGTTTGTCAGGGAAAATACGAATCCAAACTTGACCTTCACGTTTCATATAACGTGTAACCGCAATACGAGCTGCCTCGATTTGACGACTAGTGATCCATGCTTGCTCCATTGTTTTGATACCGAAAGAACCGAAAGCTAACTCCGCTCCACGAGAAGCGTTACCTTTCATGCGGCCTTTCTGCATCTTTCTGAACTTCGTTCTTTTTGGCTGTAACATGTTCGTATACTTTTTAAATCTGCTTTTTCAGCAGGTTTTTGTTGTAATCTAAATAACTATTAATCTTTTTTCGGACCACGGTTGCTTCCACCACGGTTGTTTCCACCACGGTTGTTTCCACCGCGACCACCTTTGTTGTTACGGTTGTCACGACGTTCGCCACCACCTTCGTGGTTGCCACGTGATTTTACACCAGATGCTTGACCAATGTTTGGAGATAAATCACGTTTACCGTAAACCTCACCTTTACAGATCCAAACTTTGATACCAATTTTACCGTATGTAGTCAATGCTTCAGCTAAAGCGTAGTCGATATCAGCACGCAATGTGTGTAAAGGAGTTCTTCCTTCTTTGTATTGTTCAGTACGCGCCATTTCAGCACCACCTAAACGGCCAGAACACATGATTTTGATACCTTCTGCACCCATACGCATCGTAGAAGCGATTGAAGTTTTCATTGCACGACGGAATGAAATACGCGCCTCTAATTGTTTAGCGACACCTTCAGCTACTAGCTTAGCATCTAACTCAGGGCGTTTGATCTCGAAAATGTTGATTTGAACATCCTTTTTAGTCAGTTTTTTCAACTCTTCTTTGATCTTGTCAACTTCTTGACCACCTTTACCGATAACGATACCTGGACGAGCAGTGTGAATTGTAACAGTGATACGTTTTAAAGTTCTTTCGATAACAACTTTAGCTACACCACCTTTTGCAATACGAACAGAAAGATATTTTCTGATTTTTTCGTCTTCAACTAATTTATCGGAATAGTTTTTACCTCCGAACCAGTTAGAATCCCAACCTTTGATGATTCCTAATCTGCTACCTATTGGATTTGCTTTTTGTCCCATTTCTCAATAAATTAGTTTTGTTCAACGTTTAATTTGCTATCAACTACCAACGTAACGTGATTTGAACGTTTACGAACTCTGTATCCGCGACCTTGAGGAGCCGGACGCAATCTTTTCAATTGACGACCACCACCTACTGATACTTCTTTTACATATAGTTCGCTTTCTTCCACTGATTTACCTTCGTTTTTGGCTTCCCAGTTTTTGATTGCAGATAATAATAATTTTTCTACACGAGCAGCAGCTTCTTTACTTGAGTGTTTCAAAATGTAAATTGCATTTTCAACACGTTGACCGCGAATTAAGTCTACCACCAAACGCATCTTACGAGGCGAAGTCGGGCAGTTCAATAATTTGGCATCCGAAGCTCCTCCTTGTTGAGCTTTCTCTTGCTCTTTACGTTGTCTAATTAAGACAGACTTTTTAAGTTTTTTTGTTGCTTCCATTACCTATTATTTTTTCTTTTCTGCGTGGCCTCTGAATGTACGCGTAGGCGCGAATTCACCAAGCTTGTGACCTACCATATTCTCTGTTACATAAACAGGGATAAATTTATTCCCGTTGTGCACTGCGAAGGTATGGCCAACAAAATCAGGTGAAATCATTGATCTACGAGACCATGTTTTGATAACTGACTTTTTGTTAGTTTCATTCATAGAAAGAACTTTTCTTTCTAAGTTGTGATCGATATAAGGACCTTTTTTAATTGAACGAGCCATTATTTTTTCCTTCTCTCAATGATGTAACGATTCGATGTTTTCTTCTTGTAACGTGTTTTGAAGCCTTTAGCTAATACACCTGTACGTGAGCGTGGGTGACCTCCTGAAGTACGGCCTTCACCACCACCCATAGGGTGATCTACTGGGTTCATCGCAACACCACGAACTCTTGGACGACGACCTAACCAACGTTTGCGACCTGCTTTACCTAACACTTGGTTAGATCTTTCATGGTTCGATACTGAACCAATTGTAGCAACACAAGTCAATAAGATCATACGTGTTTCGCTCGAAGGCAATTTGATGATGGCATATTTACCATCACGAGCAGACAATTGAGCATAAGTACCAGCCGAACGAGCAATTGAACCACCTTGACCAGGATTTAATTCAATGTTGTGGATGATAGAACCCAATGGAATGTTTGCTAATGGTAATGTATTACCAACTTCTGGGGCAACTTTATCACCTGCGATTACAGTTTGACCAACTACTAAACCAGCTGGAGCAAGGATGTAACGTTTTTCACCATCAGCGTAATGCAACAAGGCAATACGAGCAGTACGATTTGGATCGTACTCGATAGTAGCTACTTTTGCAGGGATATCTTTTTTATCGCGTTTGAAATCAATTAATCGGTATACTTTTTTATGTCCCCCACCGAGATAACGCATAGTCATTTTACCGGAGTTATTACGACCGCCTGATTTCTTGTTGATTTTTACTACTAACGATTTTTCAGGAACGTTTGTAGTAACATCAGAGTAGTCAGCGCCTACTCTAAAACGAGTACCAGGGGTTACCGGTTTGAATCTTTTAACTGCCATTTTGTATTATATAGTACTGTAAAAGTCAATAGTTTCGCCGTCTTTAATCGTAATGACAGCCTTTTTATACTTAGGAGCTCTACCAGATACGAAACCTGCTTTTGTGTAACGGCTTTTTGCTTTACCAGCTACTACTGCAGTGTTTACAGCAAGAACTGTAACACCAAACATAGCCTCAACAGCTGCTTTAATCTGGATTTTGTTTGCTCTGTGATCTACTTTGAAAGCGTAACGGTTTAATTTTTCCGTTAACAAAGAAGCTTTCTCAGTCAAGATAGGTTTTTTAATAATTTCCATATTACTTAGCTAATGCTTCCTCCAAAGTTTTAACAGAATCTGTAGTCAACAATAATTTTGTTGCGTTCAATACATCATATGTATTTAAATCAGCTGCAACAATAACTTTTGCTTTTTTCAAGTTTCTGCTTGATTTATAAACAATCTCATCGTAAGCTGGTAATACCAACAATGTTTTCTCATCAGCTACGTTCAACGCATTTATTAAAGCAACATAGTTTTTAGTTTTGATAGCATCGAATTTTACTTCATCCAATACCACAATGTTATTATCTTTTGCTTTGTAAGATAACGCTGATTTACGTGCTACTTGTTTCAATTTTTTGTTCAATTTGAACGAGTAGTCACGAGGTTGAGGACCGAATACACGACCACCACCATTAAACAATGGAGATTTGATAGAACCCGCACGAGCACCACCAGTACCTTTTTGTTTGTGTAATTTACGAGTAGAACCCGCGATTTCGTTACGTTGTTTAGATTTGTGAGTTCCTTGGCGTTGGTTCGCTAAGTATTGTTTCACATCCAAATAGATCGCATGATCGTTAGGCTCTAACCCAAATACCGACTCAGGAAGTTGCACCTTGGCACCTGTTTCTTTACCTGATAAATTTAAAACTTTAACTTCCATCTCTACTATTTGTCTACGATTACATAAGAACCTTTAGCTCCTGGAATGGAACCACTAACAACGATAAGGTTTTGCTCAGCGTAAACTTTCAACACCTGTAAGTTTTGAACTTTAACTCTGTCACCACCTGTACGACCAGCCATGCGCATACCTTTGAATACGCGTGAAGGCCATGATGAAGCACCTAATGAACCTGGAGCACGTAATCTGTTGTGCTGACCGTGAGTCGCACCACCTACACCACCAAATCCATGACGTTTCATTACACCTTGGAAACCTTTACCTTTTGAAGTACCAACTACATCTACGAATTCGCCTTCCTCGAAAAGTGTAACGTCAACTACGTCACCAAGTTGTTTTGCATCTGGGAAAGTTTTAAACTCTACCAACTTACGCTTAGGCGTTGTGTTTGCTTTCGCAAAGTGCCCTTTCAAAGGAGCTGTCGTGTTTTTCTCCTTAGCTTCGTCGAAACCAAGTTGAATTGCCGAGTAGCCATCCTTTTCTTCCGTACGTATCTGCGTAACCACGCACGGCCCGGCCTGAATCACTGTACAAGGAATATTTTTCCCATCAGCGTTAAACAGGCTCGTCATTCCTACTTTTTTTCCAATAATACCTGACATGTTGTAAATTAATTAATTAAAAGTCCTTCGAAGCAGTAGGGCTTCGCTCAAGACATACTATTCCCATTAAGGGACTGCAAAGTTACAAACATTTTTATAACTGTCAAATAATTAGTGAATTATTTTTTTTTATTTTCTACTTCTTTTAAAACCACTCCCCTATTTTTACGATTTGTCCTTTCAAGATTCCTTACATCGAATAATGCCCCAAAAAAAATAAAATTAGCACCCAAATCCATACTGCCATACAGCTGTCATAAGTTGCGCTAATTTTGAACTGTCATACAACACGTCAGGTGATGTATCGCTTACTAAAATTTTAAATACAAAAATCATGAAAACAGAAATCATTTCGAAGAACGAGCTACTTCAACATTGGCTAGGCCATAGAAACCTAACAAGACAGACTATTGAAAAATTTCCAGAAGAAGGATTGTTCAATTACAAGGTAGAAGGCATGCGCACTTTTGCAGATATGATTAAGGAGCTACTGGGTATTGCTGTTCCAGGTCTCCAGGAAATTGTCAACAACAAAAGTGGCAAACTCAACGAGAATCTCAGTTATTCGACCAAAGCACAATTACTGCAGGCTTGGGATGAAGCTACTCCTCAGATCAGTGAACTGTTCAATCAAATTCCAGAAGAACGTTTTGCCGAAGAGTTCAATTTATTTGGACAATACAAATCCCCCATTATCCATAGCATATTTTATTTTATTGACAACGAGATCCACCATCGTGGTCAAGCTTTTGTCTATTTACGCTTACTGGGTATCCAACCACCATTTTTTTGGGAAAGGGGTTAATAACTGATACAGACAACGGAAGTTTTCTCCTGACATGGATCAAAAACTTTTTAGTACAATTTACAGTTTAACTTGTTCGGCATCCTTCCTTTCCGCCGAACAAGTTTTTCCTTTACCATAGTAAAGAATCCTGATTACTTCATTTACAGCTAAACTTGCTCCAAAGCAGATGAAAGCAAACCTCTGACAACATCTTTTAGCGATTCGGGTTCAATTATGCGACCTTTATCCGCAAACATCAGATACCAGCGCGCAAACCCATTCTCCATATTCATGCAGTCAAAATGCATTTCCACATAGTTATCGGTTACAATTTCTTCTTGGAAACCAAAATAGTGACGATCCCACTCCATATACCTAGCCATTTCTTTATCCACTTGCACCACCACTTTGGTTGTTGGCACTTCATGCCGCTTACTCAGAAAGAAAGATAGTTCGGGATGCTCTTTTCCAAAATCTTCAGCAAGTATTCTAATATTGTTTATTCTATCCAAGCGGAATTGCCTATAATCTTGTCGCAATCTACAAAAAGCAAGTACATACCAAAACTTGCTCTCCACAAAAATACCCACAGCTTCGATTTCACGCCTTTCTGGAGTTTTATCGGAAGGTTTGGAATAATAGATTTCCACACATTTCTTTGCTGCGATGCTTTCGATCAGAATATTGGTGCCATGGGTTAGCTTCTCATTGAATTGATGACGCCCACCGCGCACCAGAAAGTTATCCCCAACTAAGGCTACCTGTTCTTTTTCGTTGCCCCGTAATATAGCTTTCATTTTCAGCAATGCCGTGGTAAAATGATGAGCAAGATTCCGGTCCGTATATTTTTCAACTAATTTCTCTGCTGCGACAAAACTCAATGCCTCTTCCCTTGTAAATTGCAAAGGTGGCATCTTATATCCCTCCACCAAAGAATAACCGCTTCCCGCTTCACCATAAATAGGTACCCCTGCCTGCATCAGGGAACGAATATCTCTATAAATGGTACGCTGACTTACTTCATATCTTTCTGCCAACGCTGCAGCTGTCACAACAGGTTTAGCTTGCAGATGCATATAAATAGCGAGTATACGGTCAAATCTCTTCTGGATATCGGTCATAGGGATAAAGATACAAAATCTAGGCTTTAACGCTACAAAAGTTAAGTTTGAGCACTCCTGTTAAGGAAGGCAATAAATTAATAGGATTTTATTAAATAACAGGGAGTTTATAGGGACTTCATACGGAATTAATAGGGACCTCATTCGGATGAAAGCGTATAATATCCGATTTATCTACGGATAATATTTATTTAAAATCTGCACTAATCAAAAAGCAATACTCTACGTGGTCATCTGTAAAACAAAAAGGCACCTCTTAAAAGAGGTGCCTTTTTGTTTCAAGACTTAAACGATCCGATAAGTAATATAATTTAAGGCTTGCATACGCATACCTTACTTAAAAACAATGGGTATCCGATTTTAAGTACGGTATGCGTATGCTAATTTCTATTGTTTAATTACCTTTTCTCCACGGAGCAATCGATTATACCGCACCAATGCTTCTACATAATAGTAATCGGCATAGGTTAAAGGCACATCTACCTCTGTTTTATGTGGAATAGAACCGACGCTATGTTTCAAGATATATCCCCCTGCTTCTTTATAATCTGCTTTGTAGGGTTTAGATGATAAAGACCGCAACATCTGCTCGGCCTTTGAAATATAGAGCTGGCTTTCACTACCTGTTGTGTATTGTGCCAATTCCAGCAAAGCCGAGGCCGTTACTGAAGCTGTCGACACATCGCGAAGATCTTTTTGGCTATAATATTTACTGTCCGGTGTAAGCTTGTTTTGGTCCATATCCCAATAGGGAATTAGATCTTTTGGAAGGTTGGGATGATTCAGATAAAACTGCGCAATATGCCGCGCTTGCTCCAAATATTTCTTGTCGCCGGTCTCACGATACATCATCGTATAACCATAAAGTCCCCAAGACTGTCCCCTAGCCCATGCAGACTCGTCAAAAGCACCTTGGGCAGTCTTTCTCGAAATAATACGTCCATCTTTTGGATTGTAATCCACGACATGATAGGAACTATAATCTTTTCGATAGTGATTGACCATTGTTGTATTTGCATGCGTTATAGCGATATCACGATAGCGCTTATCACCTGTCATCTTGGAAACTTCCGTCAAAAACTCCAGGTTCATCATATTGTCGATGATTACCGGATAGGTCCAAGGCTGCCCATCCCAGTTTTTTCCACCGTCCCATGAACGGATAGTTTTGGGTGCTTCGTGAAAACGTGTTGCCAACGAGGCTGCTCCGGTACTTAAAATTTCCTTATATGCAGCCGAATCTCCCGTCAAGCGTAACGCATTCCCAAAGCTGCAGTACAACATAAAGCCCAAATCATGTGTTCCCTTGTTGTTCTTTTCCTTCTCGAGTTCTTTTAATTTGCTTTTTGCTTCCGTCAAAAGTTTTTCATCCTTGGTATACTCGTATAAGTATAACACTGTACCGGGATAAAAGCCCGAGCACCACCAACTTGAACCCCAATTCACATATTTACCATCTTTATACGTCGTCGGCATATCCGATTCATTGATCGATGCGGCAAGGTAGGCGATTTGTTTATGTGCATCTTCCAAATTTGTGCGAACAAATTCTTTGTCAAGTCCCAATTTCACTGCTCCTAGGTTTCGCTGACTGGAACAGGAAATTCCCTGCATTCCTAGCCCGATCATTAAAGCTCCCGTAATATAGTGTTGTATCTTCATTTTATCCAATCCTTAATCTTTTGCTTTTTATTCTTTTTCGTTTAATAACTTACATAATAGTCTTTGGGAAATTGCTCAGCATTCCAGCATTTTTGGGAGGTCCATGGTTGTGGAGCACAGGTCCAGAACTCGTCGTTTGCTGGTAGTCCTAATGGCAAAAACGACAAGGAAGCTACATACATTGAACCTGCATTTGTATAATAATCTGCGAGATTGGATTGTTTATCACCCACCACGCCCATACGTAGCCATCCAGATGGCGCAAAGGTTTTGTCAATATAAATATGTCGAAGTATAGTCGTCAACGCTGCCCTGACCTGACCCTTCGAGATGTCTTCGGGCAACTTATTTTCTAGAGCGACTGTTGCTAGCGGCTGAAAAGCAGCATTCTTATAAGTTGATGAACGGCCAACGACAACATAATGGCCTTCTGGGGAAATCATGCGTTCCAAATGATGCGCATAACGCTGCATCCGTTTGTATGCCCGCTCATACATCTCTTTGTATTTTCCACCCGCTGGGATATTATGACGCAGCGACTCAACCTGCATGCAATGGATTACGTACCCGTTGTAGTGATCAAAACTAAAATGGGCGCCATCGCTATACCAGCCATCTCCCACATACCATTCCTGATCAAATTTATTGACGGCATAATCGATCTTTTCTCGCGCACATTCCTCACCTATGCTGTAAAGAAATGTTTCTGTCATTGCAGCAAACAGCAGCCAATTACTTTCATTCGGCTTAATCTTACGCAGCAGTTTAAACTCTTCGACCACTCTTTTCTTTGTAATTGGGCCCAATGGTTCCCATAAAGCTTTTGGAGCTCTCAGAAAAGCCAGCGCAAGATGTGCTGCATCTACGAGTGTTTGAGACGACGGACCTCGCCAGGTAAAATAATCCGGTGATTTAGGATCTACACCATACTGTATACCGAGTAATGCTTGATCGCGTAATTTTTTTCGCAATTTTCCTTCCTCAGTGACGTCATCCGGTAATGCCAACCAGGGTGCCATTCCTGCCAGCAAACGTCCAAACGCTTCTAGGTATCCGACTCCAGGGTCCCTACTATCAAAAGTCGGGCTCACCTCCATCGGCATATTTTTACGCCACTGCTGCTTGCTGATATTACCTAATATTGGAGCAGCCATCTTATGTAAGACAGATACCCAATAGGTGCGATCGTTTTCGTTAACGCTTGTCTTATTGTCCAAACTGCTTGCCTCTGCTTCTATTGGTAGAGACGCAGTTAATACGCCAAATCCAGCTCCGCCTAACAATTTTAATAGGAATCTTCTCTTCATTCGATAATGGTTTATAAATTAATGTGAGCTTGATAATGCTGCACAAAACATTAAAAATCTTTAATTTAACCTAAAAAAACAAACCTAAATAAATCAATCGCTCTAGCAAACGATTGCATGAGCGATTGATAACAACTTTTTTACGTGGGAAGTCTTTTAGTTTTCTTTTACCAACCTGTATTTTGTGTTAAACTGGTATTTCGTTGCCTTTCCAATTCAGGGATAGGCCATGTATAAAGCTGATCTCCTAAATAGGTATATTTATCTACAATAGCACCCCAAGGTTGTTTGTTTCCAGCATTACCACTAAATACCTGCTCCTTCCAGGATTTCCACCTTAACTCATCAAAATAGATAACCCCTTCTCCAAAAAGTTCTCGCCTACGTTCGTTACGAATTCGGCTAGTTAGATCGGTTTTGCCACTCACAGTCGTGGCTGCAGAACTATTCAACAGCCCTACTTTAGCACGAGCGCGGACCTCATTGACTTTATCGACAGCAGGTCCTGTTTGTCCTTTTTCATTTAAGGCTTCGGCCCATAATAATAACACATCTGCGTAACGTATCACCGGATAATCAATATCACCTGCAACCCTGCTTGGAATAGGAGGTTTACCGCCTTCATATACAAATTTACGCGGCAGGTAGAAAAACTGACTTTCAATATCCGTCCTTAGGTCAAAAACATTGTTCAATTGCTCAATATGTGGCCATCTAGACGTGAACGTTTGATCCGCCGTACCATTCATTCCCACGAAAGTAGAGTAGGGTAAAATGACATTGGCACTTAAACGTGGGTCTCGATTTTCGAAGGCTTTCTTTAAGCGGGCCTCATTTCCATTTTGTAAATACAGCCCAAAATCAAGTCCTCGTTTTGGATCGATCAAATCTGTGTATTTAGCGGGTTTGTTATTGGCCTGCGCTACTTGCTGTACATTGTCACGTACGAAATAGATTTCTCTCTTCGCTGGTACCATAGCGTTATAGCCCGGGATTACATCATCCCAGTTAAATTTACTGCCATCTTTGTTCTCGTATAAGTCAACAAAATCCGGACTAACCAAATAGCTGTCCCAATTGGAACCAAACGCTGAACGGCTACCAAAATAGAATTGCATGGTCGATCCATAATTATCTAATGCAATGTTCTGAATGGAAAAAATCATCTCATCAGATTTTTCGTTGGCGGCAGTGAATAAAGTCTTATAATCTGAAAATAGTTGATGACCTGCATCTTTAACCGCTTGAAAATCTGCTATCGCCTTATCCCAGTCCTGCAGATACATATACACTTTACCACGCAAAGCATAGGCAGCAGACTTCGTGATACGGCCAAAGTCTTTACTTCCAGCTGGAAATTTAGTTGGCAAATTAGTTTCGGCGATACAATCACTCAGATCTTTTAGTATAAAATCCCACACCTCTTTTTCAGTATTTCTAGGTTTAGTAGCCTCATTGTAATTTATTGGAGCGTCATATATAGGCACCCCTCTATACAATTGATTTAATCTGTAGTAATAAAATGCTCTTAAAAACTTCACTTCCGCCAATAGACGTGCTTTCTTCTCAGGTGCAGAAGGGGAAATGTTACTTATTCCATAAATTGCGTCATTCGAACGATGTACACTTTCATATAACTCCTTCCAGACATCGGCAAAAAGTCCTGTTGAAGTATTGGCGGTAGCATTCAACAAAGGATCTCCTCCCCTAGGTATCAGCGTATTGGATAAACGATCATATTGGTAAAGTTCACGATTATTTGTTCCGCCGGTTGAATATCCAAAACGCAATGCCTGATAAACTCCATTTACACCAAGATCGGTGTAGTTATCTGTTGTCCACATTTTATCCTCAGGGACTTGCGTGTTTGATGTGATATCCAATAAATCCTTTTTACAGGAGCCCATTGTCCCTAAAACGATAGCCAACATGGATATGCGCCCCAAGCACTTATTATATTGTTTGTAATGCGTAAATAATCTTCGCATACCTATAGTTATTATTTTCTTCATTTGTTCTTAGTATTAGAATCCAAAATTCAAACCGAATGCATATTGTTTCATCGTTGGATATTTAGCTCCAGCTCCGATTTCTGGATCAGCTCCAGGGAATTTTGTAAACATCAATAGATTCTCACCAGAGAAGTATACGCGTAGATTACGTACATGCAGACGCTCGGTAAGCCTATTATTAAATGTATAACCGATTTGTAAATTCCTTAATTTAATGAAGTCTGCATCGTAGAGGTAATAGTTGTTCGCTACGTTATTGATTGTTTCACCGTTATATTTTAAGCGCGCATAAGATCCGGTCAGATTTGTACGAGAGTCGCTCGGATTAGCAGGATCATAAAAATAATGGTCATCCGCCACACGTTTTGAAATACCATTTCCATCACGAACAATATTGTTGCTATAACCTTCATCATTCCAATAATATTGCAATTTACCTTCACCTGACCACAGCATTTGTAGATCAAAACCTTTATAGGAAAACCCCAGATTAAATCCATAGATATATTTCGGAATATCGGAGGTTCCTGTGAAATCAAGATCGTTCTCATTGCCATAGATCTTATCTCCATTTAAATCTGCATAAAGAAAATCACCATAATAAAGTTGTTCTTTACCCAAAGTATTTACTGGAGAAAAACTATAACCCGCCGTTTTCATATCCTGAGCCCACTTGTAATCCGCTTCGGTACGGATCATACCATCCCGAGGTCCACCATTCGGGTTTACCGATCCATCACTAGAATAGTAACTACCATTTCCTTTATAGCGCTGTCTTACATAAAACTCTCTATATGTATGCCCTTCCAAATTACGTTGGTTTGTACCAACAGCATTGGATACCTGTCCAATATTGGTACTGTAGCTATTCGTACCATTGACATCATTCCAACCTCTTACCAACTGGCCTTTAAGTTTGGTCACGCGACTCTTATTGTAAGCAAAATTACCACCGATATTGTAGCTCACTTCACCTATTTTATCCTTCCAAGTCAGATTGAGTTCTATACCACTATTACGCATAGCCGCCGAGTTGACAATTGGAGCAGAAGTATTGCCGGTTGTTAGCGGCAATTGTTCAGGAACCAATATTCCGGAGGTTAGTTTGTTATAGTAATTCACCTCGACATAAGCCTTATTCTTGAAAGTAGAGAATTCAAGTCCCACCTCTTTATTTTCACTTTCTTCCCAAGCTAACATCCTATTGCCAAATTTGCTCCGTTCCAAACCACTCACTTGTGACCCACCGTAGGAATAACCTACATTTCCATAGAAAGCAAGTGCCGGGAAATAATTCTCACTGTTTGGATCCCCGTTATTTCGGTCATTCCCCAATTTACCCCAAGATCCGCGCAATTTAACGTTCTGAACGTAAGGATCTAGACCTTTCATAAACGATTCTTTAGAAAGCAACCAACCCAAACCTACAGAAGGAAAATAACCGACCTGTTTATCCTTTCCGAATTTGGAGGATGCATCTCGACGCAAATTGAATTCTACCAGATATTTTCCATCAAAGTCATAATTCACCCGTCCAAAGAAAGACCGCATACTGGTTTCATATTCGTTACCATCAATGCTATTCATTTCATTTGCTGTACTGATATTAGAAATTGTTGGATCGATAACTCCTCTTTTTGATGCAGAGAACGTGTACCATTTGGTTTGGAACTCATTATGCCCCAATAATGCGCCTATATTATGCTTACCTATAGTTGTTTCATAACGGAGCACATTGTCAAAAGTCAACGTACGAAGATTTTCATAGCTTTGAGAAAGCGTAAGATTAGCTGCCACACCGGCAGGGAAAACAATTGCACCAGTTGCAAAATTGTACTTATCTACAGGAATACTGCTACCAGTCTGCTCTCTGAAGCGTGTCAAATAGTTGAATTTGGTTTCAAAAGTTAATCCTTTGATAATTTTAACATTGGCAAAAATAGTGGAGTTAAAATTTGACACTTTATCCATTCCCTGAGGTTCATATAGATACTGCATCAGATTGTTCAATTGAACGGACTCTTCAGCGGCTACAGCTCCTCCAAATTTCCCATCATACATCGGATATACACCTGGGGTTGACTGCCTTAAGAAATTATAAAGATTATCAACGTTTGCTTTTTTTCTATCTTCTGTTGATGCAAAAGTGTTTGTCCCAATTGTTAAACGGTCTCCAATTTTAGTGCTCAGATTCGTTCTTAATTCATACTTTTTGGCACCAGTGTTTTGCATAATACCTGGATTGTCCAAAATCCGTCCGGAAATCATATAATTGGTAGACTCCGATCCCCCAGTTGCGGAAATATTATGACTCTGAAGCCAGCTCGAGTTATAGATCCAATCTGTCCAATCTGTATTTGGATAAGCAATATAATTTGGCAAACCCGAAGGAGCCATAACACCATTTGGATCCGCATTTGCTTTTCGCCATTGCTCTATTGTAGATTCTGCATACTTATTCGGTTTTCCCAAATTGAAGGTTCCTTCATTCATTAACTCCATGTGACGTACGTAATCCGACACAAACTCAGGTGTTCCCATCGGTTTGGTCTTGGAAAGAATTCCTGAATAAGTCAATTGTGTCTTTTGATTTGCCTTACCTTTTTTAGTTGTGATCAATATCACCCCGTTAGCCGCACGTGTACCATAGATTGAAGCAGAAGATGCATCTTTCAAAACAGAAATTGTTTCAATGTCATTTGGATTTACCGCATCCATTGTTCCAACAATTCCATCAATAACAACCAATGCTTCAGCATTGTTCATTGTACCGATACCACGTACGCGAATAGTAGCACCATCGGCGCCTGGTCGACCAGTACCTTGTTTTACCTGTACACCAGCAGCAACACCACTTAATGCCGTAGAAACATTTGTGACAGGCCTATTTTCAATTTGCTTTGCATCAATTGTACTTACAGACCCCAAAAGCTTTTCCTTTTTCTGCTTTCCGTACCCCACCACAACAACCTCGTCAATAACCGAACTTGTGCCGTCCATAGTCACATTGACGACATTGCGCCCATTGACAACAACTTCTTGGTTTTGATAGCCGACATAAGAAATGACAATTGTCGCACTAGAACTCACGGACAATGAATAGGTACCAGTAGCGTTTGTAGAAGTAGAAGCACTTCCACCCTTTTCTCGAATCGTTACACCCGCTAAAGGTGCACCTTGACTGTCTGTAATCCGCCCCGTAATCGAAATTTTCTGCTGTGCCATACTCGCACCCACAGTAAACATCATCATAGCAGACAGTCCAACTTTGTAAAACTTTGCCATACTTTAGGAAATTAGCTTTATAATAAAAATTGGTTGTTTAACTAGGTCAAAGATGGGCCTATACGCAAATTAAGAGGGGTGAAATTCATAAATATTTGGGGGTAAAATCTTAAATTTGATCCAAATACCCCATAACCATGAACATATTGCCTATTTTATCGCGACAATTTCTGCTGTTGATATCCATCATTTCCCTTTGTCATGCTCAGGATCTTAAGTTTGAGACACTGAGCCAGGAGAATGTGTTGGATAAACAGGCAGTATTAACAATTGCGCAGGATAAACAGGGTAAACTTTGGTTCGGTGGTGGCGCCAACCTATTTGTATATGACTCCCAGAATATCACCAATATTTTGGTACAGGATACCGTCTTTAAAAAGGTAGATTATATTAATAAGATTGGCATCAATGCAAAGAATCATCTTTTCATCGCTACGGCAACCCAACTATTCATTTTCGACATCGATAAACGTAAAGCTGTATTTAAACAAGGAAAACCTTTTCAGGAAAAAATTGTCATCACCGACATCCAGTTTTTATCAGACCAGATATTTCTATGCACTGACAAGGGGCTTTATCAGGCAATCCCGACAGCTGGCTCCTACAATCTCAAGAGAATCCTCGACCGCCCCCGAGTGCAATCGATCATCCAAACCAGCCCCAACACCTATACAGTAGCAAGTTATAAGGGCATCGAGTCTTTTTCATGGCAAAATAATCAGATCTTCCATATCCAGAATCTGATGTTTCCCCCGCTGCCGTTAAAAGAACGTATTTTCAGTGCCCAATATTTCCATCAAGGTATCTTGTGGGTTGGCACAAAATTGCACGGAATATTCCAATACAACTTCATTGATAAAAAATGGAATAACTTAACAGAATCAAACAGCAACCTACTGAGCAATAACATCAGAAAAATAGTCCCAACCAAACAAGGAGATCTCTTGATCGGTACACTAAAAGGACTCTCCATCTTTAACGGCTCGCCACATTTCCTAAACTATAAACACAATACCTCCGTCAAAAACTCATTGAGTCAAAATTCCATCTATGATATCTTCATAGATCGCCAACAGATCACTTGGATAGGAACTTATTTTGGAGGAATCAATGCCATCTACCCCGATCTCATCCCCATACAGCATTACTCAACACGTTCGCGCACTGCTCTCAGCCTCAGTAGCGATATCACCGGCAGTTTTGCTGAGTCAGAAAATGCGTTTTGGATCGGAACAGAAGAAGAAGGAATCAACAAAATTGACAAAATAACTGGAGTAACTTCACCTTTATCAAAATTAACCCAGTCAAACCTGATCAAGGACCTCTATGTTCGCGATAATAAAATCTACGCGGCACAATATGGCGGCGGCTATTCCATTATCGATGCACAATCTGGAAATGCACAGCATTTTTACCTCGAAAAAGAACTCCTAAATCTCAAAAATAACATCTACAGCATTTACGTCGATCCGACACACCGTATTTACCTTGGAACCAACAAAGGGCTCTATATCGTGGAGCCAGGAAAACCTGCAACGTATCATGCTGCATTAAAAACAGGTACAATTGATGATATCCAAGCTGATCATAAACAGCAGACCTATTTTCTTAGAGGCGGGACACTTTTTCGCAAAAAACCGAATGAATCAAACATACGACCAATAAAACAGCTTGATACATTAGCCCTGGGTGGATTTTATGTGCATCCGAATGGTGACATCTGGCTGACGTCAAAAGAAGATCTTTATCATGTTGATCAGCACGATAAGCTTACCAAAATATCACGTTTTCCAAACAATTCCTTAGGCTGGCCCATCATTGTGAACAATCAAGTGTGGCTTACAAGTAAAAATGGATTAATATGCTACAATCCCAAAACAAAACAGCGTTACCTCCTGAATCAATATGACGGTTTACCGGTCAAAAATCTACTTGGTGCCAAAGTCTTTGCCAGCAAAGCAGGAACACTATCCGTCACGACACTAAATGGTGTAGTTTCTCTAGATACCCGAAAAATTATCTTTAATCAGAACATCCCCGAAGTACTCTTTCGAAATATCTTTCTCGAAGACACGCCATTGAACTACGGACGTTTACAGAAAACGTCAGACCCCAACAGCTACCAGCTCAAACTCCGACACGATGAAAACTTTGTAACGATTAATTTCTCAGGTTCCAATTTCATCAAACCGCAGAAGAACAGATACCGCTATAAGCTCGAAGGTTTCGACAAGGATTGGGTTGAAACAAATACCCCCTCTATACGATATACCAATATTCCTACAGGTATGCACACCTTGACCATTTTCGCCAGTAACAACGATGGTATCTGGAGCAGCATACCCCTGCGGATCAATATCGATATTAAACCTCCCTTTTGGAGGACCTGGTGGGCCTATCTTTTGTATGCCGGCTTGTTTACTCTCGGTGTACATTTTGTTATCAAGTTTGTTGTCGAACGTGAGATGTTGATCAACTCAGAACGAGAACAGGAAAAGAAAATAAAGTTCTTCACACAGATATCCCACGAAATCCGTACACCACTGACTTTGATAACGGCTCCTTTGGATGAAATTATTTCCGAAACAGCCAATCTTACTTCTACCCAGAACAAGGTAAAACGGATAAAAAAGAATGCCAGTAAACTCCTGGGTGTTATCAACGAGCTACTGGATTTTAAAAAATTCGATGACAAACACTTTGTACTGAAGAAAACAGACATCTCTTTTCGGGAATATATAGAAGATACATTCTACCTATTAAATGACCTTGCAAAAGCAAAACACCTCAACTACTATATCCGGCAGCTGGATGCTGTGGGGCTACAATCCATAGATACTGTACAATTTGATAAAGTCATGTTTAACCTCTTATCAAATGCGATCAAGTACACACCAGAACATGGCACAGTTTATCTGGATCTTATCGAAAATGATCACACAATAGCGATCAGTATTATCGATAATGGTATCGGTATCGCTACCGACAACCAATTTAAAATATTTGAAGAGTACTATCGTGAAGAACAGGCTAATGACGTGATCGGAACAGGTATTGGTCTAGCACTTACCAAACAAATTGTGCAGCAGCACGAAGGAGATATTCGCTGCTCAACGATGAATGATGAAAAAGGCCAATGGACTGTATTTACTGTTAGTCTCCCCAAGCAAATAAACCAAAAAACCGGAGTTATACCGCTAGAAATATTAACAAAAGAGACAGAGGAAGCAAACACAACGAACCTAGGCACGCTGGATATTTCCTTAAAGCAGACCATCTTGATTGTAGAGGACAATAGCGAATTATTAGCAGCCGTTGTCAGTCTATTTGAGGAGAGCTTCAGCATTATTACTGCTGTCAATGGTGAGGAAGCCCTTTCTAAAGCATTGGAATATATCCCTGATCTGATTATTTCGGATCTGATGATGCCTTACATGGACGGTGCTCAGCTATGCCAGGCCATTAAAACAAATATGACGACCTGCCATATACCATTCATCTTGCTGACTGCTGTAACCGACAACGATTCCCAAACTTTGGCCTTAGAGCATGGCGCAAACATCTATTTGACAAAACCTTTCGACAATAAACAGCTTTTTCTTTCTGCACAAAATCTCTTGGCTATCAGCCAGAAAAAGAGTAAAGGATTTCAAGTCAAAACAACTTCATTCGACAATGAACTTGATGCGCAATTCATCTCATCCCTAAATCAGTTGATTGAAGAAAATATCCAATCAGATGGCTTTGATGTCAATTTTATAGCGCGAACAATGGGAATGAGCGCACCAATCCTCTATCGCAAGCTAAAAGCCATATCCAATTTGTCACTCAACAATTATGTAAAAACGTATAGGCTAAACAAAGCGAAAGAGTTACTAACATCCGCAATGAATATCAGTGAAATCGCTTATGCCGTAGGCTTTTCCGACAGGAAATACTTCAGTAAGGAATTTAAAAAACAGTTCGGATACAATCCGTCAGAGCAAACAACAAATTCTAGCCAGACCACTGAAACTTAGCGATATTTGAAGATAACCCACATCCTATCCCATAAAAAAAGAGATGCCTCTAACATCTCTTTTTTTATCTATACCTGTGTACTTAAAACGAGTTAATTTATCAACGATAAGCTTTCTTTGATGGTCCTATTTAGCGATCTCTTTGATCATTGGCTCTCCTGACAATAGGCGTTGATAACGCACCAAGGCTTCAACATAGTAATAATCTGCATAAGTCAAAGGCACATCGATTTCGGAATTCAATGGCAACGCTCCAACACTATGTTGTAAAATGTAACCGCCATTTTGACCATAAGGAGCAAGATAAGGCGCCTTCGACAGGTTTTTAAGAATAATTTCTGCTTTGTTAAAATAGTTCACAGCCTCACTTCCCTTTGTGTATTGCGAAAGTTCTAATAAAGCCGATGCATACAATGCCGCTGCCGACACATCCCGAAGGTCCTTATTTGGATACATTTTGTCCGACTGCGCAATTTTATCTTTATCAAAATCCCAGTAAGGAACCAGATCAGCAGGCATATTTGGGTTACTTAAGATATATTTTGCGATTTGCTGTGCCTGCTTCAAAAATTCTTTCTTCTTGGTTTCGCGATACATCATCGTATAACCATAGAGTGCCCATCCCTGCCCTCTTGACCATGCCGATTCATCAAATGCACCCTGATGTGTTTTTTTTCCAATAGCCTTACCAGTCTTCTTATCATAATCGATCACATGGTAGGAACTATAATCTTTTCTGAAGTGATTTTTCAAGGTTGTTTCGGCATGAGCTACCGCAATATCATAGAATTTTTTATCTCCAGTCATTTTAGATACCTGTGTCAAAAATTCCAAATTCATCATGTTATCAATGATTACTGGATATTGCCATGTTCCGTGATCCCAAGAACGGATTGTCCTGGTAACGGGACTATAGCGAGATGCTAGGGAATTCGCACCAGTGCTGAGTATTGGCTCATACTTTTCCGTATCGCCCGTGAGACGAAGTGCATTTCCAAAACTACAGAATAACATAAATCCTAAGTCATGCGTACCCTTGTTGTTCTTTTCTTTCTCCAGATACGTCAATTTATCAGTTGCTTTCTTTAATAATCCCTCATCTTTGGTGCCTTCATATAAATACAGCAATGTCCCCGGATAGAAGCCCGAACACCACCAACTGGATGAAGAAAATACCTCTTTCCCATTTTCGAAAGTTTTTGGAAACTTTTCTGCCGGCGTTTCATTCGCCAGGACTTTTATTTGCTTTGCTGCAGCATCTAACTGTTGCTGAATGAACTCTTTGGATAGATTCGGTTTTGCTGTTTGGGCCTGAACGACAGTCGAAGTGCCCAAAACGGCCAATAATAACACAGAAAGTTGTTTTAATTTCATTATTTTTTATTCGTTTATTTTTATTTGGTCAGCGCATGAGCGCGTCAATTTATATTTAATAATCAGCTCTTTTCTCCATTTTAATATGGAGCGTGGGTTCAAAGCATCTGCCTATCCAGCTTTTCCTGTCTTCCTTTCTCTAAGCTCGGTTATCCATGTGCGTTGATCAAAGCGACTGCTCCCTTATCAAGCTTCAGATCAATTATTCCGTCTTTCCTTATATCAAACGTACCTTTTCCTTGTATCTTTACCTCTGGTATTCCGATATCGGATTTTAAACGTAGACGACCTCCATATTGACTTTTGATCCGGATGTTGGCCGTTTTTCCATTTTTCCGTTCTGCTGACACGAGATTTCCACCATCTGTCAAAAAATTAGTAAAGGAAACATCCTTCCATTTATGAGGAATAGCAGGAAACACGCGTAATACACCATCCCAATACTGCATACACAATTCTTGAATACTGGCCATCGCTGCCAGTGGGGTTTCTATCACCGGACCGCTTTCAGCATATAGTGTATTGGCTTTAATATATTTCTGCAATAGCACATCCAGCGAAGCCAAAGCCGAGTCTCCTCTTCCCATCATGGCATACATAGAGGCAGCCCCCGTAAATGAATAGCCCTGCAACAATTGCTTTTTGCTCTGCCAATGTGCAATAGAGCGCTCAATAAGTGCTTGATTATTTACCTGATCCCAGTTTATATCGTAAAAAGGATAAATCATCATGAGATGCGAATAATGACGATGCGACTCACCATAGGGAAGGTCTCTTGCGATCATAAAGCCATCGGCATCTTGTGGATAATCAATCAAGTTGGCTAACACGTCTTTCCAGACCGCATAAAGTTTATCCTTACCGCCCCTTTCTTGATCCAGCTCTATAAGTGTCTTGAGCCCCCATCTTAAAATGGAAAGGTCATAATTTGTATCATAAGCGTAGCCCTTAGGATACTCCGGTGAATAGGTTTTTACCCCGATATGGTATTTCCCCTGTTGATCCTTTTCCAATAAGTGCAAATGATAATTTATCGCTTCCTTCAGTAGCTGGAACAAGCGATCATATACTTCCTGCGAAAGGGTCGCTCGATAATACTGATAATAACTATGCAGAAGCCAAACGAGATTTCCCAATTCTTTTTCTCCATCGGAAGCGCCTTCCAGCGCAACATTTTTTGCCAGAAGAACCGGACTCCATAGACTTGGTCCCGAGGAGCGACCTACAGCCAAACTGTTATAGCGATAAGGTTCGGGAACATTTTGTCTTAGCTTATCTTTATTTCGATCAATCATCTGGATCAGCGAGTTTGCAATACCGAGCTGGTTGGCTTTGAAAACTGGTGAATAAGCAAGTTGCATATTGAGATTAAGCCAGTAAGCTGGCCAAGGAGTTGGACTCGTCCATGGCCCCTGTAAATCCATGGCGGGTTTATCTGACCTTGTTGCACTGGCAAGCTTATACAGTTGCATATCATAAAACCGCTGATAAACCGTATCTGGCAGCTCCAGTGTAGATGCTTTAAAATAGTTTGTCCACCACTTGCGATGGGATGCCAGTCCTCTCGTTAACTGTTGAGCATTAAAATTCCGAACATAATGAATCGCCTTTTTGACATAAGCGGTCCCATGCTGGCTATAATCTACAGTAATTAAATAGGTATCCACTTCTTTATCAGATTTGCTCCAATAAGCCGTTACATACCCTCCCCCCGCTAAAAGAGGCTGGTCAAAATATTTAATTCCGCCTTGTGTACCAAAACTGCCTTTTGGATTTGCTGGATAGTTTTTCGGTTTTTGCGTATAGCTGAATCCCATCCTTGGGCTGATGGCTTCGTCGGGTTTCCATGTAAGCTGGTAATTCCCGTTAAAATCTTTTTTAAATACCTCCAGCAAGATAATATTGTCATTCGACAAGGTGGTTGTCCGAATTCTCATTATGCCCTTATCCGTGCTGACTTTCGCCTCTGCATAAGCATCTTTTAAATAAATTTCTCCTTGTGCCTGTACAATCGAGCTTTCAAATTCCATTTCAAAATGACCTAACGACATACGCGCCTGATCAAACAATTTATCGGCCGAATTCGCGCGATGATCATAAACATCAGTTCGCCCAATATCAACGCGCATTGAATTCTTGCCGGCTAAGTAAGTCATCGTTCCCAGTAGACCATTCCCGGTAAATACACCTTCATAAATGGTATGACCCAATGTGGGAATTCTAAATTGTGCTGAACCAGAAATTGACTGGAATAGCGCGCAAATGAGAAAAAATAGTATTCTTAGATTCATCATTAGGATTTAATGCTATCAGAGCGACCATAAAGATGCTGGATTATTCGACTGAAATCAAGCCTCTTTTACGAAAACGATTGAGAAAAATTGATCGGTAGGGCTTTCCGAATCTATCCACAGGTCGGTTACCAAGCTGAAATGTAACAATTTAGCAGACAAAACAACAAAGCATAGGCAATAATGGGGTGGCTATATATGAAAGAAATGAATTCAGCAGCATTCTTTTGTTATTTTTTAATAAAACACAAATAAACAATACGTAAAATTTTAGTTATCAGTTTACATTTATCAGTTTTTTATCTATTTTTAAGATTAAATATCCAATGCCGTTATTTTTAACAGCCTAATAGTGGATCAATTATAAAACAACTAATCCAACCAAAATGAAAGAACAGAATTCATCAAGGCGTGATTTCATAAAAAAATCCGTGGTCGGTGCTGCGGCATTTTCTATTGTACCACGCTTTGTACTCGGAGGACAGGGCTATCTTGCTCCGAGCGACCATCTAACCAAAGGTGTAATTGGTGTCGGCAATATGGGGCGTGGACACTTTGGCTACGCCGGAACTAAAACAGTAGCTATTTGTGATGTGGACAAAACCCATCTGGCGGCAGCACAAGCAGACTTAGGCGGTGGTGTGAAGGAATACCATGACTTTAGGGAGTTGATTAAATCTCCGGAAGTAGATATCGTACATATTGCTACTCCGCCACATTGGCATGGACTGATGTCCATTGAAGCGGCAAAAGCAGGAAAAGATATCTGGTGTGAAAAACCGATGACACGCACTATCGGTGAAGGTAAAAAAGTGAAAGAAGCCATTGCACAGCATGGTAATATCTTTCGTTTAAATACCTGGTTTCGTTTTAAGGATGATTTTTATGGAATGAATGTTCCCGTAAGCAAAATCAAAAAATTAGTTGATACAGGGATGTTGGGTTGGCCTTTGAAAGTGACGATAAGCAAACATACGGGCTTTGACTGGAAATTTTATTGGGTAGGAAAGGAAAACCTACCGGAAGAGAAAGTACCAGCGGAACTTGACTACGATTTTTGGCTAGGCCCAGCACCATACAAACCTTATAATAAGCACCGTGTACATACGACCTTTAGAGGATATTGGGATTATGATGGCGGCGGCCTAGGAGATATGGGACAACACTATATGGATCCTGTTCAATACTTCTTAGGAAAAGACAACGAAAGTCCCGTTACTGTTGACGTTGATGCTCCGCAGCAACATCCGGATGCCGTGGGCACATGGAGACGAATTACATTTACCTATGCCGATGGTTGTCAGATCATTCTAGATGGTGAAGCGAAAGATGAAAAGGCAGCCTATATTGAAGGTCCAAAAGGTAAATTATATAGAGGGTTTCAATCAGATATACCAGATTTGGAAAGAAAACTTGCACAATATCCTGAACCAGCACCACAGATTACCGACTTCCTGGAATCTGTGCGCACAAGAGAAAAGTTTGCACTGAATGAAATCAATGGACACCGTTCTTGTACTTTGGTCAACATGGGATTAGCAGCATTGCGACTAAACAGATCATTAAAATACGACTCTCAAAACGAGCTATTTATTAATGATGACGCCGCAAATAGATTGATTCACCAACCAATGAGAGGCCCTTGGTCTATTTAAAAAGATATCCCAATGAAAAGAATATTCAATTCGCTGACTGTATTGCTTCTTATATCTAGTGCAACTTACGCTCAGCAACCACAAAATAGAACGACTGCAACCAAAATAGCAGACGTATTGGCACAGCAGCCTGCCGAAGAAAAAGAAAAATTTTTGCTTGCCATGCATGAGTTGGAAGGTTTTTCGTCTGACGACGTTGTCACTTTCCTCAAGGGACTTAAAGCACCGGGAAGCAATAATGCTCCGATAGAATTTGCAGCAAACAGCTATTCATTCTATGTAAATCAACCAGGTAAAGAACAGCAAAACAGAGTTTTTGTTGAAGGTTTGGCAAAATCCATCTCGCAATTGAGTGAACCAACAAATCAGGTCTTTGCCCTACGCCTATTACGTCAATGTGCAGATAATACCGCTATACCCGCTGTCGCAAATTGCTTGGCAAACGATTATCTTGCCGATGCTGCAGCGAGAACTCTGGTATCTATTCGTACCCCTGAGTCGACAGCAGCATTAGAAAAAGCTTTAGCTGCGTCAACGACAGAGAAAACTGCTATTGCCTTAGTTACTGCACTCGGAGATTTAAAGGATAAAAATGCTGAAAATGCTATTTTGGGATTGACCAAAAAATATAATTCGGACGGTTTTCAACGGACAGCATTAATCGCATTAAGCAAAATAGGTGGCACAGCTTCTGAATCGCTATTCCAGGAAAAACTAACTGCTGCAGGTTACAGCTACGACAAATTTGATGCGGTTGGTCTTGGTATCGACTATGCCCAAGCATTGATCGACAATAAGCATGATCAAGATGCAATCAAGTTTCTGAACAAATTTTTCCAAGAATCCCAAAAAGCCAAATCAATCAACGGTCAAATTGCATCGCTTAAATTATTGACAACTCTTGACCCGGCGAAACAACAAAAGAACTTATTAGCAGCAGTTAAGAGCGATAATGGTGCTTACCGTAACATTGCTTTACAATTACTCGGAAAATACGGAAAGGGCAGCGACGCAAAAAGCTTGCTTGCTTTAGCAAGCAAGGGTACGCCTGAAGTTCAAGAAAGTGTATTGAACTACTTAGCCCACAATGGTTCGGCAAGCAGTTTAAAACTAATCCAGGCGTTAGTAAATAAAACACAATCTCCAGTAACTAAATTAGCTGGATTAAGTGCACTAAATACACTATCACAGGGAAAAGAAACCAATACTTTAATCCAGGCTCTCAACACAGATCAACAGTTCAACAATTCGGTAAAAGCGTTGATCCTATCATCTAAAGATGCAAATGTTGTTACCGATGTCAACAATGCGCTCGCCACGGTAGATGACGACAAAAAGATTCAATTACTGGATATTTTAAGTAAACGTTCCAACAATGCATCATCCAAAGCTGTATTAGCAATAAAGAGTGCAAATCCTGCTGTCGAAGAAGCGATCAACAAAGCACTTCCCAATGTTGCCCAGGAATCGGATTTAGAAGAACTATTCAATAGGCTAAACAATACGACAGATAGTAAATCTGCCGTTCTATTGCAACGTGCCATTGTCAATGTGATTCAGTCAAGCACAAATTCAAAAGGATTAACAGAAAAACTAGCAGCTAATATAGCGAAATCAGCAGCGCCTAATACCGCTAAATATTTCCCTATTTTTGCTGGTCTTGGTGACGCACAGTCATTGAAAGCTGTAACTGCATACCTTAACAATAATAATACAAGTCTACGGTCAGCAGCAATTGAATCTTTGGCTGGCTGGTCTTCCTCCAACGCACTTCCAGAATTGGTATCTCTTTCCCGAACAGAAAAAGACGATAATCTGTTCAATACGGTATACCGGGGATTAATTAAATCAATTTCTTCTTCTTCGAATACGCCTGAACAGAAAACGTTGTTATTAAGAGATGCATTCAGCGTTGCCAAAACAGCAGATCAGAAAAAAGCAGCATTATCGGCGTTACAACCTACAGGAACATACCAGTCTTTAGTTTTTGCCGCCGACTTAATGAACGATGCACAACTGGGCGGAACTGCTGCCAATGTAGCAATGAACATTGCAATGGACAACAAGTTCTATGGAAAAAAGGTCAGAGAGGTTCTTGAACAGGTCATCGGTAAATTGTCGGGTAGTGAAAGTGGATACCTTAAAGAAGCCGTTGTTCGCTATCTCGCTGAAATGCCCATCAAAGAGGGTTACGTTTCGATGTTCAATGGTAAAGACCTAAGTGGCTGGAAAGGTTTGGTAGCGGATCCGATCAAACGTAGTAAGATGAACGAGAAAACTTTAGCAGCAGAACAAGCTAAAGCCGATGACATCATGCGCAAAGGCTGGACAGCATCCAATGGCGAAATTACCTTCAGTGGTAAAGGAGATAACCTGGCTACCGTAAAAAAATATGGCGATTTTGAAATGCTTGTAGATTGGAAATTGGAGAACTATGGTGGTATAGAAGGTGATGCCGGTATTTACTTGAGAGGAACTCCACAAGTACAAATTTGGGATATCGCGAATACAAGAGTCGGTGCCCAAGTTGGCTCTGGTGGATTATATAACAACCAGAAAAATGAAAGCAAACCATTGAAGGTTGCCGACAACGCTACTGGCGAATGGAATACGTTTAAAATCAAAATGGTAGACGATAAAGTCACGGTTTGGTTAAATGGACAATTAGTAACCGATAATATTCCTCTTGAAAACTATTGGGATAGAAACCAATCCATTTTCCCGACCGAACAAATTGAGTTACAAGCGCATGGTTCAGTTGTTTATTATAGAGATCTTTTTATCAAGGAATTCCCAAGAAAACAAATCTTTAAATTGAGCGATCAAGAGAAAAAAGAAGGTTTTGAAGTACTTTTTGATGGAACAAACCTCGACAAGTGGACAGAAAACCAAGCTTATGTCATCAATGACGAAGGTTATATCTGGGTGTATCCAAATGCAAAATTTGGTGGGAACCTTTATACAAAAGAAGAATATGCAGACTTCATTTATCGCTTCGACTTCAAATTAACCCCGGGTGCCAACAATGGTGTGGGAATACGGGCTCCTCTGGAGGGAGATGCCGCATATGAGGCGATGGAAATCCAGGTACTTGATGATGGTGCAGATGTTTATAAAGACTTGAAGCAATACCAATATCACGGTTCGATTTATGGTGTTGTTCCTGCCAAAAAAGGTCATTTGAAACCTGTAGGTGAATGGAACTCCGAGGAAATAGTCGTGAAAGGAAATCGTATCAAAGTTACACTAAATGGCGCTGTTATTGTTGATGCGGATATCGCCGAGGCAAGCAAAAACGGAACCTTGGATGGCAAACAACATCCTGGACTTAAACGAACCTCTGGTCATATCGGGTTCCTTGGACACGGTACCGAAGTATTCTTTAAAGATATTCGAGTAAAAAAACTCAAATAGTCTTAACTTATACGTAGAAAGGGGATAAGGAATCTTATCCCCTTTTTGCTAATTAGCCCACTTGTTTGTCAAGTGAGAAAAATAACCAAATGATTCCAAAACTTTTGCTAAATTAAAGCCCTGAGGATTCTATTTCAAAATATGATGTTTTATGACTAAAGCCGTAAACTTACTGATTAACAAAAAATTGGAGAGTAAACCTGAAAAGAAAAATCTGTTCAATAAAATCTCCATTATAAAATTAATAGCCGAATTAGGATCTGTATCGGTAAATGACATTGTAAAAAACCTCTATTTAAGCCTGCCTACGGTGAATAGCCTCATTGCTGAGTTGCTGGAAGATGATTTTATCCGTCAATTTGACAAAGGAGAATCTATTGGCGGACGTAAACCCAATTTATATAAGCTATGTGATGGATTGTTTCAGGTGCTTTCGATTGAGCTCCAACGTTTCTCTATCACTATGAGCATAATGGACAACAACCAGAACATTATTGCTGAAACTGTTGAGCTGGATAATGAATTATCTCGCAATGGAGAAAATCTAGCCGCTATCACACAAATCGTTGATCAATATCTTATCGATAAATCAGTTGATATCGAGAACCTAACAGGGATTATCATTGGTATGCCTGGGCTAATCAACGCTGAAGAAGGTACCAACGAGACTTTTTTACATGACGACAATCAATCCATAACAAATTATTTTGAGCGCATATATAAAAAACCAGTCTTCATTCTCAATGACGTCAAAGGCGCTGCTTATGCTGAATTGAAATTTGGATTGGCAAAAAACACAAAAAACAGTTTAATTATCCTAATGGATTGGGGGATTGGTTTAGGAATCGTGTCCAATGGCGAAGTCTATCTGGGACGTGATGGCTACTCCGGCGAAGTGGGACATATGCCCTTTATCGATAATGGCGAACTATGCTACTGTGGGAAAAGAGGTTGTTTGGAAACCGTAGCTTCCGGAATTGCTTTAGTCAACAATGCGAAACAGGAAATCCAGAAAGGAGAGCTGACTAAATTAAACGAATTGCAACCCGATGAATTACAACATTTAACACCAACGCATATTATTGAAGCTGCAAACAAAGGTGATCAATTTGCAATAAACCAGATTTCAAAACTAGGGACAAATCTAGGGAAAGCATTTGCATCCTTGATACAGCTCCTCAACCCCGAATTGATCGTATTGGGGGGGAAAATTGCAAAAGCAAATGAACTGATCACGATTCCGATACAGCAAGCCATCAATTCTTATACCATGGCAATATTGAAGGAACATTGTGACATAAAAGTGTCAAGCCTAAATCTCGACAGCAATACCGTGGGACTTACAAATTATTTTATCACGAAGTATCTGTCGGTTGAGTTGCTTCATAAATCCAAAATCTAAAACTGCCCTGTACTCAACAAAACAAGAGTGCAGGCTCTTTCTGTCTTAATACCATGCTCCATCGCGAGCTGTTCCAATGCTGAATTCTCTGCCCCTGGATTAAATATTATTCTTTTTGGCTTCGTCGCTAATATATAATCGTAATATTCTTTCTGATTAGGCTCGCTAAGATACATTGTCACCGTATCAATATCTGTATAGATCTCACCTTTCTTTTCAATGGCAACTCCAGCGGCTTCTCCTCCACTCAAGCCAATATTGACGATTGCATGCCCATGTTTATGAAGCATATTTGCCGCTTTATTCGAATAACGTGATGGATTGGTGCTAGCACCCAAAATCAATGTTTTTTTCATCCCTTTATATATCTTTTGTATTTACTTATTACACGCTCACTCAAGGCATTTAGATTATCTTCTCTGCATTCTAGTTTACGATAAAAAAGATAATCTAAATGCTCCGAGTAGCATCGCTCAGAAATTACTCATCGATGATAAAATCACCATGGGTGCTATAGGCATTTTTACGCAATACCGGCATTCCCATGATTTTATAAAGCTCATCCAATTTGACCAAGCTTCCATTGGTCATATTAGAAAGTAAAACAATAACAATGTTTCTTTTTAAATCTCTTACATAAATATGTCTAAAACCGTGCCACCAGCCTGTATGGTATACGATATGATCATTACCATGCTCAAAGGTACGCCAACCATAACCATAGCTAAAAATTCCCTTTTTGGCATCGGGATATCCTCGGTATGCTGAATCCAATGTTGACTGCTTTAACAATCGTCCATCTCTCAAAGCCAGATCAAAACGATAAAGGTCACGCACTGTACTATAAATTCCTTTGTCACCAAGCGGTCCATCCTGAAAATTTTGCACCACCGATCTTCGCCATACCTTATCATGCCCGATAACGTTGGTCGGAATTTTATCATACACGGCCTTAGAGAGTGCGGCTGTATTTGTCATTCCGGCAACATTGAATACGCTATCTTTCATATACGTCGCATAATCTTGCTTTGATATCTTTTCAATAATGGCCCCTAAGACCATAAAGTTCGAATTATTGTAAAAGAAACGGCCTCCTGGCGCACCATAGCGATTAGGCTTAAATTCGGTCAGCATTTTCATCACATCTTGATTTGTCATTCCTTTCTTGCGATCAGGCCAATGTTCCTCCGAAAAATAAACGTAATTAGGTAATCCCGAGCGGTGTGTCAATAACATTTTTATGGTAATACCAGGATAAGGAAAATCCGGATAGAAGTCATTGATCGTTTGATCGAGACGTAGCTTTCCTGCCTCCACTAACTTCAAAATTCCGACAGCTGTTAACGGTTTAGAAACTGAAGCGAGTTCAAATTTGTCATCTATTTTTAGACTATCCCGTTTTAAGTAATTGGCCCAGCCGAATGTATTCTGATATAAGATTTTCCCATCTTTAGCAACAAGAACGTTCCCATTGAATGCAGCTTTTGAATGAAGGTTTTTCATAAAAGCATCGATTTTCTGATCTGCATTATTTGGATTATAGACGAGTCTTGTGCTATCTACTTTTGCCTGCGCTATTGCTGCTTCCTTCTGTTTTTTCTCTTTTGAACTACAAGCCACTGTAGATACCATCAAAAGAGCGACCATTCCCTTTAAAAAAAATAATTTCACTATACTAAGTCTCCCGGATTTTTGTGTTTTATGTATTGTTTATCAATAAATACCTCCTATTTCCTTTGTTCTAAACAACATCAAATTATTGAAGCTCGTAATAGAAGGACCAGCCTACTGATAATAATGCTAAAATGAAGATTTTAGTATAAAAAAACGAATTTTTCACCACAATAATTGATATTCATCGGATATGTTACCTTTTTTATGTGCGCAGTCTCTTTCACTCTAGCAACGGACAACCTGGGCTTACTTCAAACAAATGGATAACGATGGAAAACTATAGGTAAAAAAACTTTTCCCTATCATAAGATTAACCAATTAAGGCCATAAAAAAAGCCACCTTATTACTAAAGTGGCTTTTAATTCCTCAACTAAAGGATTATGCTAATAATCTTACTGGATTTTCAACCAAAGATTTTAATGTTTGCAAAAATGCAGCTCCAGTTGCACCATCGACCACGCGGTGATCACAACCCAATGTCACTTTCATTACATTACCAGGAACTACAGCACCGTTTTTAACAACAGGAACTGCTTGAATAGCACCAACAGAAAGGATTGCTCCATCTGGTGAGTTGATAATGGATGTAAATTCGTCAATTCCAAACATACCTAAGTTGGACACTGTAAATGTAGATCCTTCCCAATCGGCAGGCTGTAATTTTTTAGCTTTCGCTTTTTGAGCGAAGTCTTTCACCTCTGCAGAGATATGCGACAATGATTTACCATCTGCAAAACGCACAACAGGGACTAATAAACCATCTTCAACAGCCATTGCAACACCAATGTTGGTATGCTCATTGAAACGGATTTTATCACCTTGCCATGAAGAGTTTACGGCAGGATGTTTTTTCAAGGCAACAGCAACAGCTTTTACAACGATATCATTGAAAGAAACTTTTACTGGAGCAACCTCATTAATCTGCGCACGAGCAGCCATTGCATTGTCCATGTCAATTGATACAGTCAAATAGAAGTGTGGAGCTGTAAACAATGACTCTGCTAGACGACGCGCAATAGTTTTACGCATTTGGTTAACTGGTTTTTCAGTATAACGCTCTTCACCAACAAATGTAGGTAAAGTGATTGCTTTTGCTTCTGTTGCAGGAGCGGCTGCAGCTTTTGTTTCCGCAGGTTGTGCAGCAACAGGAACAAATGATTCTACGTCTTTCTTCACAATACGGCCACCATCTGCGGAACCTTTGATATCACTTAAGTTGATACCTTTCTCCTGTGCAATTTTACGTGCTAAAGGAGAAGCTTTCACACGAGAATCATCGCTTGAAGTCGATGCTACCGGTGCGGCAGTTACAGCAGCAGCTGAGTCAGCTTTAGGAGCTTCAGCAGTTTCTGTCTTTGCTGGTGCAGATTTTTGATTTAACAAAGGTGTGATATCAGTTCCTGCAGGACCAACGATCGCGATGATGTCGTTAACCTTTGCCGCTTGTCCAGCTTCAAGGCCAACATATAATAAAGTACCATCAGCATAAGCTGTAACTTCCATTGTCGCTTTATCAGTTTCTACATCAGCAATAGCATCGTCAGATTTAATCGTATCACCAACTTTGAAGTTCCATTGCGCAATGACACCCTCTTTCATGGTATCACTTAACAAAGGCATTGTAATTACTGTACATCCCAATTCCTCAGGAGTTACAGTACTAGCCGAAGATTCTGGACCAGAAACTTCTTCTGCTTTTTTTTCTTCTGTTTTTTCCGGTGCTTTTTCAGCTGCAGGCGCATCACCGCTCAACAATGCTTGAAAATCTTCACCTGGCTCACCTAAAACAGCAATAACAGCATCAATAGCTACTGCTTCGCCTTCTTTAGGACCAATATATAAAAGAGTTCCTTCTTGGTAAGACTCAAAGTCCATCGTAGCTTTATCTGTTTCAATCTCAGCTACTAAATCACCAGAATTTACTTTATCACCAACTTTTTTGTGCCATTTCGCGATGACCCCTTCGGTCATTGTATCGCTCATTTTCGGCATTCTTACTACTTCAGCCATTCTTTATTATATTATCAAGTTAAAGAGTATTAATCTAAAATAAATGGATAGTCTTGTTGTACATATACATCTTTGTACAATTCATCTGCAGTTGGATAAGGAGATTCCTCAGCAAATTTTACAGACTCTTCAACGACCTTTTTCACATCAGCCTCAACCTCTGCAAACCAAGCGTCATCCGCATAGTTGTTTTCTAAAATAGCATGTTTAGTCGACAACAATGGATCACGGTCTTTATACGCTTCAAGCTCTTCTTTCGTACGATATTTAGCCGGATCAGACATTGAGTGTCCTTTGTAACGGTATGTACGAATTTCTAAGAACGTTGGACCTTCACCTGCACGAGCACGTTGAACAGCTTCGTCCATCGCATTGTGTACAGCAACAACATCCATTCCATCAACCGGAGCAGAAGGCATATCGAAACCTAAGCCCATTTTGTAAATATCCTGCATGTTCGTTGTACGTTGTACAGAAGTACCCATTGCATAACCGTTGTTTTCACATACGAAGATAACAGGGAGTTTCCACAACATCGCCATGTTCAATGTCTCATTGAATGCACCTTGACGCACAGCTCCATCACCCATATAACAGATATTTACATTATCTGTACCAAGATATTTTTCAGCAAATGCGATACCAGCACCTAAAGGAATCTGACCTCCAACAATACCATGGCCACCCATGAATTTGTGCTCTTTGGAGAAGAAGTGCATAGAACCTCCTTTACCTTTTGAACAACCAGTGATCTTTCCATATAATTCAGCCATACAAGCATTTGCAGAAACGCCTTTAGCCAAAGCGTGGGCGTGATCACGATAAGCAGTGATTAGAGAATCCTCAGGTTTGATTACTGACATCGTTCCAGCGACTACAGCCTCTTGTCCTATGTACAAGTGACAGAAACCACGAATCTTTTGTTGTCCGTAAAGTTGACCTGCTTTTTCTTCAAACTTACGCATAAGTAACATAGACTTATACCACTCCAAATATGTCTCTTTTGTTATAGGTGTTGAACTCATTTCAAAGTTTTGATTTTCTTACTATTCTAGACTACAAATCTAATAATTTTGGACGAATTTCCTTGCCCAAAAATCAATTTTATTTATACTTTAAGACACTTCTAAGACATTTGATTTAAAGTATATAGCATTTGATTACAAATAAATGAACGGCACAATCAAATAAATCAAAAACTTATGAAAATAAAAAAGCCAAAGGACTTAATAATCATTTGGCTTAATCTATTTTATGCAAACTGTTTGCTATCGAAGTTTTTGGATCAGCTCACTTTCAGTTACCCTTACCTGCTCCCCGCTTTCCATGTCCTTTAATGACAATTGCCCCGATGCAGCCTCCTCTTCACCGACTAATAACACGTAGGGAATACCCTTCCCATCCGCATAACCCATTTGTTTTTTCAATTTTACAGGAGATGCATAGAGTTCCGAAGCGATATTTTCCTTGCGAAGCTTGTTGAGTAAGCTCAGGGTATAACTTTCCAGCTGTTTGTCAAAATTGATGATCAGGAGCTTGGTAGAATCAGCTTTCCCAGCAGGAAATAAGTTCAACTCTTCCAGCACATCATAAATGCGGTCTGCACCAAAGGAAACGCCGACACCGGTCAGTCCCTTCAAACCAAACATTCCTGTAAGATCATCGTAGCGGCCACCTCCACCGATACTTCCCATGGCCACTTCATTCGTCTTGACCTCAAAGATACAGCCCGTATAATAATTGAGACCTCGAGCCAATGTAATATCTAGATCTATGATTTGATGAAGCAACTTTTCTTCAGCACCTAATTTAGCTACATAGTCAAACACTTCCTCAATCTCTGCAATGCCATTTAAACCGACAGAAGAAGTTGCTAAAATCGCTTTTAAGGAAGCAAGTTTCTCATCATTTGAGCCTTCCAATAAAATTATAGGTTTCAAAATAGCAAGATCTGCTTCTGTAAAACCTCTTTCCAACAGTTCTTTGTTGACACCTTCCAACCCGATTTTATCCAATTTATCGATCGCGACAGTCATGTCTACGATCAGCTCCGGTTTGCCGATGATTTCAGCAATACCCGAAAGAATTTTCCGGTTGTTGATTTTGATATTAAAATCTTTCAGTCCAAACCGTTCGAAGGCTTCTTGATAAATCAAAATAAACTCAGCTTCATTCAATAGACTTTCTGACCCGACAACGTCGACATCACATTGATAAAACTCGCGGTATCTTCCGCGCTGCGGACGATCTGCACGCCATACAGGTTGCACCTGAAAGCGCTTAAACGGTAAAGTAATATCATTTTGGTGCATCACAACATAGCGCGCAAAGGGCACCGTAAGATCATATCTTAGTGCTTTCTCTGTTATATGCGGAATGAGCTTATTGGAATTTTTATCGTGAAGCAGGCTGTCGGGCGCTTTTGTCAGGTAGTCACCCGAATTAAGAATCTTAAAGATCAATTTATCACCCTCGTCGCCGTATTTACCGGTGAGGGTCGTCAAATTTTCAAATGAAGGGGTCTGTATTTCATTATAGCCATATTTTCTGAATACCGTTTTCAGTGTATCGAAAATATAGTTGCGTTTGATCATTTCGGAAGGCGAAAAATCACGCGTTCCTTTTGCCAAAGAAGGTTTTACTACTGCCATATTTGGCAAAGTTAATAAAATCCTTTATTCTACTTCCAGAATTTTAAGGAATTCACAGGCTTTTTCGGCGGCAGATTTCTCGGCAGACTTCTTATTAAAATCACGGCCAAGTCCACAAACAATACCATCCACGACCGCTTCAATACTAAACATCTTAGAAGATTCCCCTTCCGGGTTGTCTGTTTGCCGAAATACAATCTCTTTGCCAGTATGTTGACACCACTCGATCAACCGACTTTTAAAGTTTGTTTCCGTCTGTTCCAATAGGTGAATATCGACGTGCGGTTTAATAATTCGATTCAACAAAAAGCTCTTGGTAAAAACATAGCCCCTATCTAGATAAACTGCCCCAATCAATGCCTCAAAAGCATCACCCAATAAAGATCCTTGTTTATTTGGAAAACTGATCATTCGCGCATCAAACTGGATAAGCTCATTAAACCCCAACTTTTTGGAAAGCTGGTTTAGATTTGCTCTACTGACAATTTTTGAGCGCATTTCAGTCAGGAACCCTTCGTCTTTATAAGGATATTTCTTAAATAACAGTTCAGCCACAACCGAACCCAAAACAGCATCACCTAAGAATTCTAAACGTTCGTTGCTATTTTTTGCGCCCTCTTTAATTGTAACGGCGACAGACTTGTGTCTAAACGCCATCTTGTACAGATGTACATTTCCGGGAACAAATCCTAGCAGGTTTTTTAGTTTTCTAACGTATTCCCGATCTGGCGAAAAATATAATTTATATATCCTTGCAAAAGGCATCTCTTCTAAAAATAAGGCGACAAGTCCTAGTTAAAGAACCTGTCGCTAGCTCATATTATCAAACCATGTTTGAAGGATCAAACATTAAGCTTTATATTTTTTCACAATAACGGTAGCATTATGCCCACCGAAACCGAATGTGTTGCTCAAAGCGGCATTAACGATACGTTTTTGCGCTTTGTTGAATGTAAAATTCAAGTTGTTATCAATTTCCGGATCGTCTGTAAAGTGATTGATTGTCGGAGGGACAATATCATTTTGAACAGCCAATATAGAAGCGATAGTTTCAATAGCCCCTGCAGCACCCAAAAGGTGCCCTGTCATTGATTTAGTTGAACTGATATTCAATTTATAAGCGTGTTCACCAAACAGGTCAACAATAGCCTTCGTTTCACTAATATCACCGACCGGTGTAGATGTTCCATGAACATTGATATAATCAATATCTGAAAAATCCATCTCTGCATCATTTACAGCCATTGTCATAGCCAGTTTTGCGCCCAATCCTTCAGGATGCGAGGCTGTGATGTGATGTGCATCTGCACTCATTCCACCCCCTGCAATCTCTGCATAGATTTTTGCTCCACGTGCTAAGGCATGCTCCAAACTTTCTAAGATCAATGCACCCGAACCCTCTCCCGAAACAAAACCGTCTCTGTCTTTATCAAAAGGACGTGATGCTGTTTTAGGATCATCATTCCGGGTTGACAACGCATGCATAGCATTGAACCCACCAATTCCAGCTTCATTGACTGTAGCTTCTGATCCACCTGTAACAATCACATCAGCTTTGCCCATACGAATATAGTTAAAAGCATCTATCATTGCATTGGTAGCCGAGGCACAAGCCGATACGGCAGAAAAGTTAGGGCCACGTAGACCATGACGCATTGAAATATGTCCTGGAGCAATATCAACGAGCATCTTAGGAATGAAGAAAGGATTGAAACGAGGTGTTCCATCTCCCTTTGCAAAGTTTGCAACTTCTTCAGTGAAAGTTGTTAAACCTCCAATTCCTGATCCCCAAATTACTCCGATACGATTTGTATCTAATTTTTCAAAATCTAAGCCAGCATCTTTAATTGCCTCATCTGTTGACGCAATTGCATACTGGACAAAAGGATCGACTTTACGAGCTTCCTTTCGATCCATAAATTCATGCGGATCAAACCCCTTTACCTCACATGCAAACTGAGTCTTGAATTTTGACGCATCAAAATGCGTAATAGGAGCAGCTCCGCTTACACCATTTATTAACGCCTCCCAGTAAGCTGAGACGGTATTACCAATTGGTGTAAGGGCGCCTAATCCTGTTACTACTACTCTTTTAAGCTCCATTTATTACGATTAGCCTAATTAAATTAGTTAGTTAACGTTTTTTTCTAAATAAGCGATTGCTTGACCAACAGTACCAATAGTCTCTGCTTGATCATCAGGAATAGCAACGTTGAATTCTTTTTCAAACTCCATGATCAACTCAACAGTGTCAAGTGAATCAGCACCTAAATCATTAGTGAATGAAGCTTCTGGTGTTACTTCGTTTTCGTCAACACCTAATTTTTCAACGATAATTGCTTTTACTCTTGAAGCGATATCTGACATGATTTTATAGTTTAATTGTTTAATAAATCTGTGCAAAGAAAAATAAATTTCATCAAAATTCAAACCTAAATTGATATTTAGATGAAAGTCACCATGTTAGGCGACCGAACTTATTCGCGTCTTATACTAGCTAACCCACTCTATATTAACTTAGTTCAAGTATAACAAAAAATATTTTGTATTCCAAACGCTCAGCTAATTAACTCAAATTTTACACAAAAAGTATATTCCTACCTCAAAATTATTAGTACCTTCGTTAGCAGAGGGACATATATTTAAACATTAAAGTGGTCAATAAGTTAGTAGCAAGATTGGATATGGACATGAATGAAGAGTTGGATTTTACCCTACTCGCCATCACCTGTTCGTTGAAAGATTACCGACTCTGCCATTTCATCAACAAGGAGACTAACCTGAATTTTTCCAGAGGAAAAGAAAGCAAGTACGACCATGATGGTCGACAAAAAAACAAAACCGAAGAAGAGCTTGAATATCACATTGTCTTTGATCCAAAGAAAAAAATAAGCTACCACTTCACTGCTTTTCATTACCTTATCGCCGATGCCGACACCGAATATTTCTTGATCAACAATAAGAGCATCGAAGGCACTTATTTAATCCCGGAAAACCCCCACTTCGATTTTTTTATCATCATCAAAAACTACATCTGTGAGGATGACGTGGAACATATTATCAAAAGGATCAACAAATTACCCGAAGTCGTCATTGCAAAAGAAATATCACCAAAAATATTGAAATCTAAAGAAAATCTCATATTTTAGCAAACTGTAGGTTAGTGTAGCAAATACACCCCAACTTAGATCTAAATTAATTCGATTTAGTTTTGACAAAACACAACAATATAGTAGGCTATTTGTTGTGATTAATGAAGAACATTTAAAATACAAAATAACAGATGGAAAAAGTTCAAAAAAGGACTAAAATTGTCGCAACATTAGGCCCTGCCTCGGCAGACAAACAAGTTTTGACCAACATGATTGCCAAAGGGGTTGATGTGTGCCGGTTGAATTTCTCTCATGGCAGCCAGGAAGATCACCTTAAGGTAATCGAAACTATAAATGCAATAAATAATGAAACAGGATTCAATGTTGCCATCTTAGCCGATTTACAAGGTCCAAAAATTAGGATCGGAAAAATGAAAGAAGGTGGAGCTATTCTCGTGAATGGTTCAAAAGTTGAAATTACAACACAAGAACTCATCGGAGACGAAAACAGAATCTACATTACATACGAAAACTTTCCAAACGATGTTGAAGCCAACGAAATCATTTTACTTGATGACGGAAAACTTCAACTTCGTGTTTTAGAGACCAATCATAAAGATACTGTTACCTGTGAAGTTGTACACGGAGGTGTCCTTACTTCACGTAAAGGCGTTAACTTACCGAACACCAAAGTATCTATCCCATCGTTGACGGAAGAAGATTTAGACAACTTGAATTTTGCCCTGGATCATGGTGCAGACTGGATCGCGATGTCTTTCGTACGTTCGGCAGAAGATATTTTTCAATGTAAAAAAATCATCGAGGCAAAAGGAAGCCATGCTCGTGTAATCGCAAAAGTTGAAAAACCGGAAGCGATTGAAAATATTGATGCCATTATCGAAGCTACAGATGCTGTTATGGTTGCTCGTGGTGACTTGGGCGTTGAGCTTCCAATGGAAGAGGTACCAGGACTTCAAAAGATCATCGTACAGAAATGTAGAGATCTTTCAAAACCGGTAATCATTGCGACACAGATGTTGGAAAGTATGATCACTACACCACGTCCTACACGTGCTGAAGTAAATGACGTAGCCAACTCCGTATTGGATGGAGCGGATGCTGTGATGTTAAGTGGCGAGACTTCAGTTGGTGAATTCCCTGAAATCGTTATCGAAACAATGAGCAAAATCATTATCCACGTGGAACAAACTTCTTATCCTTATTATAATGAGAAAGTTAGTGAAATCCACGACGGAACACTTATTCCGGACGCGATTTGCGCATCTTCGGTTTATCTTGCTCAAAAAACAAATGCATCTGCAATTGCGGTATTGACATCATCTGGTGCAACAGCGTTTGAAATTACAAGTTATAGACCAAATGTAGATATCTTAGTTTTCACAGGAACACAAAAATTGCTGAAACAACTCAGCCTACTTTGGGGAGTAAAAACTTTTATCTACGACAAGTTCGAAAGCACAGATGGATCTATTCATGATGTTAACAAATTTATTGTAAAAAATAACTACGTTAAACCTGGATCTATCATTATCAATACAGCTTCGACACCGTTAATCGAAAAAGGTAAAACAAATACAATCCGTGTTTCCCAGCTATAATGGACAATAAGGATTAAAGCAAAAAAAATAGCGTTCTATCTAGAACGCTATTTTTTTTGCTTGTTTGGATACAAGGAGTCGATTTTTAATTTAAAGTCCTTCACCTTTAGCGAATCATTCAAGCGCCTAAAAGGAAGATTGTTTTCTTTCTCATCACCTTTGGGCATTTTTTCCGTTCCTGGCATTGGGGCTAGACCGTCCACACGATTTGGCCTCTTAATGGGCATATGATACTTTTCATCTGAAGAATCCAATTTAAAGACAGGCATCTTTGATTCTTTTTCCTCCATTAAAGGAATCTGCGGTTTCACCTTTACTTGTCCTAAAGCAATGGTCCCTATGGAAGACAATACCAATAATAATACGTAGCTTTTCATCTTTATATAGTTATTAAAGAGCACTCATTGTACCAATGAACGCGTCATATTCGGCTTATTCACTTCTCCAGCAGTTAGACTCAACCGCGTAGATTAAAATTTGTCCACAGCGCAATTCAGCACATAATCCATTTCTATTCACTAATTTACAAAGAACAGCATCTATATTTAAACAGATTGCTGTTAAACATTGTTAAAACAGCTACAAAACACATTAGCATCTTTATATTTGTAACAATTTAAGAAAAAATGAGCTATCGCACCTTAAATGGCCGCTCACATGGCATAAGGGATGAATACGCAAATGGTAAATAAACTGAGCGCTATAAACTTTTTGATATATTCAAAATACATTTATTTAATACCCAATACTAATGAAGAAAAATAGCATTGTATTAATCATTGGACTGATGTCTCTCGCTCTAATTGGGGTATTGGCCATGCAATTCTATTTTCTGAGAGATTCTTATCGCCAAAAGTCTCAATTATTTGATGAGTCCGTCAATGCTGCGATTACAGCTGTTGCCGGTAAGCTTGAACGACGGGAGGTAGTTGACTTCGCTAAGGTTCAACAGGAGCGTAACATTGAAAAATCCAAGCAGGAACAGGCCAAACAACGTCTTTTGGCCGAGCAACTCGAAATACAGTATAGAATTGAAGAATTAAAAAACAAACAACATGTTGTTTTCTCAAACTTTAAAGAGCAAGAAGACCAATTACGTGCATTGTATCCAAATGTAATTGAAATCAAAAATTCATTCTACGAAACATACATCAAAAGACCGGAGTACCAGAAATTTATCAAATTTTCTGTTTCAAATGAGCTTACCGACGATAATTTGGTACAGGCTTTTATCATGTTAAATGCTTCAAAGGTAGATGATCAGATCAATGGGAAGGACGATAGCACGCGGTTTGTTATCCCCCTAATGGACCCACTGGTCAATCAACAAACAAAATTCCGGGTAGCCACATTACCTCCAAGAGAGAATGCGAAACTTGCGAAAACAATTTCTGATTTGGAAAAAAGATTGGATATCCTCAACAGAAAAAACGCGTGGAGTGGCTTTAATGTATATGATTCCGTTGCCATGCTGGGCGGCAAAAAAGCAGACTACATCGAAGATATTGCTATTGGAATGGAGCTTGCTAAACGTCCATTAAAGGATCGATTGAATGTGATCATCGTTCAAGAACTTATCAAAGAGGAGTTGGCTCAACGCGACATTAAAGCTCCTTTCAATATTGAAATATGGAGCACAAACAATATATTACTAAATAATATTTTAAACGAAGCCGCTTTAAATAACCCAACAAATACAACCAAATACTCAACGGCACTTTTTAAAGGTGATATCGGTGCTGCGCCAGGAAAATTAACCATCTATTTCCCCAATAAAAAGGCGATAATTGCCGATAATATGGGCTATCTGTTGCTGCCCATGCTGGCACTGCTTTTCTTGTTGGTGGGGTGTTTTGCTTATACACTGATTATCATCTTCAGACAAAAGAAAGTTTCGGAAATGAAGACGGATTTCATCAACAACATGACGCATGAGTTTAAAACACCTGTTGCAACAATTATGATTGCCAGTGAGTCACTTAAAGATCCAGACATCAATGCCGACCACAAGCGCGTTCAGAAATTGGCTAATATCATCTACGACGAAAATGTTAGACTCGGAAATCATATTGAACGTGTGCTCGATTTGGCAAGACTAGAAAAAGAAACGCTAAAACTCGACCAGGTAGAAGTATGCATCAATGATCTTGTTTCGGCAGTAACGGACAGTATGCAGCTACGGATGCAAAATATTGGCGGGAAATTCAGTATAGATCTTGCAGCGACCAAGGATGTTGTCGTTGGTGATGAGTTACATTTTTCCAATGTATTTTACAATCTTTTGGATAATGCCATCAAGTACAGCAAAGGAGATTTACATGTCAACATCAATTCAAAAAATGTTGGCGACACCATTGTTGTCACCATAGCCGACAATGGTATTGGGATGAGCCGGGATCACCTGCAAAAGATTTTCGACCAGTTTTACCGTATTCCAACTGGGAATGTTCATAATGTCAAAGGATTTGGCCTTGGCTTAAGTTATGTACAGGACATTCTGAGAAGGCTGAACGGAAAAATTACAGTTAAAAGTGAAAAAGATAAAGGCACGACCTTTGAAGTAATTTTGCCTATTAAAAAATAAAACGTTCCTTTTTTGTATATTTCCTCTTTAAAAAATTTCAAAGGTTGAGGAAGGCTGATTTATCAGCATCAAGGGACATTGGTGAAAATTAATATATTCATTATGCAAAAGATATTATTAGCAGAAGATGATCCTAATTTGGGGGATCTTTTAAAAGACTATCTCGAATTAAAGGGAAAATTTGACGTCACATTATGCACGGATGGAGATGAAGCGATTTCTCAATTCAAAAAAAATAACTACGACCTTTGTATTTTTGATGTCATGATGCCAAAAAAGGACGGATTTACAGTTGGACGTGAAATCAGAAAAACAAACAATACTGTTCCTATTATCTTTGCCACAGCAAAGGGGATGATGGAAGATAAGACCGAAGCCTTTGAGCTAGGAGGAGATGATTATATCACCAAGCCTTTTCGAGTGGAAGAATTATTGCTCCGCATCAATGCTTTGCTGAAACGCAGTGTTCGAGACAAAGAAGAAGAAGTGGTTGCGGATAAATTTGAAATTGGCGATTATTTCTTTGATTATACAAGTCAGCAGATTTCTTACAAAGGACAGATGCAAAAACTCTCCACGAAAGAAGCTGAACTACTCCGCTTGCTTTGCTTAAAGAAAAATGATGTGCTGACCCGGGAAGAAGCGTTGTTAAAAATATGGCATGATGATAACTATTTTACGGGTAGAAGTATGGATGTATTTCTCAGTAAACTTCGTAAATATCTAAAAGAAGATAGCAAAGTTGAAATTGTCAATGTGCACGGAAAAGGTTACAAACTTTTGGTCAGCTAAAAAAAGGGGAATGAAAAATATAGTCATTCCCCTTTTTATGCTACACACGTATTCAAGCGTGACTTACTCGAATTCGTGGATGAAAATAAAAGAACAAAACAATTTCATCCTTAGTAGAATATAAAAAATTGACGCACTTTTATAAAAAATTTGCATTTCAAAAAGAAATGTTCTAACTTAGCGTCGCTTATAGAGAAAGGCAGAGGGAATAGACCCGATGAAGCCTTAGCAACCTGTCCCTTGACAAGGTGCTAAATTCTACCCTACTTGATATGGGAATGATAAGCCGAAGTCACCAAATTCTAGTGTGTCCTTCTCTCTCTAGCAAGAAATATAGTTGAAAAAGAAATATTAAAAACATTCATTATGTTATTGACTAACAATTTAGGTTACCCTCGTGTGGGCGCGTTCCGCGAATTGAAAAAAGCCAATGAGGCCTATTGGGCTAAAAAATCTTCTGTTGAGGAATTATTGGACACAGCAAAAAAAATTCGTGAAGGCAATTGGAAAACACAAAAAGATGCTGGAATAGATTTGATCCCTTCCAATGATTTCTCTTTTTACGATCAAGTATTGGATTTAACCCTCACTGTTGGTGCAATTCCTGCTCGCTACCATTCTTTATTGAATAAAGTAGACAACAATTACAGTTTAGATCTATATTTTGCCATGGCGCGCGGTTTCCAACAAGAAGGAATCGACGTGACTGCAATGGAAATGACCAAGTGGTTGGATACGAACTACCACTACATGGTACCAGAATTCACAAAAGATCAAGAATTCAAATTGACTTCCGAAAAATTCTTAAATGAATACAACGAAGCAAAAGCATTGGGCATCGATACTAAACCAGTTCTATTAGGTCCTATTACATACCTTTTGATCGGTAAAGAAAAAGAAGCTGGCTTCGACCGTATCGATTTATTGGATAAACTTATTCCAGTATATGAGCAAATACTAGCTAAATTAGCTGATGCTGGTGCACAATATGTTCAGATTGACGAGCCTTTCTTAGCATTGGATTTAGATGCTAAAGTAAAAGCTTTATATCAACCTACTTTCGAAAAATTAGCTGCAGCAGCAAAAAATATCAAATTAATCGCAACGACTTACTTCGAAGCTTTAAAAGACAACGAAGATATCGCAGTTAACCTACCTATCCATGCTTTACATTTGGATCTGGTACGCGGTGAAAACCAATTGGATACGGTATTGGCTAAAGTTCCTGCTTCATTAACATTATCTTTAGGTATTGTTGAAGGCCGTAACATCTGGAAAAATGATTACGAAAAATCATTGGTTAAAATCAAACAGGCTGTTGATGCATTAGGAAAAGACCGTGTATGGGTAGCTCCTTCTTCATCTTTGTTGCACGTTCCTTTTGACTTAGACAATGAACACAATGAACAATCGCTACCAGCTGAAGTAAAAAACTGGTTAGCATTTGCTAAACAAAAATTAGCTGAAGTAAAAGACTTAGCCGTACTAGCGGAGGGAGAAGTTGATGCTGAAACAGCAAAACGCTTCGAAGCGAACAAAGCGGCTGCTGAAAGCCGTCGTACCTCTCCATTGATCCACAAACCAGAGGTTAAAACACGTACAAGCAATATTACTGATGACGATGCAAAACGCACTTCAGCATTTGCAGACCGTAAAGCAGCGCAACAAGCGAAATTCAACTTACCGGCGTTCCCGACCACAACTATCGGTTCATTCCCACAAACGAAAGATGTTCGTAAATGGAGAGCAGATCTGAAAAAGGGTGCTATTACGCAGGCAGAATACGATAAAGCAATCGCAGAAGAAACAGAAAACACCATCCGTCTTCAAGAGCAATTGGATATCGACGTATTAGTACACGGCGAATTCGAACGTAATGACATGGTTGAATACTTCGGTGAACAATTGGCTGGTTACGCTTTCACACAAAATGGTTGGGTACAATCTTACGGTTCACGTTGTGTAAAACCTCCGATTATCTATGGTGACGTATACCGTCCTGAAGATATGACTGTCCGTTGGTCTTCATATGCACAATCATTGACAAATCGTCCGGTTAAAGGTATGTTGACTGGTCCTGTAACAATCTTACAATGGTCTTTCGTACGTAACGATCAACCGCGCTCAACAACGACTTACCAAATTGCATTGGCGATCTTGGATGAAGTACAAGCCTTGGAAAAAGCAGGTATCAAAATCATACAAATCGATGAACCAGCTATCCGTGAAGGATTACCGTTACGTAAAGCTGATCAAAAAGATTACTTGAACTGGGCAGTACGTGCTTTCCGTGTCTCTTCATCAAATGTTGAAGACGATACACAGATTCACACACACATGTGTTATTCTGAGTTCAATAATGTGATCGAAGATATCGCTGCAATGGATGCCGACGTTATCACGATTGAGACTTCACGTTCTCAAATGAAATTATTGAATGCTTTCGCCGGTGATTTCAAATATCCAAATGATATTGGTCCAGGTGTTTATGACATTCACTCACCACGTGTTCCAAGCAAAGATGAGATGGTAGATCTATTGCGCAAAGCAAAAGCAGTAGTTCCAGCAGAACAACTTTGGGTTAATCCTGACTGTGGTTTGAAAACTCGTGCTTGGCCAGAAACCAAAGCGGCTTTAGAGTCTATGGTTGAGGCTGCGAAAATCTTAAGAGCAGAATAATTCTTAAACTATATTGATAAAGCCCTAGCTGAAATTTCAGCTAGGGCTTCTTTATTGGACTTCGTTCAAAATAAAAACTGTTATACGAATAAGGTGAGATTATTTTCGGCTGTTCTTCCGTTCTTTCTTGTTTTCCTTTTCGTTCCCGTTCTTAATTTCCTGTTTTCCTTTAATCCGATCTTCAATCGCCTTCAGGTTTGACGAAAAATCGAGGTCAACATTTTCAAGTTTAGCCTTTTTTAACGCCTTCAATGCCTTTTTGTATTTTCTCATTTTTTCAAATAGCAGTGCTTTCTTGATCCAGATTCCTGTCAAGGGCATGGCCGGAAGTGTCAAAGCAAATTTGATCGTCTTTTTTGCAGCTTCATACTCCCCCATATCAATCAATGTCTGAATGAAATAAGGATATACTTCCAGTGCCTGCACATTATGCACCAAAGCTTCCTGGAAATACCTTTTTGCCTGCTCATAGTCCAATAGCTGTTCGGCATGAACTCTTCCCATCAAACACAGCGCCATTGTATTGGACTCATCATAGGATAGCGCATAGGATAAGGATTCCATGGTCTCCTCCAAATACATCGGATAGTTATCCAGCGCCTGAAGGACATATTTATTTACTGAATTCATAAAATTTTCTAAAACATAACATTCATATCCAGCTTTCACGATAACTTTGAAAGTAACTGGATTTTTAAAACTCCTGAATAAGCTAAGCATATTGGAAAAGTGGACTACCATTTCGAGCGCCACGTTTTAGCCAATATCAACCTAGGTTACTTAACGTATTAAGAAGAAGATTAGGAAAGGGCCGTATTCCGAAGAATATTCCCGAGAATCTTCTCTGTGGACGAAGCGGGATTTTCTAATATTGCAAACATATTCTTCCGTTTTTATTAATTACTCTATTGAATTGCAAAGATTCAAAATATTTACCAAATTCCAAAAACTTTTGATTATTAATCTGTTATATTGTTCAGCACGATATTGGCATATTATTGTCGCATCAATTTCACTAAAATTCAACGACTATTTCCCCATCTTTGAACTATGGAAAGTCAATCAGCTAATCAATTAATCAAACTAGCAAGAAAACGTAAGGGACTAACGCAGCAGGAACTCGCCGATCAAGCGGGGGTATCGCTAAGAACAGTGCAACGCATAGAAAAAGGCACGGAAGAAATCAGTGGATTTAGTCTCAAACAGATCAGTCAAATTTTGGAAATACCATTAGAACAACTCATTATGCCAAATGTAAATCAAATCAGTATCGACAACAATCAAACAGGAAGTATTAAAGCGCTATATTTAGCATCGCTCACCTTTTTGGTCAATCCATTATTAGGGCTATTGGTCCCAGCAATTATGGGTTATACGAAACAAAACAAAGACGCCTTATACAGTAAGCACCTAAAAAAAATAATTATAATACACGCTGTTGGACTATTTTTTCTCGGAAGTTTCATAGTCTATATCATTATTGCAGATTTTTTTAAAATTGCACTACCGTCTTTTTTAACCAATATCTTTAATAGCGCCTATTTTTTACTCATACCAGTATGCTATTACATATTGATTCTAACGTTTACTATTTTTAATTATATCGCAATAAGAAAAGCCAAGCTCAGTTCTGCAAACTAAACCAATACAAATGAATCTATTGTGATCAATATCACAGCGGTTTCTTTTGAACAATCAATACCCAATCATTCTCCAACAACAGATACCCTGTTTCGTAAATAAAGCTATAGGTCTGCCCCTTGTTATTGGAAAAAGTATGTGTATGAAACTTAAAATCAAATCCCAACCGCTTTAACTTTTCCCGTTGTATCTTCACCATACCCTCCCCACTCAATGCATCTAATAAAATACGGCGGTTTTTTCGTAGGATATTATTCACATTGCGCACCAGATTGGTCTGGTCGCTATTTAATTTATTGTTATAGGCGTTCCGGCAAGCATCATCACAAAATCGCTTGTCCGAACGGCCATATATTACTTTGCCACATTCAAGGCAGACTTTTTCTCCAGAACTCATAACGGAAGATTAAACGACAACAAACGGTTACAACCGACTATAGTCGAATACAAATGGTAAATAGACGACTATAATTATTTCCCCGCCCCACCTTTGCTTAAGATCATTCGGCGTTCATAGCCAATGACCATCAACTAAAATAAGAATTATTAAAAACTTTTAAAAATTAGACACATGAGCACATTACGCAACAAAGTACAATTGGTTGGGCATTTAGGAAACGACCCGTTAATCAAAACAACTTCCACTGGCACCAATTACTCCATATTACGTCTCGCCACCAATGATCTTTTCAAGAACAAAGCCGGTGAATGGGTTGAAGAAGTTCAATGGCATACACTCGTGGTTTGGGGTAAGCAAAACAATACCATTGAAAAGAAATGCCAACGTGGGACCAAACTCATGGTTGAAGGCAAACTCACCTATCGTAACTATGAGAACGCAGATGGGGTAAAACAATATGTCACAGAAATTAAAGTAGATAATTTTATGATTTTATCTGATTCGAACGGTGCCAAAGATGACATCCCAACACCTCCAGATGAAAATGAAGACGATCTGCCTTTCTAGTATGATCAACGAGGTAGGTTTTCAAGCCCCTACCTCGTCGATTGTTTCCAACTTATTTTGTCAGGCTTGCAGTCAACGCTCTTCCTAGGTTCTCTGCATAAGCCTTCCATAATTTAGCATCTTCTGGCGTAAACTTAGCAACAGCTTCAGTTTCTTTGGCCGCCCATTCCCGTCGCTTCGCTGCAAGCTCCTTGAGTTTAACAACATCGCCGCTTTTAGCAACAGCGATAAATTCTTTGATATATTTTGTATAATCCTCCGCCAATTTTTGTGTCCCAGCAGAACTAAATTTCGGTATTGGCACTTCGCCACCGCTATTTTCTACCGACGTTTCGGCCGTATCTTTTTTTAAGTCAATAGCGGCAGTTGTATCTTTTACGTCGACTTTTTTAGTCGCGGAATTATTGCAGGAAATAACAAAAAATCCAGCAATTAATGCTGATAAGGCTACTTTCTTCATTTATTTAAATTTAGTTTTTTATGTCTGGTCATTTATCCGTTTATGCGTGTTGTTCTAAAACTAAATAAATCACTCTAGTTTTATCGGATCGACAAGTTCACCATCATCTTAATCACAACCCTACCTTTTTGTAACATTACTTTATTATCGAACTAATTTAATTACAATGCCCGACTCTACGAAATTTTTTGTGGACACTCCCATTCTGCAGGCCTGAGTTAGGAGTCTTCTTTTCTTGTAGGCAAGTCAACATCAGATCAACTCCAAGGCCGTACATATTAGGGGTATTACAAGGGTAAACCCCTGCAAACCCCTTGTTAATACCTTGTAAATGGACTGCAATTAAATAATTAACCACGGATATGATAACAACATGGAAATACGCCCGATACCGGCAAAACCGAATAAACAATAGGAAAAAGTTCCACGCAATTAGATTCGCTCAAACCTGCCATACAATTTCCAGAAATATGCCTTCTCCCCCATAGTGAGATCAATCTTCTTCCAGGCATTTAAGGCTAAACTAATCTCCTTTTCCTGCAAACTGTATTTTCCAATAAAGAACTCTTCTTCGGAAAAATACAAACCAAATGCTTTATCCAACGTATGTAGGCTCTGAACATCTACCTCTTCAAAAAATAAAATGGATTGAGGGCCAGCCAAAAAATCACTCGGCACCGGAATAGCGTCAGCGTATTCGATTGCGATGAGGCGGTTCCTACTTTGCAAAGGAAATTCAATTATTGGAAGCTCTTCTAATTTCGAAAAATAACTACCCGCCTCAAAAATACCATCTCGTTCCAGCAGCGGGATTTGTAACAGTCTTTTACGTCCAATAAGAGAAACATTTGGATCAAAATAATCATTGAAATTAAGAATTTCATTGACAGATAGATTTTTTTCAATAAGATGCTGCACAGGAATGCCAAAATAATTTGCAATCTTTAGAACAATCTCAATTTTTGGCTCTGCACGCATTTCTTCGTAAGACGAAATATTACCTCTAGTAAGATTAAAAATATCCCCAAATGCCTGTTGACTCATTCCTTTCACTTTTCTTAATTTCTTAATATTGTTGCCTACGTTGCTCATTTTAAAAAAATTGAATATTTATTGCAAAATATTTTTGCATTTTTATTACCTTTATGCAAAGAATATGTGCAATATATAAAAAACTTGATTATGTACTTCTCAAAAATTGAAAATTATATCGCCAATATCGGTTACACCATCACCCATAAGGATACAAAAGAAGGAATCTTTGTCATCGAAAATGAAGATGACGGAATCCGTAACCTGATTGTAGGCATTGCCCAACCCATCCTGATTTTTGAGCAATATCTTTTTACAATCAGCAATGACACCATGGATATGTTCAAATCACTATTGATAAAGAATAGAGATATTATACACGGTGGGTTTGCATTAACAGAAGATGGTACCAAAGTTATATTTCGGTATACCTTACAAATACATAATCTCGATCAGAATGAGTTTGATGCAGCCATTAATTCGCTGAGTCTTTTGATGAGTGAATATTATAATCAGTTAATAAGTTTTTCAAAATTATAGAATAATGAATATTTTTAAGAGAATTTTCAGAATTGGTCAAGCCGAGATCCACGCAGTCGTGGACAAAATGGAAGACCCCATCAAAATGACGGAACAGGGTATCCGTGAGATGAAAGAGGACCTGGAACAATCGTTAGAAGCCTATGCTAAAGTTAAAGCGTTAGCCATACGTACCCAAAACAATTGTGAAAAGAAAAAAGAAGAAGCCAATGAATTCGAAAACAAAGCTATTCTATTACTCCAAAAAGCACAAAAAGGAGAATTAACGACAGAAAAGGCAGAAGGTCTTGCAAAGGAAGCGCTGTTGCTGAAAAAACAGTTGTTAATCGAAGCTGGTGAATTGGAGAAACAAGCCGTGATTCATCAAAGTTCATCGGATGAGCTACACAAAAATGTAGACATTCTCAAATTCAATATATCGAAATGGGAAGGTGAACTCTCTACTTTAAAGGCACGTGTAAAGGTATCCAACGCAGCTAAAATGGTCAATCGTCAGCTCGCTAATATCGATTCCAATAGTACGATTTCCATGTTAGAACGTATGAAAGAGAAGGTCGAGGAAGACGAGGCACTAGCAAAGGCCTATGGCGAGATTGCACTAGGTAACAAAAGTAAAGTTGATGAGATCAACGAGACCATCGGCGGGTCTGAAGCCGTCAACAACGAATTAGAAGAACTAAAAAGAAAATTAAATAATGATGAAAAGATTTGAATATAAAACGCTAAAAATTGAACCTAAAGGTTTTTGGGGAACAAAGTTGGATCCCGAAAAAATTGATGAAATCTTAAATGATCTTGGAAATCAAGGCTGGGAATTGGTAACCATGCAGGACCTTGAAGTCAATGGGAATTCCTGGTCTTTTCATTATACTTTCAAGAGAGAGAAAATTTAAACAATAACACTATGACAGAACTAATCAATATCTTATTCAATCCATTGTCCAATGGAATTATGACAGTCTTAACTGGCATGTCTGTAGTGTATTGGTTATTTATGTTTCTGATGGGTGATGGAGTACATCTATTTGATGCCGATGCAGATATAGACCTCCATCCTACACCTGATGTCACGGACGTTGATGGCTCACATGATATCGCAACTGAGGGCGGCGATCATGCACACCATCATCATACGGATACGGACGCTAATACAGAACCTGGCTTCTTTGCAAAAGCAATGGATTACATCAATGTTGGCAAAGTACCCATCATGCTTATTGTAACACTGTTCAAATTTATAGGCTGGATAATTACCATTGTTTCTTCGCTCTTTATCGACGTTGCTTCATGGGGGATAAAGTCCGTATTAATCCTGATCCCTGTTTTTATTGTTACATTTATTTTAATGCATTTTCTGACCAAACCTTTAGCTAAAATGTTCAAAAGTATAGGTTACAATGGCGAAGAAAGTCACGATTTTCTTGGTCGCATGGGTAAAATGAGAGCCAGTATTGAAGGCAAGAAAATAGGTTCTGCCGAATTTATCATCCAACAGGATCCTATTCGCCTCAATGTTGTCAGCCATAATGGGGAGAAAATAGGCTATGGAGACGATGTCATTATTGTTGACGAATCCAAGGACAAGAAATATTATTATGTGACCAAAGAAATCACGATAGACAATATTTAATGGAAAAGGAATAAACGCAAAACCCCGACACTAAACAACTGTCCTAAAAGAGCGAATCTTTATCCTTTTAAATTCTAATCGTAAACCCAAATATTAAAATCTAAATAAATACAAATCATATGCTATATCAACCTCTTTTATTTTTAAGTGGCTTAAACGGAATTATACTTTTAATTGTCGGTTTGGCTGTCTTTTTAATTTTTGCATTCTTTGTTGTATTGAGTGCATTCTACAAGAAAATTCCACAAGGGAAAGCGATTGTACGAACCGGTGTTGGTGGTACAAAAGTAGCATTCAACAAGGGAATGTATGTTGTACCTGTATTTCACAAGATGGAGATCATGGACATCTCAATCAAAAAAATTGAGATTGCCCGTATGCAGGGTGAAGGTTTGATCTGTAAGGACAATATTCGTGCAGATATCAAAGTTGCTTTCTTTGTTCGTGTCAATAAAAATGTAGATGATGTGATCAATGTAGCCCAAAATTTAGGTTGCGACCGCGCCAGTGAACCAGAAACATTAAAAAGTATTTTTGAATCTAAATTCTCCGAAGCACTCAAAACAGTAGGTAAGAAATTTGATTTCATTGAATTATACGAAGCCCGTCGCGAATTCCGTGATGAGATACTGGACGTCATCGGAACTGATCTTAATGGTTATATTTTGGACGACTGTGCGATTGATTACCTTGAACAGACCGACATCGAACATCTCAATCCAAATAATATCCTAGACAGTGAGGGTATCAAAAAGATCACCGAATTAACAGCCAAACAAAATATAAATGCCAACTTCATTCGTCGTGATGAGGAGAAACTAATCAAAAAACAAAACGTGGAAGCAAGGGAAGCGATTCTAGAACTAGACCGTCAGCTTGCCGAAAAGGAAGAGAAACAAAAACGGGAAATTGACAACATCAGAGCACGCGAAGAAGCAGAAATAGCAAAGGTACGCGAAGAAGAACGTCTCAAGTACGAAAGCGTCCGGATTTCTACCGAAGAGCAACTCGCTGTTCAAGAAGAAAATAAACTGCGGCAGATTATCATTGCTGAAAAGAATAAACAACGTACCGATGCTGTGGAGGCCGAACGTGTAGAAAAAGATCGCGCCTTAGAACAAACAGAACGCGAGCGCATTGTTACCTTAGCACAGATCGACAAAGAACGCTCGATCGAAACCGAAAAGAAAAGTATCCAAGGCGTTATCAAAGAACGTGTACAATTGGAAAAAGGTGTTGTTGAAGAGCAACAAGGCGTCAAAGACATCGAAGTATTCCGTGAAGTAGAACGTAAAAAACAAGCGGGTGTTATTGCGGCATCACAAGAAGCAGAAGAAAAATTAATTTCAACTGTTAAAGCTGCCGAAGCTGCAAAAATTGCGGCAGAACAGGAAGCAGAGAAAAAAGTAATCGACGCGGAGGCTGCTCGTAAAATCGCCGAAAAGCGTGCACAAGAGCTATTGATCGATGCGGAAGCGAAAAAAGAAGCATCGCTCAAAGAGGCCGAAAGTCGTAAGATTATTGCCGAGGCACAAGCCAAAGAAGAAGCTGCGCTTGGCTTATCCGAGGCCGAAGTTATGGTTGCCAAAGCTGAAGCTGAAGAAAAACAAGGTACTGTTGAAGCTAATGTCATTGAGAAGAAAGCGGAAGCGATGCGTAAAGAAGGCTTAGCACAGGCGGAAGTGGTGCGTGAGAAAGCGCTTGCTGAAGCCAAAGGTATCGAAGAGAAAGCTGAAGCGATGAAGAAATTGGACGGCGTGGGCAGAGATCACGAAGAATTCAAATTGCAATTGCAAAAAGAACGTGATATTGAACTCGCACACATCAATATCCAAAAAGACATTGCTCAAGCACAAGCCGGCGTATTATCGGAAGCACTTAAAACAGCAAAAATCGATATTGTTGGTGGTGAAACCATGTTCTTTGAGAATATCGTCCGTCAAGTATCCAACTCCAAAGGTTTTGATCACTTGATTGACAACTCCAAACATGCCACAGCTATTAAAAATTCTTTGATAGGTCCAGATGGACAAGGAGACCTCGCAGAAAAGGTGCGTGGATTAGCCGATAAATATGGAATTTCCACAAACGATATTAAGAACCTCACCGTTTCAGCAGCATTGATTAAACTTCAACAAGCGGCGACTGATGCTGAAAATGGCGAAGATACAGGCTTCATTAATTCTTTGTTCGGATTGGCGAAAAACTTGGGCATATCAAACAAGAAACTGTCCTAGCCCATACCCAATTCACTATTGCCTGCAATGCTAATTAGCATTGCAGGCAACGAACACAAGATTTTATCACATATACCAAGTCGAGAAAGCTCATTTTATGCCAGAAGAAAACGTAATAAATCAGAACGACTCCCTTGATCAAGGTGCATACGAGATTATTCGAAAGCGGCTCCTTACACAAAAGGAAGAGCTTTCTATCAAACTCCAGCAACTAAATAATGCCCGCAAGGAAGTATTTAATGCGACAAGTTTTATACTCAAAGCCAATCAACGGATCACGACAGAAAATAACTGTGTTGCTCGCGGTATTTTGGCCCTGGACAAGCTATGTATATTTGGTTATAATGTCCATTTTGGGTTACGTACCGAAATTAAACTCGAAGATGTTTTCAGTGTATATACGTTCGAAAACAATCAGTTTATCCCACAATCACTCGATCTGATCAATGATCCTAATTTCATTGGCGATTATCAAAATTTATACAAATACTATCGCGACTCGATCTTTTCCAAGTTTCGACGTACGGAAAACTATCTTTATATGATCTTTCAGACCAGCAAAAATCCTGCTGACCTGAAGGCATTCAAGTGGTTGATTAAAGACGGAAAGCTCCAATATCAGGATGACCGCAGCATCCACGAAGTCAAATTGCCCAACCAATTTGAATTTGAATGGACAAAAACAACCTTGGAAGACCGTCGCCTCGGAAAACACCCACACATATCCATTAAGGATAAGATCTTTATAGAAGCGATCAATGGCGATATTACTTTCAAAATTGAAAATAACACCGATACAGGGAAAGGAATCTTCTCTGAAAAAGTTTCAAACGCCGACCAACAATTGGATGATGCGGATTACTACTATGCAGACCTTGGCAATTTGATTGCCGTTCGCATCAAACCGTATCAAGAAGATTTCCGTGCATTTGTCTTTAATCAACGGACAAAAGAAGTGGTGAATCTTAAATCCCTGAATGAATCAGCCATTTTACTACCCGATAATCAAGGAATCATTTTTTCTAACGGATACTACCTGCAGAATGGCACCCATAAAATCTTTGACGTCCAGTTTGACCGGGTTAGTTTCCTTAGACGCATCACATCACCAAACGGTGAAGACTTTCTCTATATCTTTTGTCAGGAGGAAACGAATACCTACATCTTACTGTCTTATAACATCATTCAGCAGCATGTCGAAACGCCGATCATCTGCAATGGATTCACACTTTTTAAAGACGGTAGTTTAATTTACTTCCATACAGAGGCCGAAGCAACAAGGCATCATCAGGTTCAGATCTGGGAAACCCCTTACATGGCCGTGCTCAAAGAAAATGAGTTAAAAAAAGACGACCCACTTTATAAGGTTGGTAATAAACAGATCGTACAGGCCATGGCCGAGGCACAAGAAGTCATACAGCTCATCAACAAAGAAGACAGTTATGAAGGTCTTTACGAGGATATACTCAAAAAATCGACTGTCCTTCTTGACTCTTATTTTTGGATAAAGGATGAAGCCTTGTCCAACCTTGGTCAGCCGTTGGCTCAGATCAAGGAGGTCGCCAATACGGCAATTGACGAATTTGTTAAGGTCCAAGCCCAACGTAAATACGCTACAGAGCTCAATAGCACTGCCGAGAAGAAAATGGAAGAGCTTACCTTTTCCATCAATAGTACAGTAGTCGAAAAGCTTGACCAACTTGTTCATCAATTGGCAGATTCACGACGTTTACAGGGCGAAATCATTGACCTCAAAAATGTCAGATATATTGATATAGTCCGTATCGATGCTTTACTCGAGAAGCTGCAGTCAATCACCACCGAACTCGCCGAAAAGACAATTGCTTTCTTGCTCCGCGACGAGGCTTTACAACCCTATGAGCAGAAAGTGGAGCAGCAGAAAAACAATGTTGCTGCAATTGTCAAAGTCTATGACGCCAAAGCGATCGAGGAAGCCAATTCGGCTATATCGAGTGAATTGGAGCTGTTGATCGATATTCTAAACAGTTTAAAAATTGACGACTCCACCCAGACCACCAAAATCATCGAGAAGATAGCTGTTATTTTCTCTTCCTTGAATGAAGTCCGGGCGCAGCTTACGCGTAAACTCAATTCATTAAAAAGTACGGAAGCCATTGCAGAATTTTCCGCCCAACTTACGCTACTGGAACAGTCTGTCACCAATTATCTTGAACTCTCTACGACAACTGAAAAAGTAGACGAGTATTATACCAAGGTCATTGTTCAACTGGAAGAACTCGAAAGTAAGTTTTCAGAATTTGAGGACTTCGCCCTGAAAATAGCAGATAAACGCGATGAGATCATCAAAGCATTTAATTCCCGCAGAGAGCAAATCGTTGAACAGATCAACAAACGTAGCTCTTCACTCGAGCAAATTGGACTTCGCGTATTAAAGAATATCGAAAACAAATCAAAGACATTTGCAACGCGTGAGGAAATCCTAAGTTTCTTTGCTTCAGATTTGATGATTGACAAAATCAGACAGCTTGTGCAAGAGCTGAAAACGCTCAGTGATGTTTCAAAAGCCGAAAATCTTGAAAACCTGCTCAAAAAATCTCAGGAGGATGCATTACGCATTTTACGTGACAAGAATGATCTTTTTGTAGATGGAGAGAACATTATTGCGCTTGGCAAGCATAAATTTGCCGTCAATAGTCAGTCACTCAGTTTAACACTCCTACGCAAAAATGACGAACTATTCTTCCATCTTACCGGAACGAGCTTCTATCAAAAAGTCAAAGGATCCGAGATCGAAAACTTTAGCGATATTTGGGATCAGGAACTGATTTCCGAAAACAAGGACGTATACCGGGCTGAATATCTCGCCTATAAAACATTCCTTGCTTCCAAAGGACAGTTAGATTTTGATGCCAACCTGTTTATCAATCAGACTGTCGAGCAAAGTTATTCGGAAGGTTATGTCAAAGGAGTGCATAACTTTGATGCCTTGGTAATCTATGATACCATCAAACAGCTAGATAGCAAACTTGATCTTTTACGTTACGATGCTCATTTGCGTGCTATGGCACAATTGTTTTGGCATTCACTTGCGCAAGACGAGCAGGAAAAACAGAAAGCGTTGATTCAATCTACACATTCGGTATTAAAAGCATTTCCAAATTCCACACGCTACCAATCTGTCGTGGACGAACTCACAAAATTATTCATCAATTGGGACACACATTTGGATCGTTCGACATTTCATGCGAAGGACGTCGCGAGCTATCTCTTCCAGACTTTCACAAGCTACAGCAAGTTTGTCGTCAGTGAGCAATCGGATGAACTTAAAAAGGCTTTCATCCGGCTATTGGAAAACAAGAAGAGTTTTAAACTCTTTGAAGCAGATATTCAGCATACACAATTTAGTCTCGTAGACCGCTTCTATTTGACCTTAAATTGGCTAAATTCTTTTATCGACGAGAACGACGATTACCAGGATTTCCAAAAGTACGTGGAGGAAACTGCAGTCACGCTTCTTTATCCGAAGGATGAATACCAATTGATCATCGCCAAAGACAATGCACTCATCCAGGGATTAAAGGGAAATCACGTGATCTTGAACAATGGAGAAGAGCAGATTCAATACCATCAATTTCTGCGTAGATTGAAGACTTTTGCCGAATGGAATGTTCCTCGTTTTCAAGAATTCGCTTCTTTGAAGGAGCAGCTCGGAAAAACATACGCCAAGGAGCTGAAAATCGGAGAATTTGAACCAAAAGTCCTAACATCTTTTGTCCGAAATAAGTTGATCAACGAAGTTTACTTCCCATTGATCGGAAATAATTTGGCCAAACAGCTGGGGGCAGCTGGCGACAATAAACGTACCGCCAGGATGGGTATGCTTCTCCTCATTTCTCCGCCAGGTTACGGAAAGACAACATTAATGGAATACCTCGCGAAAACCATGGGATTACATTTTGTAAAAATCAACGGACCTACAATAGGGCATTCCATTACTTCAATAGATCCTGTGGAAGCGAAAACCTCTGGTGAACGTGAGGAACTTAAGAAGATCAATCTTGCTTTCGAAATGGCCGATAATGTGATGCTTTACGTCGATGATATCCAACATTTGAATCCCGAATTCCTTCAGAAATTCATTTCATTGGCTGATGGGCAACGTAAGATCGACGGTATTTTTGAAGGTGAGAGTAAAACATACGATTTGCGTGGGAAAAGATTCTGCATCGTAATGGCAGGAAACCCTTACACCGAAAGCGGATCCAAATTTCAGATTCCAGATATGTTGGCCAACCGTGCGGATGTATACAATCTTGGGGATGTGATCGGTGATACCGAAGCACTTTTCAATCTCAGCTTAATTGAAAATGCGGCAATTGAAAACAGCTACCTTGAAAAAATAGCAAGCAAATCCTTCAACGATTTCTATGCTTTAGTGAACTATGCACAATCGGTTGTAGATCAACTTCCCGATTTAGAAGGCAATTACCTGAAGCAAGATATCGATGATTTTATCACGGTATTAAAACATGTGTTAAAGATCAGAAACGTTGTCATCAAGGTCAATCAAAATTATATTCAAAGTGCGGCCATGCAGGACAATTACCGAACAGAACCGCCGTTCAAACTGCAAGGGTCTTATCGGAATATGAGTAAGCTCGTCGCACAAGTTGTGCCGATGATGAACGAACAGGAAATCGATCAAGTTCTCCTCGCACATTATGAAAGTGAGTCACAAACCCTTACTGCCGATACGGAAAGTAATCTTTTAAAATTGAAAGAACTTGCTGGATTAATCAATACAGTGGAACAAGAACGGTGGGAACACATCAAAGAAATATTCCGCAAGAACAATAAACATGGTGGACTTGCCAAAGATGATAAGGTCTTTGCACAAATGCAGGACTTTAATGAAAACCTAGAGGGTATCATACAAGCTATCCGTGCCTATAAGAACTAATATTTAACATTGCTATTCCAGTGGACTTTACCTGTCTATTAAGCTGGAATAGCAATATTTCTGATACGACTACTGTCAAATATTTTTTAAGCATTCGCTATATTTAGGATGATTAATGATTATCTTTGATAGTATCAAATGATAGTATCATCATAATGAAACCACCATATATTATTACAAGTGAAACTTTAAAATTAGTTAGTTCTATTTCAGAAAGAATAGGAGAAATTAATGCTGCTCATTTATATAAACCCACCACAGAGCTACGAAAAAAGAACCGTATAAAAACGATTCAATCGTCTTTAGAAATCGAAGGTAACACGTTAACTGAAGAACAAATTACCGCATTATTAGAAAATAAAAGAATTATTGCACCCAAAAAGGATATTTTAGAGGTACAAAATGCTATAAAAGTTTATGACAAATTAAATGATTTTAATCCTTATGAATTAAAAAATTTAGAAAAGGCTCATTCTGTCCTGATGAATGGGTTGATCGATAATGCAGGGAAATTAAGAACTACGAATGTTGGTATTGTAAAAGGTTCAAAAGTAAAACATATTGCCCCAAGTGGGACAATGGTTAAAGGTTTGATGAAAGATCTTTTTGCTTATCTAAAAAACGACGCAGATTTAATTCTAATCAAAAGTTGTGTATTCCATTATGAATTTGAATTTATACATCCGTTTATCGACGGCAACGGCAGAATGGGGAGATTATGGCAAACATTGATTTTAATGCAGCAATATCCTGTTTTTGAGTTTTTACCCATTGAGAGCCTAATCAAACAAAAACAAGATGCATATTACGCAAAGCTATCAGAGTCGGACAAAGAGGGTAACTCAACACCATTTATTGAGTTCATGCTTGGGATTATTCTGACCGCTTTAGAAGAACTTTTACAAGCTCAAAATAAAACACTTCGTTTAGAAGACAGAATAAGTCTGTTTAAAGAGAAAATCGGTCAAAATAAATTTCATCGAAAAGACTATCTACAAAATTTTAAAAATATTTCCGCTCCCACAGCAAGCAGGGATTTAAAATGGGCTGTTGAACAAAATATTTTGAAGAAGTTTGGAGAGCAACGATTGACAGAATATCAATTCAAGTAATTTACTATATAATGAAAACAGTAAATATATATTTAACATTCGGCTATACATAGTTCTTCTTGCTGACATTCGATGATATGATCGCCCTCCTCAGGATATTTAGCTACTGTACCTCAATGGAAATTTGGAACATATTGTTCAGGAGATCAGAGAATATAAAAACTGGATATCCATTTTACTTACCTCCATTTTAAAAAACCTGAGATAAGCAAAATCAACGCTATTTCAATAACAAGTTCCCGAAATGGGAACTTGTTATTGCGTTTGTTATAAGATTAAAAAATATTGAGAGTAAGATTAAAGAAAATACTACTAGGCTATGAGCTTTTCAATGTTTTACGATTATCCGCTCTTCACAGCCCCCGAAGACACCGTAAATATGCCAAAGTCATCGATCAGCATACGTTCCTTAACAACTCCATTGTACGCCATCAGACGATCTAATTCTTTCTGCGAACGACGACGCATCACCCAGTCCTTTTTCTGATGACTGTTTAACACGTAAGCAATCATCTTTAACTGTGGATGCCATGGCTGTCCAGTATAAACCAAATGACTGCTTGATTCGCAAATCGAAATTGCGCCTTTTACAGCCCTACTTGCCATTTCATTGTCACCAAAAAGTTCAAAAATACCTGAGATAATAACAATATTAGGCTCGAATTCCAGTTTGGAATAGGTAGCTGGATCAAAACAATCGTAATTGGTAAATCGTATCCCCTGCAATCCATTTCTACGGATAATCCTCTCTCCCACCTCAATATTGGACAACAGGAATTCATTAATCACGATTTCGGCTTCGGGATATTTCGCTTTGATATCAAATAAGTAATTGCCGGTGCCACCTGCAATATCCAATATCTTCACGGTCTTTCCAGCAGCTTTGACCTTCGCGATATTCTCTTCCAATAACTGTAATAAGTGCTGTTTTCGAATGCGAATTCCTTTCCATCCAATCGCCTCCAGATAACCTCGGTCGAGGATACGACCGAACCGATTTTTACCCTGCGATTCATTGCGATAGACGTAGTCCAGCGATATCCCCGAATCAAATCCAAACTGCAGGCCTAAATTCATTCCTTTACTTAAGGAACCTATTTTGCCCAATGCCCATTTCTGAACCGCATAGTTCAATTTTTCACCTGCAGGAAGTAATTTATGGTATAATTGTTCATACTCTTTCACCGAAAAATCATCGGGTTCGAGCGTCAGTTCAGGACTTTGTCGGGCATAGGCTTTGTCGATAAAATTTCGCAGATAGTGATAAACTTTCTGCCGATTTGTTTCAAATAGAATCCCGTGGTAGAAATTACGTAAAGTGATAAAAGTCTTCAACTTTGAAGCTATTGTCACAAAGAATTTTTTCTGCACCGAATTTTTGACCACATAATCTTTTTCAGCAGAAAGGACAATCACAGGGATATCAATCGCCGCAGCGTCTTCAACAATACGCTCGCCAGCTTTTAATAGATCAACCAACAAAGCACCATTGATAGATTTGGAAATCAACGGATCGGCATCGTAAGACTTCTGCTGATCGATATCGTGAGTCAACACCTTAGATTTGACATAACTCTGGATAATCAGATCTTTTTTTAGCTTTGTTCCCAAAGCAATCATCTGATTTGCCAAGGGCACATATAATTTAATTTCAAATGCAGGTGCCAACAATGCGATACCTGCGACTTTAGGCGCAAAATCATGTACCCAGGCACTGACAACAAGTCCCGCAATACTATTGGCGATAACGAAAATGTCTTTCGAATCAACCAAATATTCGTGGCCTATATAATGAACGAAACTATCTAAATCCCGTACATAATCCATAAAGATCGGTGAAACTGGTTCTTTCGTATAACCATGTCCGCGCAAATCAAATGCAAAGATGGAATGATCGGCAAACTGGGGATCCGTAGCCATCTCCTGCAGACGTTCCGAATGCTCATGCCCCCGGTGCAGTACGACCAATGCCCGCTGTCCGGCCTGATAATTCCAAACGCGATATAATAACTCCCCTTGATCAAAACTCTTGAAGTAACCTGATTTCATGTATAATTTTTACGTACTAATATCAAATAGTATATTTCATAACAAAGATCATGCAAAGGACCGTCTAGCTATTTCTCTCGACCAGCACCTCCATCAACTCAAGTGCATGTTTATGCAATACAAGATGCTTATTATGAGATTTAACCTGATCTATAGCATCCATTAAATCTAAAGATAATATTTTTTGTGACAATAGAACAGCAAAAATCATACTCCTGCTGTAACCCATTGTACAATGTATAATCATATTTTCACCTCGCTTCAATTGTTGATAACTGATTACGAGCGCTGCCAATATCCTTTCGGCATCCGACAATTTAATTGCTGCTATATCCAACAATGGAAACGAATGATAGTTTTTCTCTAAATGTAGAATAGGTATTTCTTCCAATTCAGCAGCCAGATCAAAAACAACCAGATGCTTATTCAGACCAAGCACACGGAGATCTCCTGCAGTCATCCTCGGCCCCACATAACAACCTGGTAAAATTTCAAATAAAGGCGGATTATTGCTGCGTCTGACAAAACGCCACAGCAGCCAATATATGCATTGATATGGACAATAAAACCATTTTTTAAATCCAGGTATCCAACCTTTTTCATTTTTTAAAAACCTTGGATTATTGATAACATAATTCCTTCCTACCGCAATGCAGACCAGGGATGGCCAACACAGAAGATATAATCCAAAAGCATGAGCTCCGCCCCACAATACCAGTAACAATAAACTCCAGCCAATGGCATAGTAAACGTTACCAATTCTTTGGTTTCTACGACAAATCTCCGTTTCGAGGTCTAATTTCGTCTTTTCGTATAAATTTGCCTTTTCGGTACCAGCCAAAAAGGGAAAATTCCCAGCCTTTAACATAGATAATGCACTGTCATGAAGCAGTCCCGATGGAGATGGGAATAGCACGAATCCCATATGAACCAAAATCAATGCGGTCAGCACATCCACCAGATGGTGCTGATAAACGGTGAGTGTAGCAATCCCCGTGAGCAGCAGCCAAATTCTCACAGCCTCTTTTTTCCATCCTTTTAGCTGCCTACCGAGCACCGACCAAAACAGACATGCATAGGCCACATGCAACGAAGGTGCTTGATTAAATGGGGAATCGTACTTCCCTAAAAAGGCGAAGAAAAATTCAAAAACTGGATACTCAACGCTAGGCCTATCAAAAGAAAATCGCAAGGGAAAAATAAAAAAACAACAAATAGAGAAGATGGTAATGAAACTGAAACGCTTCGTATAGACCCAAAGCTCTTCTCGACTTCGACAACAGAAAGGAACCACAGCGAAGAACAAACCACTGCTCATGTAGGGTATAATCATCCAAGAAACGAACGGCATAAAGTGTTCAAAAGGAAACACAAACGAAGATACAGTAGTCTGATTTGCAGCATGGACCGCAGCAGCAGAATAAGTCAACTGGAAAAATAGCGCACAATAAAGGAAAACAGCAAATTGCAGTCCCCTATTTTTCAGTCGTTTTTCATCCATTTGGCCTTCCTTGACATAATTTTATTCAATACGATATTTGGAAGTAGTCCCAGCGATGCCATTAACCACTTCATACGCTTCGGAAACACTACTTGCTTCTTCTTCTGGTCGATAGCTGCTATTATACGCTGTGCAGCGTCGTCTACGGGTATTAAAAATGGTTTTTTAGACAAATCTTGCTTATTGAGCGCTCTCAGTTTATCCGTATCAACATAGCCCGGGGCGATAACCGTAACCGCAATTCCATACGGCTGTAGTGCCCTCCGATATGCATCAGCCACTTGGATTGCAGCACGCTTGGTCTTACTATATAGGCTTGAATTGGGAAAATGAAGCGTTCCCGATACCGATGCGACGATTGCAATCTGTCCTTCCGATTGACCCTGCATAACCATTCTTGCCGCTTCAAAACAATTTATCGTACCCATCATATTCACCTGTAGCATGGCAACCGCCTCCTGATAACTTATCTGTTGAGCAACGTCATCTGCGTAACTCCCGGTACAATTGATAAAGAGGTCCAAAGATGAATGTGCACAAAATGTGCTGACCGTACCCTGCAGACTGTTTAATTGACATACGTCTACTTCAAAACTTTTAAGGCTATGCGTCCAGGAATATGCTGACATTTTCGTTAGATCACGTCCACATACCGCTACCTCTGCTCCTTGATCAAGATAACGCTTGGCCAAAGCAAGGCCTATTCCACTTGTACCACCGGCAATAAATACTTTCATTTCAATGAATTTAATGTCACCTCATAGCCATAGTTCCATTGCGCTTCCATCGCTTCAGCAAATTCTTCCGGATCTCTCGGGAAAGAAAGCGTAACTTCAAATTTACGCCAATCAATTCCTTTTTTACAGTATTTCCCAGCTAATTGTTTCGCGGCATCCTGTGTATCTATCCAATGTGCATACGGAAAATGTTGTTCCAAATCTGCTAACCGTTTATTTCCACTAAAGCCCAATACTGCCCGTACCAACGCTTCTTCTTGTGGTTTGTAAGGTTGTTTTCGCTCACATATAATGTTTTCAGCAAGCACATTTGCTAGCTCCATTGGAACGAGATCAATTGCTCCACCAGCGTAATGAGTATTATTGGAACATACAGGTTCAATATAAAACATATCGGACATTGAAATACGGGCCGCCTGTAGCACAGAAAATTCAGCGCTCAAATGAACTTCTTCAGCCACTGCACTGTGCACATAATTCTCATCCGCAATGCCTATTGCCTCAACAGGCACATTGGCCAATACATCCTTAGTTCCCATCAGCATTTTTTGATAGAGTTTCCGATCTCCACGCCGCTGCCCTACTTCAGACGGGCTGAACAGCATTTTAGCGCCGACCACCAGTGCCGGTATTGCTGCCGAGAATGGTCTAACCAAGGTAGGCAATAGTAAGGAAAGATCCTGTTCCATATCTACGAGATAGCGACTAAAGACATCCTCGATAAAGGGCGCCCGTTTTTTGTTCAGCTGTTTTTTCAAAACATACACGCCCAGCTTCCCCAAACGACGCTGTTCAGTGAGCCGATGATGCAAGAAAAATCGATAAAGTTCTTCAGATTGTAGATAGCACTTGCGGGCTTCATGTGTAGCAAAGGCCTGTATAACAGCGACTGCCATTGAACCTCCGCAGCTCGCTATAAGCAGATCTGGTTTTAAGCCCAGCTCATCTAACGCAGCGTACATGCCCAGATATAGACTGAACCGCGTTCCACCCCCTGAAAATAAAACAGCACGTTGATAAGCCATCACATTGAAATTTTAATTAACCTTCTCTCTACTACATTCGTCAAATTTTATTAATTCCCCAACAACAGGATAATCAGAGCATAAAACAGTGGCGCATTGAAGATCAGACTATCGATACGGTCCAATAAGCCACCATGCCCGGGAATCAATGTTCCAGTATCTTTCACTCCTGCCTTCCTTTTCAGATAGGAAAAAAGAACATCTCCCCAGAATCCCAAAATACCGAAGAACAAACCGAACAACGAAAAGTATAGAAAATTCTGAAAAGGCAGTAGGAAATACCCCAATAAATTACTCAGTATAATTGTTAAGCCGATACCGCCCACACATCCAGCAATTGTCTTATTTGGGCTAATACGCGGAACGATTTTACGTTTGCCAAAAAACTTGCCCATCAGGTATTGAAAGACGTCATTCAGTTCCGTTAACACAACAATATATCCGATTAATTTTAGTCCTAGGAACGCGATGCCATCCATTTTAATGGATCGGATAAAAGCTAAATGGCTAAAGGCAAGCAAACAAGCTACGGCGCCAAAAAACAGTCCAAATACAGTTCCCTTCTTAACCTTTAAACCATATTTGAAAAATAAAGCAGTCCCTAAACACATGAAGCTGGCCAACACTAAATATTCTTGATAGGAACAAAAGTACAGAAGCAACGCTTGCAACAATGCCATGGAAAGAAATACAAATGGATTCGCCTTCCATTCAGGGATAAACATACGCGCAAACTCGCACATCCCTTGAAAGGTTATCCAGGCAACAAACAAAGGTGATAATGTTGGTGGGACGAAAGCAACCGCCAGCACCAAGACAATATAACCCCAGCTTCTAACACGAACAGGAACATCTGCAAACTTGCCATTGGCATCAGCCATGCGCCAAAGCCTTTCTCAATCGAGTTACCGAACTCAAAAGTAAGAGTAAGCACAAAACGCCAAAAATATAGCCCGAAATAGCAACGATAGAAATATGCAATAATGCTAAAATTCCATATACGCCCAACAGCAAAGCACGATCACTTTTGCCCATCGGCCCATCGTAACGACGATCATTGGCAATTACCTTCCCTATCAATCCACAAAATTCATTCACAACACTCAAGACAATAAAAGCGACGATTGGATACACGCTTTCCGGATGAAACTTCAACAAAGGAAAAAATAGCACGACATCCGAAACAATATCTCCGACTTCGTTCAAAACCTCTCCGGTCTTGCTTGTCTGATTAAAAAGCCTCGCCATCATACCGTCTAAGGCATTCAAGGCCATGCGTAATAACAATCCGATTGGCAGGACCAAAAAGAAAATCGGGAAACGATCAGCATACCAAAAAAACAAAGCAATGATCAACGAGAATACGATCGATCCAATTGTAATTTGATTGGCCGTTATCTTCCTTTGATGCAAAAAGTTCAAGATCGGCATCAGCAACTGCTGAAATTTTGGTTTCAATTTATAAACAGAAATCATATAGCGCTAGCTGTAACTTATTTTTTATTTTTTTAAAAAAAAATTTGCATAGTGTAATAAATACACTATATTTGTGTCATCATAATTTAGGTTTATAATTGGTTATTTAAGGTTTTCATTCTCCCCGTTTGGAAACCTTTTTTTTGCCCTAAATTACGGATTACCATCTTCCGCCTGCACCACCGCCACCAGAAGATCCGCCACCAAAACTACCACCACCGCCACTACTACTCGATCCTCCGCCAGAGCTACTCGATGTTGAGCGCACTTTAACTGGAGTTGAATGTTCACCATGGGATACCCGATGGCCACAGTTCTTGCATAAGTCAAAGCGTTCTTCCAATCCCTGCGAACTATACGTTGCTGCACGTATCGTCTTGGTACGCCCGGTCTCAAAAGTTCTGTAATGACATGCAGGACAATCACTGAACCCAACATTTTCATCCCAGGGAACCAGCTTTGTTTCATTGGTCGTCTGATCTATCCATATTTCGTACGAACGGCTACCGATTTTTTCCTCCAAAAGCTGCCCCTTATCCAGGTATGCACTTTCTCGGGTAGACACATCATCCTTATTCATGCGCAACCAACGTCCAGATTGATCTGGAGGAGCCAATCGAAGTTGATTCTTCCGAATGCGTTTATTTAATCCAATGAGATCAAATAGCGCCAATGGACTAAGCAATAGCGGAACTAAGCCCCAAACACGAAATTTGCGCAAAGCTTTTTGTATATTTTCTTCGTCCTGATAAGAATTGACAATCTGCGTACGACTTGCATTATACTTCATCGCCAAGGTGATACTACCGAAAACACCAATAAAATAAGGTAAATTTTTCCACTGATAGACCTCCTCAAAATTATTGAGGGCAAATGCACAGATAAACACCGAGATAAACATTACTATCCCCATACAGCCGCATCCGCTGACTAAAGGCGGGAAATATTTACTTTTTTTGGTCAACTTCCCTTTGATCGCTCGGGTCACCTCACCCAACCAGATATAACAGATTGCAAACAAACCTAAAACCAACAGTGAATTTCGCAGGATTGGACTTTTAAAGCTCCAGACAGGTGTTGCCTCTGGCATTAAGCGTTCCAGCTCGGCTTTACTATCCGGTGAGGTGAGAATGGTCTTTATAAATTCTGAAGCCTCCATAACACCCCGGTCGTAATCCTCATTCCTAAAATTAGGTACGAGATATTTTTCGCCAATGCGCTTTAAATAAGCGTCGGGCAAAATACTTTCCATACCATACCCAGTGATAAAACGGTATTCATGGCGGTCTTTAGCAATAAACAACAAAAGCCCATTGTTACTTTCCTTCTTACCGATCCCCCAGGCATTGAATAATTTTAAAGCAAATTCGAAATCACTGTCGCCAACGTAATCGTTCACCACAACGATGGCAAATTCACTTTTTGTAGTAGCCTCAATCTGCGTTGATAAACCATCTAATTCCGCCACTGTACCCGAAGATAGAATCTCATCGGGATTGGACACAAAATAATCCTGCCCCTTTATTTTTGGACTGGGCAAATTGTCTACTGTATAAGCAATTGATTGTCCAAAAGACGGTAACCCAGATAGGCAGCTTACCAACAGGATTGAGCAAAGTATATAAAATCGGTGTAATCTCCACATAATTTTAGAACAACAAAAATTTAGTTCATTGTCACGATATTAAGAAAAAAAAATCAAACAAAGGTTTCCTTCAAAAAAAAGCCCATAATCAACCGATTATGGGCCTGTATAATTCAATATTCGTTTGAGCTATTACTATACATCCTTACGATTACTTCATATCATCATTTTGTTGAGCTACCGTGACAGTACACGATCGTGTTATGTTGTTTATAAAGAAGCAATGCTTAGAAAGGCAAGATTATTAACTAAAGCTGTATGACAATAGGAAACTTTCCCATTCGCTGTCAATGACCAAGCCAATGTAAAATCAAGACGCCAATCAATCCAACAACAGAAACGAGCGTTTCCATCACCGTCCATGAGCGAAACGTATCCTTCATGCTCACTCCAAAATAAGATTTAAACATCCAAAACCCAGGATCGTTGACGTGTGAGAACATAAGACTACCCGCTCCCGTCGCTAGCACCATTAATTCAGGAGTAACCTTTCCTGCCTGCACAATGGGAAGCATAATGCCCGCTGCCGTGAGCCCAGCAACACTAGCCGAACCGATAACTAGGCGAATGATACCGGCTATTAACCATGCAAGTACAAGAGGCGACAAGCTCAGGTCTGCGGTTATGTCAGCGATGTAGTTCGCTACACCACTGTCTACCAAAATTTGCTTAAAGGCGCCTGATGCCGCAATGATAAAAAGGATCATCATTATCCCGCGGATTGCTTCCTCCACACTTTCTGATTGCTCCCGCAAACTTTTACCTTGGCGGATACCCATTGTGTACATCGCCATTAGCGATGCAATCATTAAAGCCACAACCGGGTCACCCAAGAAACGTAGTGCCTTCAGCCAAGAGGAGCCTTCTTGAAATATTAGATGTGAAAATGAACCAAAAGCAATTAAAATTATTGGAAAAAGCCCCGTAAATATGCTAATTGCAAATCCGGGAAGCTCTTTCCTATCCGCTTGATTGTGTTCAGGAAAAAACTCGGTCGGTGGGTTGGTCGGAATATGCTTAAGCATCCTTCCAAAGAGCGGTCCACCGATAATGATGGCAGGAATTGCCACAATAATCCCATAGACCATTGTTAAACCGATATCCGCCTTGTAGGTAAGCGCTATGGCCGTAGCTCCCGGATGTGGTGGCAAATAACCATGTGTCACGGACAGCGCTGCCAGCAACGGAATGGCTATGTAAAGCAAAGGCATTTTATTGGAAACACATACCATGAAAACGAATGGTACTAAGACGATAAAACCGACATTGTAAAATAAGGGAATTCCTACTAAAAAGCCCGTGAGAACCATTGCCCAAGGTAAGTTCTTTTTGCCAAATACAGCCGTTAGTACCGTTGTAATCTTTTCTGCAGCACCACCCTCCGCCATCAATTTTCCCAGTAAAGACCCGAAAGCCAACAATAGTGCCAACTGGCCCATAGTGGTACTCACTCCGTTTTCAACAGATTTAAGGATGTCGACGGCACTCATATTCATAGCAAAACCGACCGCAACAGAGGTTATCAGTAATGAAAAGATCGTGTTTAACCTGACGACGGTAACTAAAAGAAGTAGTAAAGCTACTCCCAAAATAACGATGATTAGAGGCATAATAATTTATATTTAGTTAAAACTCACCTTCCAATATATGGTACAGGCGTTCAAATTTCCGGAAGTTTTTAATATATACAGCGTGATTCTCCGCACTCGGTTTATAATAGTGCTCGGTCTCTTGCGCTCCTTCCGCTTGTTTGTTTTTTATAGTAGGCTCACATCCCTGAATACCCAAGGCTTCCAAGCCTATCAATGCTGCTCCCCATGCAGAGCTTTCTACTGTATTTTTGGTGAATACAGGTTTATTGAAAATGTCTGCAAGCATCTGCACGAACAACGATGACCGCGCCAAGCCGCCGCTTGCAAAGATCGTATGAATGGGACCGCTGTTCTCCTCTAACGCGATTCCTACACTGTAAATTGCAAACAACATCCCTTCCATCATGGCACGTGCAAAGTGCGCCCTGCCATGATGCAACTGTATTCCAAAATAAACACCTTTGGCATTGGAATTCCAATGTGGTGCCCGTTCACCAGTTAAATAGGGCAAGAATATCAAGCCCTCTGCCCCCGGAACGACGGAGTCGATCAAAGCATCTAACGACGCCGAAAGATCTCCATCTGCCTCCATTTGGGTATATTCGTTCAAAAAGTTGTCTCGAAACCAGTTGCGTAATACACCGCCATTATTAACCGCACCACCGATTATATATTCATTTGATCTCAGTAGGTAGGTAAATAGTCTTTGTTTTTTTTCTTGATTTGCCTGCGAGCTTGCTACGCGAATAGCTCCACTGGTACCTACAGTTACCGAAGCCACTCCAGGACGTATAGCTCCTACTCCGAGATTAGCCAAACAACCATCGCTACCACCTATAACAAAAGGGGTATCTTCAGGGATATGCATCAAGGCCGCAATTTCTCGGCTAGGCATATTTAAAATATAATTGACCGGAACTGGAGATGCTAGCTGTTCTTCCGATATGCCCGCCAAGCTTAACGCCTGATCAGACCATCTTAGGTGATGTATGTCGAAAAGCCCTGTTGCAGATGCAATGGAATGATCGACCACATACACGCCAAAGAGCCGGTAAAAAAGAAATTCTTTGATACCGATAAACTTGTACGATTGAGCAAATAATTTTTGATCATTGGCCCCTATCCACATTAATTTGCAAAGCAAAGACATGGGATGTATTGGTGTACCCGTCTGCTGATAAAGCAACCTGCCCGCCTCACTTGCCTCCAAGGCAACCGCAATATGCTCACTTCTGCGATCTGCCCATATAATGCAATTGCTAAGTGGCTGTCCTGCCGAGTCAACAGCGATCAGTCCGTGCATAGCACTGCTAACCGAAATACATACAGGTTTCGGTATCTCCCCACTAGATTGCCTTAAGCTAATCATGACATGCATAATAGAATCAATACATGCGCCATAAACAATCTCCGGATCTTGCTCATACCACCCTTCCAACGGGTTTATTATAGGATAAGGTATACTATGCTGGGATAAGATGTTACCTGCGTGGTCAAATGCAACAGCTTTCGCAGATGATGTCCCAATGTCTAATCCAATGATCATAAATAAAATTGATGTTTAGGAAAGTTCAATATACGGAATATCTGTTAGCTTACAACAAAAGGCTCAATACTAGCGAAGTAATTGGAGCGAGAAAATCGCCGCATACCGATCTGCTGATAATTGTCTTTCGTAGTATCAACATAAATGGTAAATTTCAACTTAGAAAAACGGTATTAAACGATGAGTATAGATAAAAAGAATAACTACGATTTTGGAATAGTTGGACTCGGCGTAATGGTATTGATCGGGAAGATATCTTTCACACACTTTGGGATTAAGGCAAAAAAACTTGAAGGCTCGATTAATATTCTTTTAAAACACAAAAAAGCGGCTTTTATATAAAAAGCCGCTTTTTATAACTGAACCCCTATCGGGTTTACACGACGTTTATCTAGATGCTAACGTTCAATATCTTTCAAGCTACTCATCTTCTTGTATTCCAAGAAACCTTTAATATCTTCAAAATGCTCCCGTACACGTTTATTTCCGAATTCAAAGACTTTCTCGGCCAAACCATCCAAAAAGTCACGGTCGTGCGAAACAAGGATCAATGTACCATCGAAATCTTTTAAAGCATCTTTGATAATGTCCTTTGTCTTCATATCCAAATGGTTTGTCGGCTCATCGAGAATCAATACATTGACCGGTTCCAACAACAATTTTATCATCGCCAAACGCGTTCTCTCCCCTCCAGATAATACTTTCACCTTTTTAGTTGTATCATCGCCGCTAAACATGAAAGCCCCCAAAAGATCTTTCATTTTAACACGTACATCGCCTACTGCGATTTGATCAATGGTATCAAAAACAGTCATTTCACCGTCAAGTAAGGCTGCCTGATTCTGTGCGAAATAGCCAATTTTTGCATTGTGTCCAACTTTTAACGTACCTTCGAAATCGATCTCACCCATAATTGCTTTGATCATGGTAGATTTACCCTCACCGTTCTTTCCGACAAAAGCAACCTTTTCACCACGTTCGATAACCATATTTGCTTTTTGAAACACAACATGTTCATCATAAGCTTTGGTTAGATCCTCAACAATAACAGGATATTGACCCGAACGCGGAGATGGTGGGAACTTAAGACGCAATGCGGAAGTATCCACTTCGTCAATCTCAATGATTTCCAATTTCTCCAACATCTTTACACGTGATTGTACCTGCAATGTTTTAGAATAGGTTCCTCTGAAACGATCAATAAACTCCTGATTGTCCGCAATAAAGCGTTGTTGCTCTTCATATGCTTTAAGCTGATGCTGGCGACGCTCCTGACGTAATTCCAGGTAATGACTATACTTGGCACGATAATCATAAATCCGTCCCATCGTCACCTCAATGGTCCTATTGGTGATATTGTCGACAAATGCCCTATCGTGCGAAATAACGATAACTGCTTTAGCCGAATTGACCAAGAAATCTTCCAGCCATTGAATACTCTCGATATCCATGTGGTTGGTTGGCTCATCCAATAAAATCAAATCCGGCTTCTTCAATAATATTTTAGCTAATTCGATACGCATCCGCCAACCACCCGAAAACTCAGAAGTCTGTCTTGTAAAATCAGAACGCTCAAAACCGAGTCCCTTCAAGACCTTTTCAACTTCTGCATCATAATTAACTTCCTCAATTGAATAGAACTTTTCGCTTAATTCGGATACACGTTCGATCAATTGCATATAATCATCAGACTCATAGTCTGTACGGATATTTAATTGCTCATTCAGGTTTTCCAACTCATCACGCATACCATAGACTTCTTCGAAAGCCTTTGACGTTTCCTCAAAAACAGTCACGTTATCCTCTGTTAGCAAATGTTGCGGTAAATAGGCTATAATGGCATCTTTCGGCCCTGCAACATTACCAGTAGTAGGTTTACCCACTCCAGCGATAATTTTCAATAAAGTCGATTTACCGGCACCATTTTTACCCATCAATGCGATCTTATCATTCTCATTGATGGAGAAGGATACATCTGAAAAAAGAGTTGTTCCCCCAAAGGAAACAGAAATATTATTTACGTCAATCACTGTATATACACTTAATTTTGGCACAAAGATAAGCGAATCAATCTTATAAATAGACAATGGTGCATTTTTGTGTATCTTTGCCCCATGCGTTTTGATATTATTACGGTCTTACCTGACCTCTTGGAAAGTCCATTTGCACACTCTATTTTGCAACGAGCAAAGAACAAAGGCTTGGCTGAAATATATGTCCATAATTTAAGAGACTATTCAACAAATAAACACAAAAGTGTCGATGATTATCCGTACGGGGGCGGATCGGGCATGGTCCTTCAAATAGAACCCTTTGCCAAGTGTATTGAGCAATTGCAGTCTGAACGGGAATACGATGAGATCATTTATATGACTCCCGATGGTGAAACATTCAATCAGGATATTGCGAACGGATTATCGACAAAAGGAAATATGATGATTCTCTGTGGGCATTACAAGGGAATAGATCAACGTATCCGTGATATTTATGTAACAAAGGAGATTTCTGTAGGTGATTATGTATTGTCTGGAGGTGAACTTCCAGCGGCGATTGTTACAGATGCTGTGATCCGTCTGATTCCCGGAGTTTTGTCGGATGAAACATCCGCGCTTTCAGATTCTTTTCAGGATGGATTACTTGATGCTCCTATCTATACACGCCCTGCAGACTGGAAAGGCCACAAAGTGCCTGATATTCTCCTTAGTGGTCATGAGGCAAAAATCGCTGCATGGAAAGATGAACAACAGTTAAAAAGAACACAAGAAAGACGTCCTGATTTATTAAATGATTAAGAAATAAGGTGAATTTTTGTTTTTTTGTCACAAAAAGTTTGCTTATTTATTTTTTTTTATAAATTTGTGTAATAATGACACGAAGATATACAAATACAAATTGGTGGTGGCCTGAAGCAATAAGCATCGGGAACTAATTGGTATTGTCATAATATTTCATAATCAACCAAAACCATTTATGGAAATTCCAACCCCGATGCTGACCAGTATCGGGGTTTTTTTATACATAATTTACAACAAGAAGATAAGACACAAAAAATGAAGTATACATTCAAAACACAAACCAGAAAGTTGCTTGCGGATACAACTACCCCCGTGAGCATCTATCTTCGTCTAAGAGATATCTTTCCAAACTCCTTGTTACTGGAAAGCTCCGACTACCATAGTCGCGACAACAACATAAGTTATATCTGTTGTCAACCAATCGCCGGAATCCAGCTCGATGAGAAAGAGCTGACGCTCACTTATCCGGGTAGAGAACGTATCGTAAAAAGTGCACACGAAATCGAATTACGTCAAGAAGTTTCCGATTTTAGAAATTCGTTCGAAGATCATACAATTGCTGAACTTAACTTGATCTCCAATGGACTATTTGGTTACTTCACCTTCGATTGTATTGAACACTTTGAGGACATCAAACTAACAACAACGTCAGATCCAGCACGGAAAATACCGTTTATGCAATATCATGTTTACAAATATGTCATTGCCATCGACCACTTCCGTAATCAACTCTATATTTTTGAACATCTGCTGGATGACGAAGAATCAGAACTTGAAAGAATGCAGTTCCTTATTCAGAACAAAAACTTCCCTGAATATACCTTCAAACTAGCTGGTGAGGAAAGCTCCAATCGTACCGATGAAGAACACCGTCAGCTGGTCAAGAAGATGAAAGAGCATATCCAACGTGGCGATGTATTCCAGATTGTTCCATCCAGAGGCTTTAAGACACCATTCTCTGGTGATGAATTCAATGTCTATCGTGCACTCCGCTCCATCAACCCATCACCTTATCTTTTCTATTTTGACTACGGTGACTTTAAGCTTTTCGGATCTTCGCCTGAGGCTCAACTGCGTATTCACGGAAAACAAGCGACGATTTTCCCTATTGCAGGAACATTTAAACGGACAGGCAACATGGAAGAGGATCAAAAAATAGCCACCAAACTCAAAGAAGATCCAAAAGAGACTTCAGAACATGTTATGCTCGTAGATCTTGCCCGCAATGACTTAAGTAGACATTGTACCCAAGTTAAAGTTGAGTCCTACATGGAACCACAATATTACTCCCATATTATCCACTTGGTCTCTAAAGTAACGGGCACATTAAAAGATAATATCAATCCATTTGACATCGTAGGCGATACGTATCCAGCGGGTACACTTTCAGGTGCTCCAAAACATATGGCGTTGACACTGATTGATCGTTACGAAGGATTACAACGCTCATTTTATTCTGGTGCAATTGGATTCATGGGTTTTAACGGCGACTTTAATCATGCCATTATGATTCGTTCCTTCCTAAGTAAACAAAACACCCTACACTATCAGGCCGGCGGTGGTATTGTACTAGATTCAGATCCTGAAATGGAGCTACAAGAAGTAAATAACAAAATTGCTGCGCTACGAAAAGCATTACAATTAGCAGAAACATTATGATCAGACCATTGGAATACTGTGTCAACAAGCAACATATCCATGATTCGGTAGACACTATTGACAACCGCATCGTTGAGCTATTGGCATTACGAAAAACCTATATCGGTAAAGGTAAGGCCTTCAAGGATGAGCAAAACGAAGAGCAGCATATTATTCGGAACCTGGGCAGTAAATATGGAGTGCTGGCAAAAAGATTTAATTTGCCAACCGAATTTATTCAATCTATATTTCAGGAAATTGAAAATTATATTAATCAAGATTTTATAGTAAAAGGTTATGAGCAACAATAAAATAGTCGTTATAGACAACTACGATTCGTTCACCTACAACTTGGTCCATTTGTTACAGGAATTAGATCAAGAGTATGTTGTATGGAGAAATGATAAATTCAAACTGGAAGATATTGATGCTTTCGATAAAATACTTCTTTCGCCCGGACCAGGCATTCCGGAAGAAGCTGGATTATTGCTTGATGTTATCCGTACCTACGCTCCACATAAAAGTATATTGGGCATTTGTTTGGGCCAACAGGCGATCGCAGAGGTTTTTGGTGGTACGCTATTCAATATGGAAAAACCTTTGCATGGCGTAGCAACAAATATTACCGTTGTTGATGAGTCAGAAAAATTGTTTCGCGACTTCCCAAAAGATTCCAAAATAGGACGCTATCATTCTTGGGCCGTAAACAAAGACACCTTACCGGCTAGCCTCAAGGTAACGGCGATCGACGAGAATGGCATCATTATGGCCTTAACCCATACTGAATACGATGTAAGGGGAATGCAGTTCCACCCAGAGTCGGTGTTGACCACAAGTGGTAAGAAATTAATTGAAAACTGGTTGGGAATCTAACATCTAGAAAAATGACTATACTTGATAAAATCATTGAACGAAAAAAAATAGAAGTAGAACAGGCAAAAGCTTTAGTTCCTTTGGAGGAATTATTAAACTATCCCTATTTCAATGTGGCTTGTCTATCGTTGAGAGAATCTATTCTTGATCCTGAAAAAACAGGAATTATAGCTGAATACAAAAGAGCATCGCCATCAAAAGGAGACATCAATAGCACTTCAGCAGTGGAAGATGTTGTAAAGGCATACGAGGAGGCTGGTGCTTCTGCAGTGTCTGTTCTGACGGATGGGGAATTTTTCAAAGGCAATTTAGAAGATCTATCGAAAGCACGTGAGGCTATTAGCATTCCTATCTTAAGAAAAGAATTCATCGTAGATAAGTATCAGATCGCCGAAGCAAAAGCGTATGGCGCAGACATCATCCTTTTAATTGCGGCATGCCTGAAAAAGGAAGAAGTTCAGGAATTTGCAGCCTATGCACATCAATTGGGCTTAAATGTCTTACTTGAGGTGCATAACGAACAGGAACTGTTGGATAATCTTTTTGATGACATTGACGCAATCGGTGTTAATAATAGAAATCTGAAAGATTTTTCAGTCGACATTCAGCATTCCTATGATCTCCTAGACAAAATACCAACAGAATATATTAAAGTATCTGAGAGCGGCATAGCTGATCCTTCGACAATTAAAGCCTTAAAAAAAGCTGGATTCCAAGGTTTTCTAATCGGTGAAAATTTCATGAAGACAGCCGATCCTGGACAAGCCATCAAAGACTTTGTAAAAGAAATATAGAAAGTTATTTAAAATCGATCTAAATAAGGTTATATTTGCCAAGGTATAAGCTAAGGTCAGTGTATTTTGGAAACGGATTTTTTTATTATAGATCGAGAGAGTTTTGAGCAAATATATCTTCGCCATTGGGAAGGTATGTTTGCTTTCTGTCTTAGTAATATCCAAGATGAAGAGCATGCAAAAGAAATCGTTCAAGATGTTTTCAAATCACTTTGGGAAAGACGGAATGAACTTCGACTGAAAGAAGTTGAACGTTATCTGATCCGCTCGGTAAAACTCAAAGCTTTTGAATACATTCGCAATAAGGTCGCCCGTCAGCAGCACCTAAACAATATTTCAAACATCACCGAATCCCACTATACGGATAATACGTTGATTGCCGAGGAACTCGCAAATAAAATCTCTCGTCTGGTCAATACACTGCCTAACCAATGTCGAAAAGTATTTCGGATGAGCAGGGAACAGGGACTTACCAACAAACAAATCGCTCAGGAACTGGTGATCTCTGAAAGAGCTGTAGAATACCATATTTCGCGGGCGCTTAAAACTTTAAAAACAGAATTAACAGAATATATATCGTAAGTTGATCCATAAAAAAAGAAATCTCGTATTTTTGTTAGCAAGTTGAATATACGGATGAACATAGACCAGAAGTTAATAGAGAAATATCATTTAGGCCAATGCTCGCCAACAGAAAGACTGCTGGTAGAACAATGGTTGCTGGATGACACCTTCGAAACTAAGCCATTGCCTATTTCTACAGCTCAAAAAAACAAATTAGAAAGTGATATCTGGGCCGATATCAACACCTATATTGAAAAATCAGAAACCCCAGTACAAATCAGGAGCAAAAAATACCCACTTAAATATGTTGGTATTGCAGCCTCCCTCCTAGTCCTGCTTGGCTTTGGGTTCCATCAGTTCAATAACATGCAGGAGAAGACTGATGCTACATTCGACAACAGAACGAATGCTAGTCTAAAATATATCAATCAGGATAATTATAAAATAGTCTTAGGCAAGAATGCAACTGCTCAGATCAATACCGATACCGGGGAAATCAAAACGACAGGAAATATGCTCTTTATACCCAAAAAGAACATTGCATTCAGCCTTTCGGGAGATAAAAAGAAAGAATTAAAAACCGGTGAGACCTATTTTGTATTGCAACCACAAAAAAACGGAAATCAGGTTATCATTGCCAAATCCGAACTGACTTTCCTTGCACCAACATTACAGCACGAACTTAAATTACAATTTAACATCATTTAATCGTTCCCAATTCCCCCATCCTATATGACCATGCTAACAAGCCGTCTTATCTTATTCTTACCGCTCTTGCTTCTTAGCTTTACGATAAGTTGCCGATCAGAACATGCTGAGAGAAACTTAGCTGGAAAATATAGCTTCTATACCATGGATAAGGATTTAGGAAACACCATCATCACGACCAACAGCATTGATAGCGGAAAATTGACGATTCGACAAAGTGGAGTTGATATCCCAACACAAGAGTTCGATCGTAGTATCATTGTTAAAAATGGTAGATTTTATTTCCTCAGAGAAGGGAAATTTAGAAAATATACACTTGAAAAAACAGGCCTAAAAGAAATTGCTCAGTTGTCTATGCCTGACCAACATATTGAAAATATCAATTGGCTCAACAATGACACCTTGCTCCTTTTCACATCAGACAACAAAACTAACCGTCGCTTATGGTACACGAAGATCGCTGTCAATGCGTTTAACATCATTCAGCAACAAGAGGTAATCTTACCTTCCGCAGCACCCAATTTCAATATTATTTCCATCGGCTTTAGTACCATACACCAGCAACAACTACTCGTTGGATATACCTTCAATAAAATTATCAATGAAACAGACTTCACCACAATAGATACCCTCTATGTAGCAACATTCGATAAAACGACATTACATTTAAAGGGAATTCAAAAAGATACCCGATCCACTTATCCCGGAGGGATAAATACGGTACAATCCTATAGTTTCAATGATGAAGAAGGAAACTATTATTTTATGGCTTGTCCAGGTATAGCTTTAGGAAACATTCCCTCAAAGCCAACTGCAATCTTTAAAATTGGTCAGAAATCAACTCAAATTGACCCGAATTATTTCTTTGATTTAACAGCACAGACTCATAACCACGCTTATGGTATGTGGTATTTGGGAAACCATCAAGCAATTGTACGGAGCGAACGTAAAGATCGCTATACCGATTTCAGTGACCACCACTCTACTTATCAATTTGAATATTTTCTTGTTGACCTCAGTACCAAAACCACACGCAAACTCAACCTACCCTTTGACAAAGGTACCCGTAAAGAATCTGTACTTGTTGAAAATGGTAAAGCATATATCACCATTGATGATAACTCAGACAAGCATCAGGTTTGGATCTATGATATCAAATCAGGTCAAATTACCCCAGGGCTTCAATTAGACCAAGAGACCGATTTCATTGTAAGAATCGACCGACTAAATTAATTCCACCTGTAAAACAGATCATTACAAAAATTATCCTTTTTTTTCACCTTAGGACCTTCGGTAAATTTAGAGTTACGCAACTACTTTGTGTGTAATTAATCTAAATAAAACAATGTCCAAATTTAAAGTGATATGGTTACTATTATTTTTAACCCTATCTTTTCCCTCGTTTTCTCAGCAACTTGCTCAAATCGAAGGTAGCATCAAAAATAGCGCAAAGGAACCGATTGAAGGCGCTACAATTTTACAAAAAGGCACCAAGAAAGGCGCACAAGCAAATAGAACCGGTACATTTATACTAAAACATGTACCCTTTGGAAATCATGAATTTATTATTTCAGCACTCGGCTATAAAACTTTAACGCTGAAACTCGAAGTCAATAAATCAACCGAAATTCTAAAAGAGATCACATTAAGTACAGAAAGCAATTCATTGGATGAAGTACAAGTTGAAGGAAAAACTGTCAGCAAAAAGATCAAAGAATCTGGTTTCAACGTTAATGTAATCGAAACCAAACAGTATGCCAATACCAATTCCGATATCAATCAAATACTCAATCGAAGTACAGGCGTAAAGATTCGAGAACAAGGCGGCTTAGGTTCCCGATATTCCTTTTCGCTAAATGGCTTATCTGGCAATAACATTAAATTTTTCATCGACGGGGTACCAATCGAGTCTTTCGGTAGTGGCATGAGTCTTAATAATATGCCGGTCAACATCGCTGAGCGCATCGAGGTGTATAAAGGTGTGGTGCCGGCGCACCTAGGATCAGATGCTTTGGGTGGAGCGATCAACATCGTCACCAATCGTGATTATAAAAAATCTTTAGACGTCAGTTATAGTATTGGTTCGTTTAATACACACCGTGCTGCGATGAGCGCCGGTTATAAACATCCAAAAAATGGCTTGATGATCAATTTGAATAGTTATTACAATTACTCAAATAATAACTATCTCATGAGAACCAATCCGAAAGCAGGTGTATACCTAAAGGCACCTATGCCTCCGAAAAATGAATTATTTGACACCCTTCAATCCGCAAGACGTTTTCATGATGACTATCGCTCATTTATGACACAGGTTGAAGTGGGTATAAGTAATAAAAAATGTGCCGATATCGCTGTCTTAGGGTTGACTTATAATGACGTGTATGACCAACAACAAACCGCAGCGACACAAGAACGTGTGCTAGGGCATGTATTCAGTAAAAGTCATACGTTTACACCAAGCTTGCGCTATAGAAAAGACAAGTTTCTTTTTGAGAATCTATCAGCGACAGTATATGCAAATTATTCACGCGGCGAAAATATTATTACCGACACGAGCTCGAGGACATATTACTTTTGGAACGGTATAGCGACAGAATATAGTCCTAATGCAGGGGAGCTGAATAGCTACAAATCCATCACCCATCAAAAGATTAACAACAGCTTTTCGCAGGCAAATTTAAATTACAAGCTATCGGCATCGCACCTTTTCAATTTCAACTATAATTTAAACACCAATAAACGCGAAAATTATAATGAAATAGATCCTTACAATGATTTTTATAATATAACAAATCAGATCTATAGAACGACTATTGGGCTCAATTATCAACAGATTCTTTGGAAAGAGCGACTAAATAATTCATTTTTCATCAAAGAGTATGGCTTATCCGGCAAAACCAACACAGCTGGTAAAACCTCCAAAAATTACGTTGGTTATGGCGCTGTGACGAACATTAAATTAGATGCGACTTACGGCATAAAACTATCGTATGAACATGCCTATCAGCTACCAACTTTTACAGAGCTCTTTGGAGATGGTTTAAACGTGATAGCTAATGAAAAATTAAATCCTGCAAATAGCGACAACTATAACCTGAATTTCTACTATGGAACAACCTTTGGAAACCACTATCTAAATGTTGACGCTTCTACCTATTATAGGAATGTTAAGGACTATATCATTCAGAAATCTTACGATACCCCGCAGGGGCAAAAACAACTAGCGGATAACGAAGGTGGCGTGAAGGTCAATGGTCTTGATTTCGAAGTTAAATATGGGTACAAATCCAATTTCATGGCCGTATTAAACATGAGCTATTATAATGCAGTCGATCGCGAAAAGTATGATAAAAATAATAGAGAAAAGATAACCTACAAAAATCGTACACCCAATGAACCTTGGCTATTTGGAAACTTAGACATCAGTTATGGCCGAAATAACCTTTTTAGCGCCAAAGACAATCGTATACAGCTAAATTATTACTTGCAGTTTGTCAATAACTATTCGTTAAGCTGGTCCAAATTAGCGGAAAAATCAACAAAAGATTATATTCCAGCCCAATGGCTACACAATATTGCCGCTACCTATTCTTTCAAGAACAATACTTATAACATCACCGTCGAGGGGAAAAACATGACTGATCAAATTGCTTACGATATTTTCAAACAACAGCGTCCCGGTCGTTCTGTCTATCTAAAATTGCGGTACCTCATCCGCTCTTCACATTAAAAATTATTTAATACTATAATATCATGTTAAAATCAATTACAAAAAACGTTAGTTTAATTGCTTTGGCAGGCATTTCGTTAATAGGCTGTAGCAAGTCCACGCCTGACAACAGTACGCCAACAAATCCAACGGAAGAAGTTGGTGGAAATTTTGCGATAAAGTTCAGTACAGACAATGGCTCATTTATGCTTCCTGTAAAGGATCTCATGTCGGGTACGATTTCTCCAGTAGGCGCCGGTACTGATGTGACAAGTATGTTCCCTTGGGAAGAGAATGTAATTCAAAAAGGTAAATATTTCTACTCGATTGATCCAAATGCAGCGCAGTTCGGAAAATATAGCTTTGAAAATGGTGTATTAAAGGCTATTAAAGTCATTCCTTTCACCAAATTAACCACTTTATATATAGGATGGCATAGTTGGCTTGATGACGATCGCTTGGCCGTCGGTCCACGCAATAGCAACGAATACGCTGTAATCAACACAAATACGATGCTTGTAGAGGCAAGTGGTACAATAACATCAGATACCGATATCCCGAAAGACCATAATATGCGGATTTATGCTTTTCTTCCTCAAGGGAATAAAATTGTCTTAGGTTATTGCTTATATAACAATATAACAAAAGTAAGCTACGACGTTACGTATACAGGTTCGGTTGACTATCCATCGTTTAAGAACTTTAAAAAAACAGGTGAAGACAACCGTTCAGCACCTGTCGGTCCAGTTAGAAACGGCTATTTCCATAAATTCAAGGAAAATGGTTATACATATTTGCAAACGTATACAATGCCTGCATTAGGTGGGGGCAAAAACTTACCTACTGGATTCTACCGAATTAAAGATGGAGATGACAAGCTTGATCCAAATTACTTCTTCAATATCAGTCAATATCAAGGCGGAGATAACCAGCTAGGTGTTTCTTACCTGGGTAACGGTAAAGCTTTACTGATCAGTGCACATGACACAAACAATAACGTTAAAGAATGGAACGATTGGTGGTATGCTGCTATGTGGGAATACTTGATCGTTGACGTAAACTCGCAAAAAGTAGTTAAAAAATTAGACTTTCCATTGGTCAGCAATTCCCGTTCGGCAGTTGTCATCAATGGGAATGCATACATAGCGGTAAATGATCCAAAAGCAGAGGCCATCTACATTTGGGAGTATAACCCAACAACTGACAAATTAACAAAAGGCGCCAAAATACTTGGTGGTGACGCAGATACACCAATGCTCTATAATTTAGATTAATCTCTTATTAAACCGGGGCGGCCTATTGTCGCCCCTTCGATTACATACGATCCATTATCATTATTAAATTATGTTCAGTAAAATCAACGCCTGGCTGCATCTTTGGTTAGGGCTTGCCGCCGGTATTCCCGTTATTATCTTAGCAATCACAGGTTGTGTACTCGTCTTTGAACATGACATCAAAGAATTGACTACAAATTACATTCACATCGAACCCAGGAGTGCCGAAGAACAACTTCCTCCTTCCGCCATTTACAAAGCTGTAAACCATATTCTTCCTGATAAAAAAATCGCAAGTTCCTGGTATAATGGATTAGACAAATCCGTCAAAGTGAGTTTGGACCATTCCGATAATCTAGTGTACGTAAATCCCTACACCGCAGAAATCCTCGCCATTGTAGATCATGAAGATTTCTTTCATTTCATGGATGAAGGGCATCGTCACCTTTGGATGCCCGTAAAAATAGGGCGACAGGTAGTCGGCTGGAGTACATTCATCTTTTTTATATTGTTGATCACTGGGCTTATACTTTGGTGGCCAAAAAAATGGAACAAGAGATCCAGAGAACAAAGCTTTTCAATCAAATGGAAAGCGAAATTTAAAAGAGTGAATTACGACCTTCACAATGTGCTCGGTTTCTATTCACTAACAATAGCGCTGATTATGTGTTTTACTGGACTCATTATGAGCTTTCCATGGATCCGAAGTGCAGTGGTCTCGTTGACTGGAGGGTATCCCAGTAAACCTAAGATAGAGAAATCAACTAAAGAAGAACAGATTGAACAACCTTTAAACGATGCTTTAGTTGTTGCTGATCAGATTTGGTATAAGGTACGTCATGAATATGCCAAGTATAACAAAGAGGCTGTCATTGTACATTATCCTGAACCGGAAGACAAAACAGTGTATGCTTGTACCGATATGGAAGGTGGTACCTGGCGCGATCTCAATTTCGACCGATATACACTTGAGCTAGCTGGCAGAAAACAAGGTCCTATTGATGAAGCAAATACCACAGAATGGTTGATGCGATCCAACTATGCACTTCATACGGGTTTTATTGGAGGAATGACAACAAAAATCATCTACTTCGTGGCCTCATTGATCTGCGCGACCCTGCCTATCACAGGATGCTATATCTGGTGGGGCAAGAAAAGAAAAACGGTAAAAAAAACAAAACGTACACAGCTAGTAGCTCCTTAAATTTTAGTAATCTCTTAATCATAGTACTATGCGTCATATCCTGCATTATATCGTAAGTTTTCTATTCATTTGTACAACGTTCAATTGCTATGCACAAAAAACCAATCCTATTAAGGGACAAATTGTAGGTGAAGATAAACAGGCTATTCCTTATGTAACTATAAGCCTTCATAACGCTAAAGATAGTACACTATCCCACACGATCCTTTCGGATAGCTTAGGCCATTTTACATTCGCCAATGAAAAAGCAGGTCGCTATTTTGTAAAGATAAAAAATATCACACATCAAGAGACTTTTAGCCCACATTTCAGTCTGACTGAGCAACTCGGTGAATTTAACCTCGGTCAGATTATTCTCTTAACGAATAATACGTACTTAGCAGAAGTACTGGTGCAACGCAAAAAGCAATTCATCGAACAACAACAGGATAAGCTTGTATTCAATGTAGAAAACTCGATGCTTGCTGACGGCAATAATGGACTTGAACTACTGAATAAGATCCCAGGAATAGCTGTAGATGACAGCGGAGTATTAAGCATGAAAGGGAAATCGGGAGCAACCCTGATGATTAATGGAAAGATGACCTATCTTTCAGGCGATCAATTGGCCAATTTACTACGGAGCACATCTTCCATTGATATCAACAAAATTGAGGTTATGTCCAACCCTAGTGCAAAACAAGATGCGGCTGGTTCAGCAGGAATTATCAATATCGTTTTAAAAAAAGGAATAAAACAAGGATGGAATGGTTCCATCTCGCTCAATGGAGGAGCAGGCAGAGGCATGCATCTTGGCGGTAGTCTCAATTTAAATTACCGCACGGAGAAGCTTAATGTATTTGGAATTTACAACCAATATCATCAGAACCTCAAATATTTCAATTCCCTCACGCGGTATTTTTCTCCGGATCAGCACAATGTTCCAGAATCTTATGCGCAACAGCAAAACAACATACGTCCGAAACTACGGTCTAATAACTTTAGGGCTGGCATCGATTATAACATAGATTCCAAACAGACACTTGGCGTGCTTATCAATGGTGGATTTGGCAAATATCCGAAGTATGAACCGACGACAAATAACTTCAGAAACTTTGACGATAATCAATTAGTATGGTCTTCATCTACGATAACGGAAGGGAAGGAACGCTGGCGGGATATGCTCTACAATATCAACTACACGCTCAAATTTAACGATAAAGGGCACGAACTAAAAATCGACCTCGATCTTGTCGACCATTATTCCAAAATGGATCAGCAGCTGAACACGAATTATACGAAAGCAGATGGTACCCCGCTCAACCAACCGTCGTCACGTCGAGGAGACATTCCCTCAGACAATAAAGTGTACGTCGCCAAATTGGATTATACACTGCCCCTTGCCCAAGGGTATAAACTGGAGACAGGCTGGAAAGCCAGTCATGTACGTACAGAAAATGACCTGTATTATGACACCTTACAAAATGGTCAATACGTCCCTGACCTGACAACTAGCAACCACTTCATTTACAAAGAAACGATACAAGCGGGGTATATCAATCTATCCAAAAGCTGGAATAAAATTTCGGCTCAGGTTGGTTTCAGAGGAGAACATACCCATACTTTAGATAATCAAATCACTCTCCATGAGCAATTTGAAAAATCATATTTCAAACTATTTCCTTCGGCATATCTAACCTATACCCTCAATGAAAAAAACAAATTGCAGACAAGCTACAGCTACCGTGTGCAAAGGCCATCATTTTGGGATCTCAATCCATTTCGTGTATATACAGATCCTTTTTCCTATTCGGAAGGCAATGCTCAGCTTAATCCTGCTTATGAGCATTCTCTTGAACTTGGTTATACATTTGTCAGTAAATATATTTTTACCTTAAACTATGCGAAGAGAACCAATGTCGTTAACGAGATCATTGGCACGGATCCAGCCAATCCATACATTACCTATGAGCGACCCGAGAATATTGGTTCGTATAGAAATTACGGGTTGTCCATTATCGCCCCTACCCAATTGACAGCTTGGTGGGCAGCTACGCACTTCGCAAATTATTACCGGAATGAATATGATATTCCGCAAGAGGATGGCTTGATCAGCCGAAAAGGCAATACGCTTACACTAAATAGTCAGAACACATTCAAATTGCCTAAAGATTGGTCAATAGAACTAGGTGGGAGCTATGTATCCGGGCTGACAATAGGATTAAGTCAGATCAAGAGTTACGGTCAAATATATACTGGCATCCAAAAAAATATACTCAATAAAAGAGCATCTGTCAAACTAGTGGTGAATGATATTTTGAGAACCAACAATCGGCGTTATGAGACCGTTTCCTCAACAATAAGGCTCGTAGGGAAATCGAACCCTGACAGCAGGACGGCTATCCTCTCCTTTAATTATCGATTTGGCGGGCTTAGCGATTTGAACAGTCAACGTTCGACAGGGTCTGAAGAGATCAAAAATAGGCTTTAAACTCGTGACAGTGAGTTAACTTTATACTAATGCCAAATTTTGTACCTTTGTAAAAAATTATCGAAGATGTCGGTCAAGATTGGTGAAAATATTGATTTGGGTAAATTCCCTTTGTTATTAGCTCCGATGGAGGATGTAAGTGATCCTCCGTTTCGCTATGTGTGCAAACAGAATGGTGTTGATTTAATGTATACTGAATTTATTTCTTCGGAAGGGTTAATTCGGGATGCTGCAAAGTCAATTCAAAAATTGGATATTTTTGAGTATGAACGTCCTATTGGCATTCAGATCTTCGGTGGAGATATTGAAAGTATGCGTCAATCTGCTGAAATCTGCACAAAAGCAGGACCTAATTTAATCGACATCAATTACGGCTGCCCAGTTAAAAAAGTAGTCTGTAAAGGAGCTGGTTCATCCCTGCTACAGGACATCGATAAAATGGTTGCAATGACAAAAGCTGTCGTTGAGGCTACGGATTTACCCGTAACAGTGAAAACACGTCTTGGTTGGGATGACAACACAAAAAATGTATACGAAGTTGCTGAAAGACTACAAGATGTGGGGATCAAAGCACTGGCTATTCATGGACGTACACGCGCACAATTGTATAAGGGTCAGGCGGACTGGTCCATGATTCGGGATATCAAACGTAATCCGCGTATCAAAATCCCAATTTTTGGCAATGGCGATGTAGACTCTGTCGAAAAAGCTGCGGCATGGCGCCAGGAGTTTGAAGTGGATGGCATTATGATTGGCCGTGCAGCAATCGGATACCCTTGGATCTTTAGAGAAATAAAACATTTTTTCAATACTGGCGAACGTTTAGAAGGACCTACCATTGCCGAACGTGTCGAGGTTTGCCGAACACATCTCAACAAATCCATCGAATGGAAAGGTGACAAATTGGGTATTTTTGAAATGCGTAGGCATTATGCGAATTACTTCAAAGGAATCCCCAACTTTAAAGAACACCGCATGAAATTAGTCAGCTTACAAAGCCAGGCAGAGATTCTTGAGGTACTTCATGAAATTGAACACAATTTTTCGGCAGAAATGGTATAATCCTGAAGTCTACAATTTATAAATAAAAAAGGTCGTGCTAAGTTAACATTAGCACGACCTTTTTTATTTTAAGCATCTTTCTTGATAAATCGCTTGAGCTGATTTCGTTCCATCAAAAATACACCTCCCAGGTAAGCGATTAAAAGTCCATTACCAATAAAAACATTATGATGAAATACAAAGTAAGAAAGGTAGGAGAAACATATTCCCGCAAATATATACATCAGGATCTTTCCCAATTTATAAGGTATAGGGTAATGTTTTTGCCCCCATACATAAGATAGCACAACCATAGCAAAGTAGGCTAAAAATGTGACTATTGATGCTCCCACATAGCTGTATCTCGGAATCAGATAATAATTTGCCACGATGGTTATTCCCGCGCCTACCAATGAAATATACAAAGCGTACCGCGTTTGATCAGAAAGCTTATACCATACCGAAAGATTCATATAGATGCCCAGCAGCACATAATTGAACAGCAACAAAGGAACAATGAAAAGTCCAGACCAATATAAGTCACGTGTTTCCACATTTCCTTTAATAAAATACTTCAGCCAGTCAATATTCGCTGTAATCCCCAGCATAACTAACATCATGGCAATGACGAAATATTCCATAATTAACGCATAGGTCTTTTTCGCATTTGCATTTTTTGCATAAGAAAAGAAAAATGGCTCTGCCCCCAATCGAAAAGCCTGAACAAAAATACTCAGAAACATCGCCAATTTTCCAACGGCTCCATAGATCCCCAAATCGCGATCACCAATATCCTTAGGCAGGTAGATTGGCAATACAATTTTATCTAAATTTTCGTTGATGATATAAGAAATATTGGCTATTAAAATCGGAAAGCTATAGGATAGCATCTTTAAGATTAGCTGCTTTTCGGGTTTAAAATAAAAACCTCTCATTTCAGGCAGAAGAAATAGAAAGGTTGCTGCACTTGCTACAATATTCGAAATAAATACATAACCTATCCATTCATTTCTATACCAGCCGGAACACCAAGAGCCCAATGCACCTCCATCTTTTATTAAATAGGGAACCAGAGCAATAAAGAATAGGTTAAGAACAACCATAATACCGATATTGGCCAATTTAATAGCACCAAATCGGATAGGCCTTCCCTCCGATCTCAATTTCGCAAAAGGAACAATAGCTAAAGCATCCAATGCCAATATGAGGGCAAAATACTTCACATAGCTCTCGTAATCGGCATTGTAAGTTCCCTTATTCAACCAACCACCAATAGTGCCAGCAAAGACAATGGCCGTTATAAAAAATAATGTTGCCAGAGTGGCAATGACGATAAAACTATTATTGAAAACCTGCTTCTTATCCTTTTCTTCGACTTTTTGGAGAAACCTAAAAAAAGTAGTTTCCATACCAAATGCCAAAACGGCATTGATCATGGACGCCCAGGCGTACATATTGGTAAATATTCCGTAGGACGCAGGTGGATATTTGAGGACATAGAGTGGCGTCATAACGAAATACAGCATACGTGCTATAATCGTACTCAGGCCATAAATCATGGTCTGTCCAGCGAATTTTTTAAGTACTGACAAGGTGAAAAGACTTAAGATTGAACTCTTTTAACTACTTCAAAATTGGAAAAGCCCTTCATTTCGCCTTCCTTTACTTCAACACTTTCAACAATTGCACCCTCGGGCCCTTCTTGGCAGAACTCCAACAGTGAATCTAATGCAAACTCGTCGCCCTCGCCCTCAATATAGACAGAACCATCTTTTAAATTGACAACAAAGCCCCTAACACCAACTTGATCTGCAACCGCCTTGGTTGTCAATCTAAAAAAGACTCCCTGTACTTTACCTCTTATTGAAATATTCAAATGTTTCATCTGTAACTTATTTTTTCTTCCATCGGTCAGATGGAACTTACCATGACTATAGTTCCGTTATTATAGTCATGGACGGTTCAATAAGAGCAAAAGTACAGAAGTTTTGGGGAATTAAATACTACGCTAAACGTTTTACCTTAACATCTTCATGTAGGCGCATGTGTTCCATACCTTGCAACAATACAATCCCAGGCTTTTTACCCACTTCAAGTGAGCCAAATTCATCCTCAATGTTCAACGCGATAGCACCATTAATCGTAGCCCATTGAATAGTTTGCAAGAAATCGAGATCCTCAAAGTGCGCATGCAATACCTTTAGTTCCTCCAAAATGGATAATGTATCATTTGAAGCTAAACTGTCCGTTCCGATTACTAAACGCTGTCCGGCATTCATAAAATTCTGAACCTTTGGTAATGTTCCTTCAATATAAAGGTTGGCTTTTGGACAAAGACACCACATCACATCACGATCCATGCGCTCTACAAAATCCAGATCTTTAAGAGAAGTATAGGTATTATGAACCAACAATAATTTATTGGGATATGGCAAATAAGGAAGATAGGACTGAATCGAATTTCTTGCCTGCGCCTTAATCGCATCGGCGTTTTTTCCTATACTTTTATAAAAGTCCAGGAACTCCCCCATTTTATAACGGAACAGTTTATTCTCCTCTTCACTTTCTTGATTGTGAATACTGATAATATTTGTTTCCGGAACCATCTTCTTGAATTTTTTGAAAAGTACTTTCGAACAAGAATATGGCGCGTGTGGCGTAATGGATACATGCCCATTCCTAAACTCTTGAGTCAACGATTTAGCCTCTTTTAACTTAAAGTCAGCTTCGTCAGGTTCAATTCCGAGCACCTCCACAAACGTATGATATAAGATCTGAGAATCTTCCTTCAGTTTCGAGGAATTATCTGTGTTGGCATGATCTCCGACTGCAACAATACCATTTTCATACATCTCTCGATCGGCTTTTGCCATAGCGTCGTCTATTTTTTTCATCGACGCCGACCGCGTTGTCATCACCTTACTAAGAAAACTCGGAAGTCCCGTACCTTTAGGGACAATACCTTTCATATGCGACAATTCAATGTGGCAATGTGCATTGATAAAACCTGGAATTATCACTCCTTCATATCTCTCAACCTTCTTTTTGTCTGAAGGTGTAAATGAAGTTGGGTCATAGATACCTTGAATTACCCCCTCCTCATCTACCGAAACAATACCATCTTTTATTGGCATTGAAGTAATCGGCAGAATATAATTAGCGCTTAAATATTTTAACATTTTATCTCCTCACTATCAATTTAGTAACTAAAAATTTTTGACCTGTATGAATACATACCTCTAGTAGAAAAATTCATGCCAAGGTACCTAAAAAGAACAATAAATACCAAAAACAACAATTTGCACAAATTTTTAACCAAAAAGAAATAAAGCCGCAAATCCACTCTTTTGTATTTGTCATAAATTACTTCTTTATACTTCATTTCAATTTTAAATTTATATATTCGCAGCATCGAATAGGGGTGCCTTGTTTTGTCAGGAACACAAATAAAGGCTGAGATTATACCCAACAGATTAAATTCTGTACACCTGATCCAGATAATGCTGGCGTAGGGAGAGGTTAGTTAAATAGTGCGGTCATAGTAACCCCTTGCTATGATTTGTTTAACTCAAACAAAATACATTACCATGATCAAATTTTTGATTTGTAGCTCCTTAGCTACTATTTCAAGTCAAATTGCCATTGCGCAACAAAATCTGACAATTAAAGCTGTAGACAATACCAATCAGACCCCTTTACAGTACGTTTCCATATCCATAGACGGACAAGCATCCTTCGCTGGCCAATCGGACAAAAACGGACTGATTAAACTATATCGTATCAATACAGGCAAGCATCAGATTCAGGTATCTTCTCTTGGATATAAAACATGGAGCCGAAATGTGGATGTTAAAGACAATTTGGAACTTACGGTAGCATTAGAACCTAGTACAATTCAAATGGAAGAGGTCCTTGTTCAATCTACCCGTGCCAAAAGAAATGCTCCTACAACCTTTAAAAACATCTCCAAAGAAGAAATAACACGAAACAATCTCGGTCAGGATATCCCATTTCTTTTAAATCAGACCCCGTCCGTGCAGGTAAATTCCGATGCCGGTGCGGGTATAGGTTATACAGGAATGACGATCAGGGGATCCGACAATCAACGAATCAACGTAACACTCAATGGAATCCCCTTAAATGATGCAGAGAGCATGGGTTCCTTTTTTGTAAACCTTCCCGACTTTGCCTCTTCTACCGAGAGCATCCAAGTTCAGCGTGGTATTGGGACCTCGACGAATGGCGCCGGATCATTTGGAGCCTCATTAAATATCCAGTCCAATACTCTAGTAGAAACTCCTTACGCAGAACTTAACAATTCATTTGGCTCTTATAATACTTGGAAAAATACGGTCAAAGTCGGTACCGGACTAATTGACGACAAATTTGCCTTCAATGCCAGATTATCTCGAATAAGTAGCGATGGTTACATCGAAAGAGGTAGTTCAGACTTACAATCTTTCTATGTGGACGGAGGGTATTATGGTAAGAAACATATTTTAAAAGGAATTGTATTCTGGGGAAAAGAAAAGACCTATCAAGCCTGGAATGGCGTTCCTGAACCATTGATTACAGGAGATCGGTCGCGCATGGATGATTATGCAGATAATGCACTCGAAATTTCCGGTGCCGAGAAGGATCGTTTCATGAACGCTGGCCGTAATTATAACCTATACACGTATAACAATCAAACAGATAATTATACGCAGAAACATCATCAACTTCATTATACCAATATACTGAACGACAAATTGACGCTCAATACAGCCTTACACTATACAAGAGGTTATGGTTACTATGAAGAAATGAGACCGGGAGATAAACTAAGTAAATACGGTTTGCCTAACGTCATTATTGGTAAGGACACCATTCAAAAAACAGATCTTGTCCGCAGGAGATGGCTGGATAATTATTTTTACGGAATGACTTATGCTCTGAATTACAGGCCAAACGATCAGCTTGAAATTACTTGGGGTGGAGCTTATAATCAATACAAAGGAAAACATTATGGCCAGGTGATTTGGGCACAATATGCATCAACAGGATTTCTTGACGACAAATATTATTTTGGGAAATCACAAAAAAATGATTTCAGCAATTTCTTAAAAATCGATTACAAACTAGACAAATGGATATTAATGGCCGATATTCAATATCGGAATGTAGATTACCACATGTATGGTGATGATGATAAGGTAAAAAATTATAATTATCATCCTAAGTTTAATTTCCTGAATCCTAAAGCCGGTGCAACTTATCTGCTAAATGACCATTCAAATGTATACGCTTCTTATGCCTTTGCACAAAAAGAACCTGTCCGAAAGGATTTTATAGAGAAAAATAGCGCCTTACCAGATCCTACCCCAGAGAAAATGCAGGACATTGAATTGGGCTATCGTTTTACAAATGAAAAATTCAACATCGGATTAAATGGATATGGCATGTTTTACAAGGATCAGTTGATCCCAACAGGTGAAATTAGTGATACAGGCTCTCCAATTCGACAAAATGTCAATGATAGCTATAGAATAGGTCTTGAATTCGATGGGTCATGGAACATCAGCAAGCAGTTCAATTGGAAAGCAACAGCTAGTTTCAGCCAAAATAAAATTAAAGACTTTGAAGAGGTCATCGGCGATAAAAGGATATTTTATTCGAAAACAAACATTGCTTTATCACCGGGAACTATTTTGTCAAGTAATTTCTCTTATAGTCCAATAACATCACTTACATTCTCTCTTCTATCCAAATTTGTAGGAAGACAATACCTGGATAATTCGTCTGCGAAAGAGAGAAGCATTTCCGCATATTTTGTCAACAACCTGTTAGCAAACTATAACTTTACAGCATTAGGTATCAAAAATATCAGTGCAACCTTACAGGTCAACAATATACTGAACGAGAAGTACGAGGCCAATGGCTACACCTTTGGCTGGATGGAAGGAGATACCCGGAAGTATTATAATTTCTATTTCCCACAAGCCCCAACGAATTTCCTATTGGGCTTGAATTTCAAATTCTAAACCACCCTTTATAAAAGCCTCCTGATTCCAAACGCATTAGTAGCTGGGAAGGCGGACTGAAGGTCGCTTCTGATCAAATCCTTTAGCATAATTAGCGTCCCTTTTTCCTTCGGGAGAAAGGGACGTTTCTATATATACCTTGGAGAAAACTGAATTTCCCATCGTGTTTGACAATCGGAATTTTTACCTTTGGTTTTATACTTTTCACTATGCGCGCAGTTATACAACGAGTTACCAAAGCTTCTTGTACGGTAGATAATCAGATAACAGGCCAGATCCAGCAGGGTCTCATGATTTTATTAGGAGTTGAAGAAGCAGATACAACGGAAGATCTGAAATGGTTAGGACAGAAGTTCATCAACTTACGCATCTTCGAGGATGAACAGGGTATGATGAATAAGTCGATACAAGATGTAGACGGAAATATCTTACTCATCTCACAATTCACGCTCTTTGCTCAAACAAAAAAAGGAAACAGGCCTTCCTTTATCAGAGCAGCAAAACCGGACAAAGCCAAACCAATGTATGAAGAGATGGCTTTACTGCTAAGTCAATTGCTCCAAAAAGAGGTTCAGCTTGGCATATTCGGAGCCGATATGAAAATCGACCTACTGAATGATGGTCCAGTTACCATCGTCATGGACACAAAAGATAAGGACAACTTTTAATTTTTAATTGAACACAAGATGACTATTAAAGAAGCACAAGAGATTATTGACAAATGGATCAATAGTACCGGAGTACGTTATTTCAACGAGTTGACAAACACCGCCATACTCATGGAAGAAGTCGGTGAAGTTGCCCGAATAATGGCTCGGCAATACGGAGAACAATCTTTCAAAAAGTCAGACAAAGAAGTTAATTTAGCAGATGAAATGGCCGATGTATTATTCGTTTTGATGTGCCTTGCCAATCAAACGGGAATTGATCTAACAGCGGCTTTGGAACAAAATCTTCAAAAGAAATCAATTCGGGATGCCGACCGCCATAAAAACAACGAAAAACTTAAATAACCAAGAGTAGTATTGTTTGTACACCTCTTTGAGATAATATTTAATTTTAAATCGCGTACGATGTATAAATTCATAACCTATTCGCTCATAGCAAGCATATGCTTTGCCTCTTGTGCGACAAGACAGCAGCTAAATACTAAGGTTGAGCAGGCCAGTACTTTTAATAAGGCCAGTACTTTTAATAAGGCTGCCGTTGTCACAGCACATCCTTTGGCTTCAGAAGTCGGGGTAAAGATTTTAAAACAAGGTGGGAATGCAATAGATGCTGCAGTTGCCGTACAATTTGCTCTTGCAGTTGTTTATCCCAATGCAGGAAATATTGGCGGCGGTGGCTTTATGCTCTACCGCGATCATCGGGGTAATTTAGATGCCTTAGATTTTCGTGAGAAGGCTCCCCTAAAAGCATCCCGGGATATGTATCTCGATGCCCAAGGCAATGTTATTCCGGAGTTAAGCCTTTATAGTCAATTGGCCTCTGGGATCCCTGGCTCTGTTGCTGGTATGTGGGAAGCCCACAGAAAGTACGGCAAATTGCAATGGAAAGATCTCCTACTCCCAGCAATACAGCTAGCGAAAACAGGGTTTAAAATCAGTCAACGACAAGCCAATGAGTTTGAAAGCCATAAAGAGCGTTTTGTCAAACTGAATCCCGCTGGTGCTGCAATTATCAAAACCACAGTTTGGCGAGCAGGTGATCTATTTATCCAGGAGGAACTTGCAAAAACACTGGAAAGAATCGCAATCGAAGGCCGAGACGGTTTCTATACAGGTAAAACGGCCGATTTAATTGTTGCCGAAATGGGTAAAGGGAAAGGTATTATTAATCATCAAGATCTACTGGATTATCAGGCGCTTTGGCGTACCCCAATTTCCACAAATTATAGGGGCCACAAAGTTATTTCCATGCCACCACCTTCGAGTGGCGGAACATCTCTTTTAGCCCTACTCAAATCAGTCGAACAGTTTCCACTTCAACGCTGGGGCTTCCAAACCGATTCAACCATTCGTGTTATGGTCGAAGCTGAACGCTATGTATATGCCAATCGGGCTAAATATTTAGGAGATCCTGATTTTATTAAGGTACCTGTCGAACAGCTTATTGACTCAAGCTCAAATGCGCATAAACTCCATTCAGTCAATTTCCATAAAGCGACATCAAGCAAAGATGTCAATGCAGATGTCATTCCGGGTTATGAAAGTGAACAAACGACGCATTTCAATATTGTAGACGAGCAAGGGAATGCAGTATCCATTACAACAACACTTAATGATTCTTATGGCTCAGGAGTATTTGTGGAGGGCGCAGGTTTTCTCCTAAATAATGAAATGGACGATTTCTCCGTAAAGACCGGTATCCCAAACATGTATGGGCTTACTGGGGAAAAAGCGAACGAGATTCAGCCCGGCAAAAGGATGCTCAGCTCCATGACACCCACTATTGTAGAAAAAGATGGCAAACTATTTATGGTTGTAGGAACCCCTGGAGGATCAACCATCATTACCTCTGTTTTTCAGACCATCCTCAATGTTATTGACTTCCGACAAAATGCCCAATCAGCTGTGAGCCTGCCAAGATTTCATCATCAATGGCTTCCTGATCGTATTGACGTTGAAAATAACGCAATCGATGTCAATCTACGTGATCAATTGACAAAAGATGGCTATACGATAAATCCGAGAGGGACAATCGGTCGTGTGGAGAATATACTTGTATTACCAAATGGTAAATTACAGACAGGAGCCGACCCGCGTGGAGACGATACGGCAAAAGGCTATTAAAGAACAAAAAGAAAGGCTCATTTGGAATTCCAAATGAGCCTTTCTTTTTTATTTAGAAATGGGATGATCTTACATCATTCCACCCATACCGCCACCCATTGGAGGAGCACCAGCACCTACAGGGTTTTCTTCAGCTTCGTCAGCCAATACACACTCTGTAGTTAATAACATTGAAGCAACTGAAGCTGCATTTTCCAATGCTACACGAGATACTTTAGTTGGATCAATTACACCAGCAGCGATTAAGTTTTCGTAACGGTCTGTACGTGCATTGTAACCGAAATCTGCAGTTCCTTCTTTCACTTTTTGAACGATTACTGCGCCTTCGATACCAGCGTTATTACAGATCTGACGTAATGGCTCTTCGATAGCGCGTTTGATGATGTCAATACCGATTTGCTCATCTTCGTTGTCACCTTTAAGGTTTACCAAAGCTTCAGTTGAGCGAATGAAGGCAACACCACCACCAGCGATAATACCTTCTTCAACAGCTGCACGAGTTGCGTGTAAAGCATCATCAACACGGTCTTTTTTCTCTTTCATTTCAACCTCAGTAGTTGCACCGACATATAACACGGCTACACCACCTGACAATTTTGCTAAACGTTCTTGTAGTTTTTCGCGATCGTAGTCAGAAGTTGTTGTTTCGATTTGTGAACGGATTTGAGCAACACGTGCTTTAATATCCTCTACATTACCAGAACCATTGATAATCGTTGTGTTATCTTTGTCAACTTGAACTTTTTCAGCTTGACCTAAGTAAGATAACTCAGCATTTTCTAATTTGAAACCTCTTTCTTCAGAGATAACAGTACCACCAGTTAAGATAGCTATATCTTCTAACATTGCTTTACGACGGTCACCGAAACCTGGAGCTTTAACAGCCGCAACTTTCAACGAACCACGGATTTTATTAACAACTAATGTTGCCAATGCCTCACCATCTAAGTCTTCAGCAATGATTAATAATGGTTTACCAGTTTGAACTTGTTTCTCCAAGATAGGCAACAATTCTTTCATGTTGCTGATTTTCTTGTCGTAGATCAAAATGTATGGATTATCTAATTCCGCTTCCATTTTGTCAGAGTTGGTCACAAAATATGGAGACAAATAACCACGGTCAAATTGCATACCTTCTACAGTTTTTACTTCTGTTTCAGTACCTTTTGCCTCTTCAACAGTGATAACACCGTCGTTACCTACTTTTTCCATTGCTTGAGCAATCAAAGCACCAATTACTTCGTCGTTGTTTGCAGAAATAGTAGCAACTTGTTTAATTTTATTATTGTCTTGACCAACTTCTTGAGATTGAGATTTCAAGTTAGCAACAACAGTTGCAACAGCTTTGTCAATACCACGTTTTAGATCCATTGGATTAGCTCCAGCAGCCACAGATTTGATACCTGGAGCAACGATTGCTTGTGCCAATACAGTAGCAGTAGTCGTACCGTCACCAGCTTGATCAGCTGTTTTAGAAGCTACTTCTTTTACCATTTGTGCACCCATATTTTCTAAAGCGTCTTTCAATTCGATTTCTTTCGCTACCGAAACACCATCTTTAGTAATTACTGGAGCACCAAATTTTTTCTCAATAATTACGTTACGTCCTTTAGGACCCAATGTTACTTTAACTGCATTCGCTAAAGTATCTACACCTTTTTTAAGGGCCTCGCGAGCCTCAACGTTATATTTTACTTGTTTTGCCATTTTTATATGAGTATTTAGTATTTCTAAGAAGTGTAATTCGAGTTTAAATTAAACCGTAAACCGATTTATTTTTTACACGTCCAATTTTACAGCTTCACTAAAATAACCTATTGAATTTTTAATTGAGCCAGTAAGCTCGTTTTAAATAAACTGTTCCTATTAATTAGATAACCGCGTAAATATCAGACTCACGCATAATTAAGTACTCTTTTCCTTCGTAAGTAATTTCAGTACCTGCGTATTTTCCGTATAATACTTTGTCACCAACTTTCACAGTTAACGGTTCGTCAACTTTACCTGTACCTACAGCAACTACTGTACCTTGAGATGGTTTTTCTTTTGCTGTATCGGGGATATACAACCCTGAAGCTGTTTTTTCTTCTGCTGGAGCAGCTTCTACTACTACTCTGTCTCCGATAGGTTTGATACTTAATGCCATAATTAATTTACTTTTTATCTGTTATTGAATTTATTTTAATGTTATAATCGCTATAAACACATCATCTTTTATGCCAATTGTAATTAAGACAGCTTATAAGACAATTTTTCACAGAAAAGTTAATATCTCCATCGACAAAAATTCATTTTGCTGTCACACTGTCATTCCCAGTCTGTCAGTCTTACTTCCGTCGACAGACAGACTAATAAATTTATCGCTACATACCTGTCTTAAACAAAATATCGAACATAAAAAAGCCCCGTCTGTACAAACAAACGGGGCTCATCATTTTTTACTGACAACTATTTCTTAGCTTCTTCTGCTGGTTTTGTTGTCGGTGTAGCCGCTGGAGCCTTTTCTTGCGATTGAGCCGGAGCAGCTTGCCCTTGTCCCGCCGGAGCGCCAACAGGTTGTTGTCCAGTACCCAAGTTCAATGGACCTTGTTGTTTAGGCGCTTCGATTTGACCCCCCAATCCACCTTTAGATGTACTTGGAGACGTACCAATAACATTTACACCTAAGCTAAATACCATAATGGCAATAACCATGATCCAGGTACCTTTTTCCAAAAAGTCACCTGTACGTTTTACTCCCATAAGATTCGTTCCACCTGAAAAACCAGATGACAAACCTCCTCCTTTTGGATTTTGGATTAAAACCAAAAACGCTAAAATAATACTAGCTAATATGATTAGACCGATTAATAATCCTTGCATCTCTTTATGTTATTAATTTAATTTCTTTTCTAATTCTGTTATGCGTGCCGCAAAGTAAGCATTTTTTTCTGGATATTTCAAAACTAATTTTTTGTAAACATCTATTGCTTTTGGATATAAGCCCTGTTCCACATAGATCTTTGCAAGTGTTTCGGTAACAAGTGAATGCTGATCTTCCGAACTTTTTCTAGCTTTATTCTCCAAGTCTAACTTTTCTGCTTGCAGGGGCTGAATCATAGGTTCTTCACGAATAAATTTTTCGATTACCTCGTCTGTTTTACGCGGTATTTGAAAAGAGATTGTCGTTTTAACCTCATCACTTAACTTTGCTTCAGGCGATTGTAAATGAAAGATATTTTCCCGGATCTGTTGATCGAGTAGCTGATTATCCAGCTTCTCATGAATTTTAGCAATATCGTCATTCGAGGGCGTCATTGGGCGTAATGGAGATTTTACATAGGGCTGATAGGTATCAGCATATTCTAATCTCGTCTTATGCAACCACCACAAGAAACTGTAGGGCATGGTATCATCATCATAGACCGAAACACGCTCCTGACCATCATCCATTGTATTGGCAACAGCTTCCGCTACAACAGGTGCTACTAATGCAGGTTCCTCTGAATCGACACTATTTTCTTGCTGCTGATCGTTTGACCGAAAATAATCTTTTGCAACCCCGGCTTGAATCAAACGATCCAATTCATCAACCTCAATCTTGGATAAAACTGGTTCAGCTACCGTTTCACGCTCAGCTTCAATTTCGATAGTCCCATCATCGTCGCGAAGTGCTCCATCCACTGGAATTTCATCTGACGGCATGAATACATCAGGCTCTGTCGTTGGTTTACAATGCATAAATTCATACAACCAACTCGGAGAAGATGCATAGAGCAAAGTAGACGATAAATTCTGAACTGAACTATGCTTGCCAAAAACTTTGCGTTCATAGATAAATCGCAGGCTTTGGGCATAAGGGTATTTTTCAATCAATGCTAAAACAACATCTTCCGCCACAGTGTCGGGATGATTGATTGCTTGAAAAAAAAGCTCGTTATTGGATAATGATATATTAAGATTCATCTTGGAAATAGAATTACCAATTAGCAAACGCTTTATTGTATATATCCTCAGTTAGCATTTGAATAATTTCTTTACCCAAGGTCTCTTCTTGTGCACTCTGAAGATTACCTGCAAACTCTTTAAATCGCGTAAAAGGCTGTTCAAAATCATCCTTCGGATTAATTTTATTATGATAACTAACCTTGATTGTAATCGTCAACCTATTCATCGCTGCACGATCTGTCCCAGCTTCAACAGCTGCAGGACTTATCGAATATTCTGTAATAAATCCCTCAAAGGTAGCATCACCGTCTTGATTCACCTGACTCAATCGAGATTGGTTACGGATACGCTCTTTCAGTGCCTCCGTAAAATTCTGACTTAAGGTTGGATAAACCAAAGGAGCTATATTTTCGAAATATTGAATATTAACTGTTTTCATTCCCTCAGGAATGGATCCACCAGTAAATCCATATTTTACCCCACAACTATTCATTACAAACAAAAAGATTGTGGTTAGAAAAGCATATAAAATTTTTCTTGACAACATCTGTAAACCTTAATCTAAATTTAAGTCTTTAATTTTTCTGTACAAAGTTCTTTCAGAAATCCCCAACTCTTGCGCAGCAGCTTTACGTTTACCTCGGTGCTTTTTCAGCGCTTTTTTAATCAGATCAGACTCTTTATCAACAAGCGATAAAGATTCCTCAACTTCTTGAGCATCCTGCAGGTATTCATCCTGTGCAACAGGACTTTTTAATACGTTTGTTGTATTTGCTGGAGAATGTATGGTGAGCGTTGGGGTTGTATTATAATTTTCTGGTTCTGCTTTCAATTGTGGTTCAATCTCCTGGTATAACTGATTAATGTAAGGGGAATTTTGATCAAATGTGCTCGAATCGACACCTTTCTGAATTAATTCAACCACCAGTTTTTTCAGATCAACCATATCCTTCTTCATATCAAATAAGACCTTATACAGCAAATCTCTTTCGGAGAAATCCTCTTTTCCACCATTATTTGAAGGAACTACCGCTGGCAAACTCGTTCGGGATTCATTGGGTAGATAATTTTGAAGTGTATAGGCATCGACAACGCGTTCTTTCTCCAAAACTGCAATTTGCTCCGCAACATTTTTCAGTTGACGCACGTTTCCGGGCCAGCTATAGTTGCGCAGCATATTTTGTGCATCTTCTGTCAATTGAACCCCAGGTGTACGGTATTTCTCAGAAAAATCTACAATAAACTTACGAAATAATAAGTTGATATCTTCAGGTCTTTCACGTAATGACGGTACACGCAACGGTACAGTATTCAGACGATAATAAAGATCTTCGCGAAATTTACCTTTTTGTACAGCTTCAAATACATTCACATTTGTCGCAGCAACCACACGTACATTTGTCTTCTGTACCTTGGATGACCCTACCCGTATATACTCACCTGACTCCAATACACGTAATAATCTTGCTTGCGTACCCAAAGGCAACTCACCTACTTCATCCAAAAAGATTGTTCCACCGTCAACGACCTCAAAATATCCCTTTCTGGCTTCATGGGCACCTGTAAAGGAACCCTTTTCGTGACCAAATAACTCAGAGTCAATGGTACCCTCTGGTATAGCTCCACAATTGACCGCAATAAAAGGGCCATGCTTACGTGAGCTTAATTGATGGATAATATGCGAAAAAACCTCTTTACCACTCCCACTTTCACCTTGTATTAGTACGGAGATATCAGTTGGAGCCACTTGTCGTGCAATATCAATAGCACGATTCAACAAAGGCGAATTACCAATAATTCCAAATCTATTCTTTATATCTTGGTTATCCATAAATTTCCAGTTGGAAATAAAACAATCTAAGTTTTCTTAATCAACAATCTTTCCCAATAATGTCGCAGAGGTACATGACTCGATAAGTACATTCACATAATCGCCTTGTTTAAATCGAGGATCAATTGGAAATACCACCAATGCATTTTGATCATTACGGCCACAGAAATCGAACTCAGATCTTTTCGAAAATCCCTCAACAAGCACTTTACAAACTTTGCCAATAAAATGTTGATAACGGTATAAACTATGATCGCGCTGTTTATTGATCACTTCTGTCAAACGACGTTTTTTAACATCTTCAGGAATATCATCTGCGTATCTTTTTGCCGCCAATGTACCTGGTCTTTCTGAATAAGCAAACATATAGGCGAAATCGTATTTGACATAATCCATCATAGACAATGTTTCTTGATGCTCCTCTTCTGTTTCAGTACAGAAACCTGTAATAACATCTGTGGAAATAGCACAATCCGGAATAATACGACGGATGGCATCGACACGCTCCATATACCATTCACGGTCATAGGTACGGTTCATTAATTCCAATACTCTAGAGTTCCCTGATTGAACTGGCAAGTGAATATAATTACAGATGTTTTCATGCGAAGCGATTGCATATAAAACTTCATCTGTAATATCTTTTGGATGGGAAGTAGAAAAGCGAATACGTAAAAGCGGGCTGATTTCAGCAACCATTGTAAGCAAGCTAGCAAATGTTATGGTTTCACCCGGTTCCTCCCCTTCAGCTACTGGAGCAGTATATTTATACGAATCCACATTTTGTCCCAACAACGTAACCTCCTTATAGCCTGCATTGAAAAGATCTTCGGCTTCCTTCACGATAGATTGTGGATCACGACTACGTTCACGTCCACGTGTAAAAGGAACAACACAAAAAGAACACATATTGTCGCAACCGCGCATAATCGAAATAAAAGCTGTCACACCGTTCGAGTTTAAACGGACAGGATTAATATCGGCATACGTTTCCTCCCGAGATAATAAAACGTTTACAGCTTTAGCTCCATCGTCAACTTTATCAATCAAATTTGGCAGATCGCGATAAGCATCTGGCCCCACCACGACATCCACCAACTTTTCTTCTTCTAAAAATTTCGATTTCAAACGCTCCGCCATACAGCCCAGCACACCAACGATCATTCCGGGATTTTTTGCTTTAGCAGCTTCAAATTCCTTTAGACGATTGCGTACCCGCTGTTCTGCATTTTCGCGGATTGAACAGGTATTAATAAAAACCACATCAGCTTCCTGATAATTCTTGGTTGTTTCAAATCCCTTATCCAACAAAATAGAAGCAACAATCTCACTATCCGAAAAATTCATCTGGCAACCGTAACTTTCAATATACAGTTTGCGTCCATTACTTAAAATCGGATCCTGTTCTAATAATAATGCCTCACCCTGACGAGATTCGTCATGTTCCTTAGTGGTATGTGTTAAATCTAGCATAGCTCGATATTCAATAGAATATAATTTTTATTATTTTCGATGGAATAACTAATGCAAATACTCATCTTTTGCTGATCTGATTTCAAGCCCTTAGTTATTTCAAAGACTACAAAGTTAGAAATTTAAATCCATATAATGACAGTTTGTCAGACAGAAATATGGTTTATACTTTGTCAAATTTTAGGCGTAAATGGGCCGTATAAAAATTCGGACGGCTGTATTCCACAAAAAAAGCGCTGAATTTATCAGCGCTTTTTCTATGATTCGCAATCAAGTCAAACAGACTCCGAAAAGACCAAAGTCCTGAATCAGATTTATTGACCTGCTTGTTGTTTTGCTTCTTTCTTCATTTGATCACCTGCCACAATCACGATTTCAACACGACGATTTTGAGCACGTCCTGCTTCCGTATCGTTACTTGCAATTGGCTCAGAGAAGTTTCTACCTTCAGTTCTAATACGCGAAGACGCTAAGCCTTTAGATACCGCAAATGCACGTACAGAATTTGCGCGGTCCAAAGACACTTTTTCATTCGCAGCCAACGTACCTACATTATCTGTATGTCCGATAACCAGGATTTCAGTACCTTGTTCTTTGTTCAAGGTTGTTACCAAATTTGCGATATTATCTTTAGCTGACGCTTTTAAATCTGATTTATTGAAATCGAATAAAATACCTGAATCAAACTTAACCACGATTCCTTCCGCAGATTGTGTAACTTCCGCGCCTTCAACAGTTTTAGAAATCTCAGCGGCTTGCTTATCCATTTTTTTACCGATCAATACACCGGCAGCTCCACCAATGGCGGCCCCCGCTAATGTACCGATCGCCGTATTACCAGCTTTACCACCGATCAATGCACCCAATGCACCACCGGCAACACCACCGATTACGCCGCCTTTAGTTGTATTATTCGTATTTTGGATGGTAGAACAACTTCCAAATAACATAGCTGAGGTTGCAACTGTCAAACCTAATACAGCCAATTTTCTATTCATTTTCATATGTATGCTATCTAAGACTTTTAATATTCAAATTAAATACCGTTCTACTAAAATCAAACAAAGTGCCAAAAGATATTTTTATCAACTTTTTTGTTACAAAACACGAAAAAAGGCCCTTAAAACTTCCGAAAATGACGTTGATACGCTACAAAATTTTAAATCACCTTTTCCGACCTTACAATCAGCTAACAGTAACAAAAGCAAAATGTTTTTATTTTTCTTGAGTCTTTACTTCAATATCAGGTAAAAGAGCCCCTTTAGGCCTTCCCTTGGCATTAAAGTCGTCCATAGACTGCTGTACGTAATGCATTAGATCGTACTGTCCCCAATGCTCAGCAAGATCAAACGATGGACGATAGCGTATCATAAAAGCATCTAATTCTGTACTATCCAGTTTCGTCAGGTTTTTAACAGCCTCCCGAGAAAAAATACGATCAACTTGCAACTCATCCTTCTCCCTATCCATAAAACGCCCAAAGCGTTTGGCGTTCTTGGCTTCCCGCCCAAAAAGATTATAAAGCGCCGTTGCAGGACTACCCAAGTAGGTCCCGAACTTATTTTTACCCCCATTATAAACGCCCTTTTTAGCGTAATTGCTCATGGCATCATTTAATTCGGCCTCTTTCGTTTTTCGTTCAACGATGACAGTCTCCAATCGGATCCCTTCTTGCAACTCCACATAAAACTCGTTCAGGTTGGTCAGCACAGTTTTAACCGGTGAATACCCAACTTTTGTAAAAGACAAGGAATCTCCTACCGATGCATCAATCGTAAAAACACCAAAAGAGTTACTCAACGTAGACCTGTGTGTACGCATATTAAGCACCACAGCATCTCCAATGCGATTACCGTTACCTTTTTGCAGCACCATCCCCGAAACCTTCTGCAACTGTTGCGCAGTAGCACCGAAATAGGTGAATAACAGTAAAAAAAGCCCTAATATATGTATCTGTATTATTTTCATCCTAATATTTCTCTTCAATTACCCCAATTGGTTTCAGTGCGATTGTGATTCTCAACAATTTTATTGGGTCAAACATTCATTTCCGTAAAGAACAGTTTATAATTTATTTCAATTTATTAATTCCCTGTTACACCTAACCTACTTTGCTAAAAGTAGTAATAGTTTGACACTTGTACTGTTAAAAAAGTTTAAATATTCTTTGTTGATCACTTGTATGGATAAAAAACAAAATTAGCGCCTTCAGCAACGACAACAAATAAGCACATATAGTCTTTCGCAGGTTTATAGTTCTGAATAAAAGAAGCCTTACGATCTTCTTGAATAATATCCATTTCTACAAACTCTTCCAATGTAGAGGCATTTATACTCCATTTCGTTTCCAATTCTTTACGATCCAATATCAGTTCACCAACAGAAACTTCATGCTGATGTGCAACAAAAATAGGATAGTCAGAAAAACCTTCTTCAACAATCTCCTGCGCTACCTCACGGATTGATTCACTATAAAAATCGAGATCTACCTGCAAACTCTTCAATGGACTTTGCGCTGTAGACGCTGTATTTTCTTCTCTTGCAGATCCTGCAAATAAATCTTCTACTTCCATATGGTATCCTATTACTTCTTTAACTCCAATAAAACGACATTCTCAACGTGTTGCGTATGCGGAAACATATCTACCGGCTTGATCCGCTTCACCTCATATTTTTCGCCTAACAACACCAAATCGCGGGCCTGTGTAGCAGCATTACAACTGACATATACAATACGCGGCGATTCCATTTCTAACAAACGCGCTACAACGTCAGCGTGCATTCCTGCACGTGGTGGATCGGTAATAACCACATCCGGTTTACCGTGTTCGGCGATAAAGGAAGGGGTCAACACATCTTTCATATCACCGGCGTAAAACTTTGTATTCGTGATATCATTGATCGACGAATTCACTTTAGCGTCCTCAATGGCAGTGGGAACATACTCTACACCCACAACTTCTCTTGCCTTCTTAGCGACAAAGTTTGCAATTGTACCTGCTCCTGTATACAAATCATACACCAGCTCATCCCCCTTTAAATTGGCAAAGTCACGTGTGATTTTATACAGCTCATACGCTTGTGCAGAGTTTGTTTGATAGAACGACTTAGGCCCTACTTTGTAACGCAAGCCCTCCATCTCCTCATAGATAAAGTCACGACCGGCATATACATGAATATCCTGGTCGAAGATTGTATCATTGCGTTTCTGGTTTACGATATATAACAGGGAAGCGACTTGAGGAAACTTTTCTTTAACAAATTCCATCAACAACTCAACCTGTCCTTCTTCAGGATATGCAAACACAACGATCACCATCATCTCCCCGGTAGACGAGATACGGATAATCAAATTGCGCAATACACCGCTGTGTTCACGCAGATCGTAGAACGTCATACCTTGACTAAGCGCAAAATCACGAATGCTGTTGCGAACTTCATTTGACGGATCTTCTTGCAAAAAACAATGATCAATATCTAAAATCTTATCAAAACGCCCTGGCACGTGAAAACCCAGTGCATTCATTTCCAATTGGGACGCATCTTCATCAACTGAAGTCAACCATTTTTTGTTGGAAAATGTATATTCTAATTTATTTCTATAGTATTCCGTTTGCGCAGAGCCCAAGATACTTTCCATCGCTGAAGTATCCACTTTCCCAATACGCGATAGGGCATTATCGACAGATTGTTGCTTGAATTTTAATTGAGCATCATAGGTCATATGCTGCCATTTACATCCACCACACACACCGAAATGTTCACAAAACGGATCTACGCGATAAGATGAAGCCTCTTTTAAACTGGTTACCCGAGCTTCCGCAAAATTCTTTTTCTTGCGCATAAGCTCCACGTCAACAACATCACCGGGAACAGCTTTTTCTACAAACAAAACCAAATCTTCGGTTTTTCCAACACCTCTACCCTCTTCGGCAATATCAATGATGGCAATATCTTTCAAGAACTTTTTCTCTTGCGGAATTCTTCTACTCATAGGGTGCAAAAATACAAATTTATACCGATTTTTCATCTGCATAAATGATTTATAGCCATTGATTATCACTGGCATAAACGAGTACCTGACGGGTATGATAAGTTTCAAGCGAATAGAATACGGGGATCAGATTCGGACATTGTTCGTACCTTATTCGGATGCGATACAGATTGTGTACCAATACTGACCAGATTCTGACCTGACTCTGAACAGGAATTATCTGTTCAGAGTCAGGTCAATAATAGTTGCAAGAGTGTTCATCTCCGAAGGTGGTACGAACACAATACGAATACAACCCGGCAACAGCATGAACGTTGCAGAGTATCATAAAAAAGTGAACATGCAAAAAAGATAAGATGTAAACCTTTTTCAGGAATGGACATCACGTCGCGAATTAGAAAGGGATGCGCGCGTTATAACAACTTTACTGAACTGTTGCCTGAACAAGATAAGGAAGGATTTCTTTCTGAAACGAAATAAAGTTTTTCCGCACATCGGCATCTGAGACGGCTGTAAAAGCAAAAGAAAACACAATACTTTTACTGGACTTGATCAAAAAGGTTAGCTTCTCTTCGCTAATCGCTTCATTTATCTTTTCATTCTGAATGAATGTACTTAAGAGCAGAAACTCCAAATCTTCAGACAGCGTTTTTAAATATTCTTGTGCGTTTGCAGATTCCCGGATAAATTCCCAGCCGATCAATTCATTGCAAGCCGTATAGGTCAGTCGGCTTACCCGCAATATTGTAGACGCCAAAAACGAAGCCATATCATCTTCATATTTGGTTGTTTTCAAAATATCCTGCAGACTCGCACGAAGATAATCCATGAGAATGGCATGCAGGATCATTTCTTTACTATCAAAATACTTGTACACTGTCGCCTTCGCAATCTTAGCTTTTTTTGCCAATGTGTTCACACTGGTTTTATGATAGCCATTTTGACGAAAGAGCTCACGTGCTGTTCTTTTTATGGATTCAATAATATAATCTGGTTCCATATACGTTAGATCGTACGAATGTTGAAAGTCATCTACAAAGCCTAAAGACCAAAAAGCATCACATTGTTCTCTTGCCTAGTTATCGTAGAGAATAATGTGATGCCACAATCTTTACAATGATTAATTTATATTAATTCAGTCTCAAATTGAGACAAGAAACGTGTGTCATTTTCTGAGAAAAGACGTAAGTCTTTAATCACATATTTAAGGTTTGTGATACGTTCTATTCCCATACCAAAAGCAAAACCAGAATACTTTTTACTATCGATACCACAGTTATCAAGCACGTTAGGATCGACCATACCGCAACCTAAAATTTCTACCCAGCCAGAGTACTTACACAAGTTACACCCTGCCCCCTTGCAGATTGTACAGGAGATATCCATTTCGGCCGAAGGTTCAGTGAAAGGAAAATAGGACGGACGGAAACGCACTTTGGTACCTTCGCCATACATCTCTTGAACAAAATGATATAACGTTTGTTTCAAATCGGCAAAAGAAACATTTTCGTCTACATATAAACCTTCTACCTGATGAAAGAAACAGTGCGCACGGGCTGATATAGCTTCATTTCTATAAACACGTCCAGGCATTATCGCACGAAATGGCGGTTTACCGGCTTCCATTAAACGCACCTGAACCGAAGAGGTGTGCGTTCTCAATGTAATGTCATTACCTTCTTGTTTTTTGATAAAGAAAGTATCTTGCATATCACGCGCAGGATGTTCCGGCGGAAAATTTAGTGCGGAGAAATTATGCCAGTCATCTTCAATTTCCGGTCCTTCTGACACAATAAAGCCTAATTTCTTGAAAATTTCAACAATTTCTTTACGAACTAAAGAGATGGGATGTCTAGACCCCAGCTGAAAACCTTGACCAGGCAATGTTAAATCACCCGCTAGTTCCTGGGATTTTTGCTTCTCACCAGACCCGAACTTTTCTTGTGCTTCTTTGAATGTATTTTCTGCTAACTGCTTAAATTCATTCAACACTTTTCCCAAAGTACGCTTCTCTTCAGGCGTAACTGTTTTGAATTCATCAAAAAGATTTTTCACAATCCCTTTGGAAACCAAAAACTTCAATCTGAAATTTTCTACATCGGCTGAAGAAGCTGGCGCAAATGCCTTAATCTCTTCAGTATACTGCGTAATTCTATTTTGCAACATAATTAGAGCAAACATAGCCAAAATTTCCACCAAAAAGAAATTTTGAACTTCGACCGGGCATTAAAAACATCACAACAGAAACAGCATGCTCGCTTGGGAGAAAGGAATGAGATTATACGGCTAAAACGCTGATAAAACAAAAGAGCGGGCTTAGTTGCCTGCTCTTTTGTTTTATCGATGATTTTACAATAGTTATTATACATGTAAAGTTTTTACATAATCTCAAATTCTTCAGCTTAAAATGGTAATGGATTATCCTCCTGATCATTCTCCGTAAAATCGACCTCCACTTCCTTATCTTCGACTTTTTGCGCCTGCGTGTTTGCTGTATTACCAGCACTTACACCAGCATTCGGTTCAAAATCCGATTTACGACCTAAAAGCGTGAAGGTTTCAGCGACAACCTCTGTAGCATATCGTCTAATACCCTCCTTATCCTCATAAGTACGCGTCCGCAGTCGACCTTCAATATAAACTAACTTCCCCTTTGTTAGATATTTTACAGCCACGTCAGCCAGACCTCGCCACATTACAATATTGTGCCATTCGGTTTGTTCTACTCTTTTCCCGTCTTTGTTATACGTTTCTGATGTTGCCAATGGAAAACTGGCAACAGAGACATTACCTTCTAAATAGCGAATTTCGGGATCTTTTCCAAGATGTCCCACTAAAATGACTTTGTTAACTCCTGACATAATTTAAAAGCATAAATGGTTAAAAATTTGACCTTTCCAAAAAGGTAAAGATCAACTTGTGTTTAGCTAATTTATCTAAATCTTTTAGAAATACATAATCCCAATTGGATTTTTTTTGAATTAGATCGCCTTTTAACCGCACCTCAAAAAATGTCGCGTAGATATTCTGATGACTCAGGATATGTTTTGTCTGCTGCTGTAAAACATAAAGTTGTGCATCGGGGCCGAAACAGGAAATAAACCACTCATCGCTAAGAACATCCGGAATAGACAAGCTGTAGTTAGACTCCAAAAGCGGAAACTCATATAGGTTCTGCCAAACGTCACTTTCACCGCGTTTGGACATCAGTATCCGATCGTTGTCCTTCAAGATAAAATAATTAAAGTATCTATCTTTACTTGCCTTAGCTTTAAGCTTTACAGGCAACTGCTCTACCTGCCCCTGACTCAGCGCATAACAGGAAGGACTAAACATACAGAATTCACATAAAGGCAGCTTGGGCTTACAATGGGTAGCCCCAAAATCCATAATTGCCTGATTATACAATGCCGGGTGTTTACGATCAAGATTTTCTTTAGCGATAGCTGTAAAAATCTTCTTTCCTTCTGTAGAATTGATAGGTGTTTCTATACCATAGTATCGCGCTAGTACACGAAACACATTTCCATCCAATACCGCCTGGGCTTCATCGTTCGCAAAAGAAGATATCGCCGCAGCAGTATACTCACCTATTCCAGGAAGCGTAATTAATGTTTGATAATCTACCGGAAAGACACCCTGATACTGATCGCGAACAATTCGGGCAGCCTTATGCATATTCCGCCCTCGAGAATAATAACCCAGACCTTGCCAAAGATGGAGAATATCATCTTCTTCTGCATTCGCAAATTCCACAACATTCTTAAATCGCTCGACAAAACGTACATAATAGGGTAAGCCCTGTTCGACACGAGTCTGTTGCAGAATAATTTCAGAAAGCCATATTTTGTAGGCATCTTTTGTTTCTCGCCATGGCAGATCTCGTTTATGCTGTCGATACCATGCTTGCAATTCCTCGCCAAATTTCATAGCGACAAAAATGCGCAATTTTTCGCTAAAACCAGCATTTCATCATTCGAGGATAGGCCTACGAATGTAGGTAATCTGCTCATCAGGTTCTAAAATCGTATTTTCCAACGTGATAAAGCCCTTGTATTTTTCTTTTAGCGCCTGATAGAGACGTCCGTCATACGAAACAGCAAATCGCCCATCTGCTTTGAGATAAACCGGCAGATGCCGATTGCCCACGTCGAAGCAGAACTCGCCCACAACTGATAGATTCTGACAATCCAACAATACACAAAGACAAGGTAAAATGTTGACCTGGATGAATAAATCACCGCGATGATAAATACACTGTCCTGAACGCAGTGCGCTGCTATCATCGCGCTGTATGCGCACCAGATTACCCTTTCTTGTTTTTCGCTGGATAACGCGCTTATTTACTTCATAATAGGAAAGATCCAAAATATCTGAATCGCGGCCCAGCTTCAATTGGTCAAAATCAGGGATAACATCAATCCATATCTCCTCGTGCAGGCTCTCCTTATGCATAATTAGTTCCTTCCACCACGACAGCTTCCATCAACTCGGGCTTACTTTTTCGACGGGGTTTGCGCTGTTCAATGACGCTGATTTCCTCCGCCTTCGATTTCTCATCTTTCGCTATCGCTTCAACTGCTGTCTCTTCCTTCTTTTCAGAAAGCTTATGTTGTGTAAAATCCCAACACAATTGGCCCAACATATGTAAAAAGTCGTACAATAACTCTCCATCAGTACCCAAAGCACGCAGGATAACCACATCTTTTGAAGCCTGTGTAAAACCGTAAGAAATATCGTTGTATTCGACAGTTAAGATTTCATCCAATTCATATTTTAATTCTTGCGCAAAAAGAGCCGAGAACACAAAAGTGGCCTGATGGGTGTATCCCTCAAAAAACAACATCTTCTGTATCGGCTGACTTTTGGGCCGCAAAACCTGATTGTCAATAAAAGACAGTTTACCATTTCTAAAAATCTTGGTTTGCGTATGCAGACTATCAAACTCAAATGCCTCTTTCATGTGGATTCTACCCACACTAATAATATCCCCCCACATCAAAACCGCATCTTCAGCCAAGTGAATATGATTGCTTGCCTTGAAAATAGAATCCTTAAACGGCGTTACTGGATGTGGAATGTAATGAAATAGGCCTCCGGCATCCACATGCACATCCGTATGTTGCTTTGCTCCCGTTTTCATGGGGTGAAGCTTATTGAAGGACTGTGTAAAAAGCTTCAATTGTGCATCTTTTTTCACACGAACATCAATATGCAAATAATCCGTATCCATAATACCAGGCGATGCACTCATGATGATCATTTCCAAATGGTTGGTCAATCCTGCCGCGCCATAATGCGTTAGTTTATAAGGTGCATTATGATAACTCTCCTTCAATCTGCTTCTGCCGTCCTCTTTGGCAACATTTAATACGATTTTGCTATCCATATACGATAAAATTTAGCCTACAGGCTCCAACAAAGCATACTTTTTGATCCATGATTTTACATCTTCTAAACCTTCTAAAGTCATTAAGTTTGTAAAAATAAATGGTCGTTCACCGCGCATGCGAATGGTGTCCTGACGCATCACTTCCAAGTCGGCATTTACATAAGGGGCAAGGTCTATTTTATTGATCAACAACAGATCCGAGCGCGTAATACCTGGCCCGCCTTTACGAGGCATTTTCTCGCCTTCAGCAACATCAAGAACGAATATGGTTAAATCGGCTAAATCCGGACTAAACGTGGCTGTCAGATTATCCCCCCCACTTTCAACAAAAATCAGTTCCACATCCTCAAAACGATGCGCTAATTCTTCTACAGCTTCAATATTCATCGAAGCATCTTCACGGATTGCCGTATGCGGACAACCTCCTGTTTCAACACCAATGATACGTTCAGCGGGCAGCGCCGAATTCTGCTGTAGATACATCGCGTCCTCACGCGTATAAATATCATTCGTTACAACACAAATACTATAATCTGCCGACATCGAACGTGTCAACCGTTCAATAAGTGCCGTCTTGCCAGAGCCCACAGGACCAGCAACACCAATTTTCACGTAATTTCTCTTAGACATCTTTATTTCAATTTTTTTACGAAATGTAAATTCTCGTGTATAATTTTTCATGTTGCATGCATCGAATATCCTGAGCGATACAACAATTTCCAATCAGATCCTCATCCAGTTCGGGCTGTAATCCGACCAATTTATTAATCAAGGGCTGCAGTTTAAACAAAATCTGCTGTGCATCCATTTGGCTAATGGGAACCAGTTTGGCACAATTCGTCATAATACCATTCAAAGAATTATAATAAAAAGCGCTCAGTGCGTCTGCATAACTAATTTCCTGTGCGTGGGCAAACATGGCAAATGCCATTGCATAGTGACCATGCAGTTCTTGCGCATTGATAGCCTTTAGATAAGCCGAACAACGCTTGACCGGTTTTAACTTTTCTGTTAATTTCAAAAACCGTATTCCCAATTTTTTACTGGCATCCCGAATCTCATAAGGGGCTTTGAAAGCAGTAATCAATGCATCCAGTTCAGCGATCTTTTTCCTGGTTGCTCTTGATTCACACAATTGCCAGGCCTTATGAAAAAAAGCGGCATCGTTGTAATAGAAGCTATGCTCCAATAAAGTCTGTGCATATTCTTTTGCTGTTTTAGCATCATGTACAATCTCTTTATTGATATAGGTTTCCAAGCCGTAGGAATGTGTGAAGCCTCCAATCGGAAATACAGAGTCGTTAATCTGCATTAATGTCAACAATGGATTCATATGTAATCGTTATTAATTAAGTATTAAAGCCCCTTGGCCAAGGTAATTTTATGCTGGACTACAGCATACTGATGTATGCGTAAAGTATGGGTTCTTTCAATCACCCGTAACTCTTTCGTCGGTGTAAAACCGGCCCTTTCTAAGGTTTCCCAAAGGGGGTTTTCATACGCTGCAATAATTTCATGCGCAGCGTTTATGAAAACAGGGATATGTTTATTGCCAATCTCGAGACATATCCGAGCCATATCCAAGAGGTTTTTGGGGCGTACGACAAGGCAAGGACAGGGCAATATTCGAACAGCGATACGCAGGTCCTTTGTTTCAAACAAAATATCACCGTCGAACAAGGATTCCGTTCCTAAATTTTTAAAGCCTATTTCGCGGCCTGCAACAGTGAAGCCCCGGATAATACGTCTTTCCGTATCGAACCATTCGAGTTCTAAAAAATCAAGTTCAACGCCGTCCTGATCGGTGCCATCGGTCCAAATATTCCCCTTAATGTCTCTTGCTAACAACATAAATAACCAATTAGAATAAGAAGTACCGTTGGGCCATTGGAAGTTCCTTCAACGGTTCACAGGTTGCCAACACACCATCTACTGTTACTTCGTATGTTTCTGGATTAACGACGATATTTGGTGTAGCATGATTATGTACCATATCTTTTTTCATCACCGTACGACATCCCTCCACAGGCAGACATTTACGCGATAAATTCAATTTTTGAATATTTCCGTTCTCCAACGAAATTTTCGAAACGAAATTGAAGCATAATTTTGAAACTGCTTTACCGTAATTTCCAAACATTGGCCTATAAATAATTGGCTGTGGTGTCGGAATTGACGCATTGGCGTCCCCCATTTTAGCGCCCAAAATCATACCGCCTTTGATGATCAACTCAGGCTTTACACCAAATAATTCCGGTTTCCAAAGGATCAAATCGGCATACTTTCCTTTTTCAATCGAACCGATATATTGATCAATACCATGTGCTTTAGCAGGGTTGATTGTAAATTTAGATACATAACGTTTGACACGGAAGTTATCATTTTCTTTGCCTTTATCTTCAGCTAAAGGGCCGCGTTGGATTTTCATCTTATGGGCCGTTTGGAATGTACGGGAAATAACCTCTCCCACACGTCCCATCGCTTGGCTATCCGAACTCATAATGGAGAATACACCCATGTCTTGCAAAATATCTTCGGCAGCGATGGTCTGAGGACGTATACGTGAATCAGCAAATGCCACATCTTCCTTCACATTTTTATCCAAGTGATGGCAGACCATCAACATGTCCAAATGTTCTTCAGCAGTATTTACCGTAAAAGGTTTTGTTGGATTGGTAGATGCAGGGAGGATATTGGGATACATGGCGATCTTAATAATATCCGGAGCGTGTCCACCGCCAGCTCCTTCCGTGTGGAAAGTATGGATCACACGACCATCTATGGCGGCAACAGTATCTTCCAGGAAACCGGCTTCATTCAGCGTGTCGGTATGGATTGCGACTTGTACATCGTATTTATCAGCAACTTTCAATGCCGCATCAATTGTTGCCGGAGTAGCCCCCCAATCTTCATGGATTTTGACACCCAGTGCTCCAGCTTCAATTTGTTCTTCGATAGGTTTAGTGGTCGATACGTTACCTTTACCGAAAAAGCCAACATTGATAGGAAGGTTTTCAAAAGCTTCAAACATACGCTCGATATACCACTTTCCTGAAGTCACTGTCGTGGCCAGTGTTCCGTCGGCTGGTCCCGCACCGCCACCAATGAACGTGGTTACTCCAGAATATAGGGCTGTTTCAATCTGTTGCGGCGAGATAAAGTGAATGTGCGTATCAATACCGCCGGCAGTTAGTATATAGCCTGCTCCCCCATGTACTTCCGTAGACGCACCGATGATCATGCCCTCGGTTACACCATCCTGTACATCTGGGTTTCCAGCTTTACCAATACCGACAATTTTACCATCCTTAATTCCGATATCACCTTTTACGATACCCCAGTGGTCGATGATAATGACATTAGTGATGCAAAAATCCAATACCCCCTCATCACGCAAGGCACGGGCAGATTGTCCCATACCGTCACGAATGGTTTTACCACCGCCAAACTTGTTCTCTTCTCCGTAAACATTGAAATCTTTTTCAATTTCAATGAAAAGCTCTGTATCTGCCAGACGAACCTTATCTCCAGTGGTGGGTCCAAAAAGAGCAGCATATTTGTCTCTTGGGATATAAAGTTCCCCATCAACATATTTTACAGATGATTTATCTAAACCTAGTTTATCTAAACCAAGCGCATGTAGACCAACAGTAGTTCCCAACGTGGTGAGTCCTACGACTTTAATCCATTCGCGTCTATTCCATCCTCCCATAGTTACTTCGATTGTCTGAATTTTAATTTTTTCATTTTATCAATGGCTTTGCTTTTCACCGATTGATCTGTATACTTACCATTTGTCAATCCATTAAAACCGTGGATTTCCTTACTTCCGCCAAACTCAACCAGAACAACTGATTTTTGTTCCCCTGGTTCAAAACGAACAGCGGTACTGGCTGGAATATTCAAGCGCATCCCAAACGCTTTCTCTCTGTCGAAGGAAAGCAACTTGTTGGCTTCAAAGAAATGATAGTGTGAACCCACCTGAATAGGTCGGTCACCTTCATTTTTCACAACGATGCTTGTGGTTCTGTGCCCAACATTAGCTTTGATTTCCTCTTTTTTTAAAATGTATTCTCCTGGAATCATATCATTCAATATTTATTAACGAATAGGATCATGGACAGTCACCAATTTAGTACCGTCCGGAAAAGTTACTTCGATCTGAACATCATGGATCATTTCGGGGACTCCTTCCATGACTTGGCTCCTTTTCAATAAAGTAGTACCATAAGACATTAAGTCCGCCACAGACCTCCCGTCCCTAGCCTCCTCCATGATCTGGGCACTGATGTAAGCGATACACTCTGGATAATTTAATTTTACCCCGCGTTTCAATCGCTTAGCCGCCAATTCGCCGGCCAAATGCAACAGCAGCTTTTCTGTTTCTCTCGGTGTTAAACGCATAAAAAAATAGTTATTTGTTAATTTGTTAAAGGAATTATTATAAAACTGGAATGGTAAAATATGCCCCAAAGGCTAAGCGGTTGTACTGACTCTTGGCCATATCCATATAGTCCTTATAGTTTACGGTGTTACCGACGTAACCTAGATAGAACCGAAGATCCTGGTTATGAAACGGCTTATGTTGCAAAGCCGCAAAATAGGTCCAGTTTTGGCGAAAATTCTTGCCGAGTTGCTTATCATCCCGCGATCCCGCAATCTCATAGCCACCTTTCAACGCCAGCTCCCATTTTTTACTCAAAAATTGATCATAGCGCAGTATGGCAGAGCTGTAGTTTACATCTTTGGCCAATACACGGTTCTCGCCAGTTCGACCATAAAATTCGTTGATCGCGGAAGATGCAATCATTGCATGATCGACAGCAAGATAAGAGTACTGTAAATCAAGATATAGCATCTGCTTTGCTGTTTTGAATTTATTCGCTAATGAAATGGCATGATTGGTATGTCCCTTTGCGAACTGAGCGATGTTGTAAGACCATTTCGTATTAAAACGTTTGTCCATAAATGCACCCACCCATGTGAAATAGGCTCCCATAGGCACAGTAGAGCGTTCCAAATCACCTACAGCAAAACCATTTTTTGTATGAAGCTCCATAAAACTATCATTGGTTGTGTTGTAAACTTGGGCATGCAACGAATGATTCGGGTTGACTTCATAGGATAACATTCCTCCGACGACGAAGAGATTCAATATACGGTCTACATAGTCTGTGAACTTATATTCGTAAATTGGGTTATTTTCGAACTCATAACTCCCGACCATTGCACTTTGTTTACCGGCCGTAACAGACCATTTGAGATCCTTGCCAAACTTGTACTTAATATAAGCCATATCCAAGGCACGCGATCCATTATCCTGACTCGTTGGAGCAAATGACCTATTGAGGCGAAAACGTACTTTATAGGATAATCGATCATTGTATTCCCCGCTCATCAGAATACGGGCGTCATCAAGGTTTGCTTTTGCTTGAGAAGCACCCTCGCCATTGTCCGTTTGCAGACCTGCTCTTAACAGGACATCCAATTGAAATGATTTTGCTCTCGCGGGTTCTTTCAGTAGCAAGCTGCTTCTCTGTGCCTGAACAGAGTCCGTTTGGACCTGCTCCTGCGCATGCAATGATGCTACGCCAATCCCAAGTGTTGTAAAAAGTAAACGTGTTTTTTTCATCCTTATAGTGTATTCCTCTAGGGTAAAGAAGCCATCCCGCGGTTTCAAAACAGAATTCGATTCAAAACAACAAGATAGATCCATGCTTTATACTTATCTCCGGTACAAGTATATCACAGCCACCTAAAAATGGAATAAGGATGAGATTAAAATGAAATTAGAAAGGAGTTTTTGGGATTGTAACAACGACCAAAGTGCCTTGACCTTCCGTTGAATGGAGGAGCAATTCAGCACCATGGAGGTCAAAGATATTTTTGGCTAAAACAAGCCCCAAACCATTGCCATAGATATCACCGACATTAGAAGCGCGGTAAAAAGAGGTAAAAATATGTGGCTGGTCTTTTTTAGGAATACCGATCCCTTGATCAAACACTTTTATCGTAATATTTTTGCTATCGCTACTTATTGCTACGCCAACCTGCAGTCCATTGCCGTACTTAAATGCGTTTGAAATAATATTGCTAAAGGCAATAAAAAACAGATCCGGATTCGCCAAAACCGTAAGTTCATCACTATCTTCCGGGATTTCCGTTAGATCAAAAGAAAGCTTGAGGTCCTTATGAATACTTTTTTCAGCTTTATAAATTTCATAGAGTAACTCGTCAACTCGAATATTTTCTTTATTGTCCACCTCCCCCTTGAAACCCATGCGAGATAGCTGCAAAAGATTATTGATAATCAACTCCATTTTATCCGCATATTTTGCGATAGTCTCCAGGGAATAATAGGCTTCATGCTCTTTCGACAAGAGCTGTTGCGCCAATTCGGCTTCTCCCCCAATAATTGTAAGTGGGGTTTTTAGCGAATGTGAGGCATTTCCGATAAAACTCTGTTGCGATTGAACCGAAATATCCAATCGGTTAAGCATTGAATTTAGGTTTGCAATCAAAACACCCAATTCATCTTTGCTATTACTGAATTTACTGAACAGGCGATGGTCTAAATGGGCGATATCAACTTTATCTAAATCATTGTTGATATCTTTAATAGGTTTCAATAATCGGTCAGCAAAGTAAAAAGACATGAGTACGATTAAAAAAATCGCCAAAATCCCACCTGTGATCAGTGTCCGATCCAATTGACGCTGTTCCTCATGACCGTAATCATCGATCCCTTCCGATACAACAATCAAATTCTCGTGGTGAAGATGATCTTGAAAGAATACCGCTACAAAAGCAGTCTTACCATGCATGTATCTTCCCTTTCCATGGCGAATTACGTCGGTATAGAATGTTTCGGGCATGGGCAACTCAGGCCGCATTTGAACACGATCACTTCCTTTAACAACACGAATAAGATGGTCTGTTCCCTCAGATAACTGTTTCAGGTATTTACGTTTTACCTGAATATAGAGCGCTCTATTTTCATCCTTCTGATGGACGATGTGATCTCCAACAATCACGGCATTCTCTTCTAGCCGATGAAAAAATTTAGTTTGCAGACTGTCGTACGTGAAATAAGACACATAAATGGCAAAAACAACAAGCAGCAGGGTACTGATGATCGAAAATAGAAGAACTATTTTGGTCCTAATTTTCATGACGGATTACATAGCCCATACCAATCACTGTATGGATAAGTTTACGCGAAAATTGTTTATCGATCTTTTTCCGCAGGTAATTCACATATACGTCAACAACATTGGTACTTAAGTCAACATCCATACCCCATACTTCCTCCAGGATATCGATCCGGCTCAATACCTTATTTCGATTGAGCATTAAAAATTCAAGTAGACGAAATTCAGTAGCGGTAAGAATAATAGGAGAATTGGCACGTTGAACCGATTTGCTGTCTCTATCCAATTGAAGATCGTCAAATACCAATATATTTTTCTGCTCGGTCACTGTTTTGGATTTGCGGCTGTAGCGGCTGATTCGAGCCTTTAATTCCTCTAAACGGAAGGGCTTCGTCAAGTAATCATCCGCATCCCTGTCAAATGCCTCGACGATGTCCTCCGTTTGATTTAATGCCGTCAAGATAATAATAGGGACTTCGTTGTTTGACATCCGAATGTTTTTACAGACATCCAAACCATTCATACCAGGCAACATTACATCCAACAGGATGAGGTCATAATGATTCAATCCCGCCATTTTTAGACCAGTATAACCGTCCATAGCAATACTAATATGATAGCCTTCTTCTTTTAAGCCTCTTTCGATCAATGATATGACAGATGGTTCGTCCTCAATTAGTAATAGTTCCACAGGTATCTCTTTTAAACAGTAAAAAATTCGAGGTTTGTAAAATACAAAATTAACATGTCACCTTTTCTCAAAAAGCTACATTCTTAAATTATTTTCGCTTTTTCTTGACGATTATATGATAATAACACATAAAATAAGTATAAAAACACATACACCCTCAAGATCCCTTAACCACCGCCATGACATCAATTTACTTCAAGTGGTATAGCGATATACCGCAACTCAAAACCTCTACTTAAAAGAATCAGACTATTCTTAACACTTGAAACTTAGCACAGACCAAAAACCGGATTTAAGCATTCGAATACAATAATATCTATTTTTGAAAGAATTTCCACAAATAACGAAAGATTATTTCAAAAATCAATTGAATTTCAATATTTTTGTAGCTCAAAATCACACAATGAAACAATTTATCCTTTGTTTACAGCTGGCATTTTTACTCCTTATAGGACAAGGACACGCTCAAGAGAAACTATATAAAATTTCATATCAATTTGCTGACCCTGAAACGGGCACAGATACAGCATCTTCAGAATTCATCAAAATATTGGCTGGAAATAAGGAAGTATTAATGCAGGCCTTCATCGCTAAAGACCAGATGCGCATTGAAAGTTTATTATTTGGAAAATCGATACAGATCAGCAATATCCGCGAAGGCAGTTCTTTTCTACTGGATGAAGTAAATAAAACCTATACCGCAACAGAACTGGCCACGGGCAAACTCATTGAGACTTCCGCAAACGAAGGCGATAATTATGCCTATTCAGGGGATTTTGAGATCAGCTTAATTCCTAATCAAAAGAAAATAATTGCAGGAATTACCTGCGAAAAAGCGACATTCAATCTAACGGGTAGCCAAGACCAACAAACAGAAATTACCGTTTGGTATGCACCCAAATTACCAAAGTTATACTGGGGCACTTACGATTATCTCGAAAAAGTGCCTGGGGCAGCGCTCTATATCGGATCGGCGGGTTTAGGAATTCAGGCCACTAAAGTCGAGGAGATACCCTTCGACCAATCGCTCTTTGAAGTCCCAGCAGATTACGAAGAAGGTGAAGCTACAGATGAAGCTGTAGATTCCACGTTAAACGACCATCTATCTTGGTATCAAGATTCCAGCACATCATATTTTGGTGTACAGGACAGCTTAGGAAACAAATTAACACCAGCAAAATATTCGGCAATATATAGCTATGTAGGAGACTATGCCATCGTAAACGATGCAGCGCAAATGTTTGGCTTGATAGATCTCCATGGCAAAGAAGTTATTCCATGTCAATACGAATCGCTCAGTTTAGAAACCGAAGGCGGTCCTGTGGTTTATATGAGCGATCTTAAGTATGGACTTCTGGATACAAACGGTAAAATATTGCTGAAGGCGAAGTATGACTTTATTTCAGTACCTAGCCCAGCATATGGACTTTTTACGGAAGGAGAATACACGGGTATTATTGATCAAAAAGGCACCGTTTTACTTCCTGCCAAATATGAGACCATTTCAGATTATCGCGATAATCTCGCGTTAATTATAGTAAACCAATCCTACCAGCTTATTAATAAAACGGGGCACAATCAACTTAAGACGGATTATGAATTTCTGTCTTTTGCAGGAGAGAAACTTCTTCTGGCCTTTAAAGACGACAAGTACGGATACATTGATTACACAGGAAAAGTCGTGGTCCCAATTAAATTTCAGAATGCCCAAGATTTTGAAAACGGGCTAGCGCTTGTAACAGAGGATCTAGAGAATTTTTACTATATTGACGCAAAAGGGAAGTTTATCAAGAAATATGAAGAGTAATCCACAGACATTCCACTTGTCGACATTGCATCGTGGAAAATACATGTTAATCTTGCTGGTTTCAATCTTTTTGATCGGAATGGTCATGTCTAAAGTTCCCATACAAGAAATTCTCAAGATTATTGTTGCTCTTTTAATGATCCCTTTAGCACTGTATTTGGCCATAAAGTGTTCGACTTTATCATCGACTTGGGTCTTGGACGAAAATACACTGCAGATAAGCAATGCTAAAAAAACAATCGTTTTCCCTCTGAATAATATTTCTCATATCAGGAATCTTAAACGTTCTGGCGGAAACCTGATCATTATCAACCAAAACAAAGGACCGGCTTTTCGTACTTGGCGCAACAAATTGTTTCAAAAAGAAGATGATCTTCCTCTGCTAACCGAAGCCTTAAAGACCGCAGACATCGAATATTACGACCTATAAATTCTTTCTTCCTTCGGTAACATTTGTTACAGGCTTTTGCAAAGGCAGTATGTACCTTTGTAACATCACTTAATAACATTGTTATGCTATTGGAATACATTAAACAACCATGGCCCTGGTATATTTCAGGACCTTTAATTGCGCTAGTCATGTACCTGCTGCTCAAACAGGGGAAGGATTTTGGCATGTCCAATAATCTACGCACCATGTGTACTGTATTAGGTGCCGGAAAAACTTCCTCTTTTTTCAGATTCGATTGGAAGACCCAATCATGGAATTTATTGGTGGTACTCGGGACAGCCATTGGCGGTTTTATTGCACATCATTTTCTGAGCGATGGCGCTGCAAGCCAGATTAATCCCAAAAGTATTGCCGACCTAAAAGAGCTGGGTATTATCGACCAGCTACAAGGCTACCTTCCTGAATCCATTTTCGTTTTCGACGGATCTTTGTTTCAGTTTCTAATTTTAAGTATTGGCGGTGTATTGATTGGATTTGGAACACGCTATGCTGGTGGATGTTCATCAGGCCATGCTATTTCTGGGCTTAGCAATTTTCAGCTTCCTTCTTTGATTGCCGTTATAGGTTTCTTCCTAGGCGGGATCATCATGGTTCATTTTTTATTCCCACTAATTTTCGCATAAATGAAAGCACTAAAATTTATTTTCATCGGTATATTGTTTGGAATCATCTTATACAAATCGGAGGCCGCGTCATGGTATAGAATCTACGAAATGTTTCAATTTCGTTCCTTTCATATGTATGGCATCATCGGTACAGCACTGACCACAGCAATTATAATCGTACAGATCATCAAGAGAAAGCGAATCAAAGATAGTAACGGGATGCAAATAGCATTCTATGACAAAGACAAAAGTATTACACGATACCTGGTCGGAGGAACAATCTTTGGTTTAGGATGGGCATTGACAGGTGCGTGTCCGGGCCCCATGTTTGCCCTAATCGGTGCCGGTTATTGGACTATTGGAATCGTCCTTCTTTTTGCTTTGTTAGGTACTTGGCTTTATGGGCTGTTGCGCAATAAGTTGCCGCATTAAGTTGAACAGACTTTGTTATGAAACTACCTCATATATCCGAAATCTGAGGCCTGTACCTGGAGTTTAAATTTTAGAAAGAGAACATGGAATTAATATTTATAGCTGGTTTTATATTAGCTGTTCTGGTCGGGCTATCAATGGGCTTGATGGGTAGCGGCGGAAGTATTCTAACATTGCCCATCTTTGTTTATATTTTTCATATAGAACCTCAATATGCATTGGACTATTCGCTGTTTTCTATAGGAATATTAGCCTTGGTCGGATCAATTTCTCCGTTGAAAAAAAGAGAAATTGACTTGAAAACTACGGCCATTTTTCTCATTCCATCGCTAATTTCTGTCTTTCTGACCAAGCGTTATCTGCTTGTAGCCATACCAGAGTCATTTCACCTGGGCGAAATAGCGGTTTCCAGAAACCATATCATCATGTTACTTTTCTCGATGGTGATTCTGATTTCTGCAACAGCAATGGTGCGAAAACGTAAACAGGTTCAGCACGATCAATTCAGAAGCGGAATTGGTCAGATTTTCAACGTTGTCCTCGTCGGATTGCTCGTCGGTATCATGACTGGCTTGGTGGGCGCGGGAGGAGGCTTTATCATTGTACCTGCCCTCGTTTTACTCTTAGGAATCCCACTTAAACAGGCCATTGCCACTTCGTTGTTTATCATCGGTTTAAACGCTTCATTCGGTTTGATCGCGAATTATCAGTTCCTGGAACATATGAATTGGTTTATATTGGTTACCTTTACGTTAATCACTTTAATAGGCCTCCAAATTGGTTCCAAATGGAAAGACAAATTAGATGCAGCAAAATTGAAAGGTATTTTTGGGTACTTTTTAATTAGTATTGGCATCCTAATCTTTGCTTTCGAATTCATTCAATTTGTAAATCATTAAAATCACACGTTATGTTTTTTCAACACATTTTTGAGTCATCTTTAGCACATTCAAGTTATATCATTGGTTGTCAAGCCAAGGGTGTCGCTATTGTCATTGACCCTAAAAGAGATGTAGACAGCTATCTTGAGATTGCACAAAAGAATAATCTGACCATAACGCATATTGCGGAAACACATATCCATGCCGACTACCTTTCAGGTACGCTAGAGTTAGCCGCATTGACAGGCGCCCAACCTTATCTATCCGATGAAGGTGGAGAAGATTGGCACTATGAATTCCCACATATTGGATTAAAACATGGCGATCAATTTCACGTTGGAAATCTGATTTTCCAGGTTATCCATACACCCGGACATACGCCCGAGAGTATCAGTTTTGTATTAATTGATACGCCTGCAACCATGGAGCCGGTCATGCTATTTACAGGTGACTTTGTGTTTGTTGGCGATATCGGACGCCCAGATCTGTTGGAAAATGCAGCGGGAATGGTCGGAACCAAGGAAATTGGGGCCCACCAAATGTACCGATCGTTGCAACATTTCCTGACGCTACCTGATCATATTCAGGTATGGCCCGCGCATGGGGCCGGATCCGCTTGTGGAAAGGCGCTGGGCGCCGTTCCGAGTTCAACGGTTGGTTATGAAAAAATACGCAATTGGGCGTTTCAATACCAAAACAACGAAACAGCCTTCGTGGAAGAACTATTATCAGGACAGCCCGAACCGCCACGCTATTTTGCCACGATGAAAAAACTCAACAAAATAGCGCGGCCATTGCAAACGGCAGTTCCTCGGTATAACAAGTTATCAAACGAAACTTTTCTGGATTTATACCACCAAGGAAAAACCGTCATTGATACACGCTACAAGTTTGATTTTGCCAAAGGGTATCTCCCCAATAGCATCAATATTCAGAACAACAAAACATTTAATACCTGGGCTGGCTGGATCCTTAATTACACAGATCCGTTTATACTCATTGTAGCGGAAAGTCAATTGGACGACATTGCCCGCAAGCTTATGCGCATTGGATTGGATCAAGTCGCTGGATATATTACGCCAGATACGATCCCGCATTTGGGAATTGAATTGGAGCACCAGCAACTCATCGGTTTCGAAGAGATGAATAGTGTATTGGGCAGATCCGATATCCAAATACTTGATGTACGCAATTCTAGTGAGTTTGCAGAGGGGCATTTACCCCATGCGACTCATATCTTTGTCGGTACAATTGCAGACAATCTCCACAAAATTGACCAAAACAAACAGCTGTACTTGCACTGTCAGTCTGGAGACCGCGCAACAATAGCAGCATCCATATTAGCAAAAAACGGTATTAAGGACGTCAAAATTTACAGTCCTTCCATCAATGAATGGAAATCAAAGGGCGGAACTTTGGTGCAATAACCTTAAGAAAAAGATCCCAGAATAAACATTCCTGGGATCTTTTTTTAGAGAACCAAACGATACCATCGAATTTGAGCTGCCAATGCATGATAAGGAACAACTCAACTCGGCAGTATATTTCGTTTATAGACTATTTCTATTGATCCGCAAGAATTCGATAACCTCATCCTTCTTCTCTTCCATCTTGCCTTTCTTTTCCGTAAACTGATGATTATAGATGGTCAGATACTGATGGTCGTCCGTTTCAGATTCATATAATTCGGCCGTGGCAAAAGAGAAATGCTCTTCTTCATCTGAAAGATGATCATACACATAGGCAAAATCATGATTCCCCAAGGAGCTTACGACGGCATCTTTATCCGCCACGAATTTCAACCTTCCGGGCAATGTCCGCTTATTCATCCATACTTCGTCTTTTTCAGAAAAAGGATAAATAGTAATACCGCGGAAAGCCATAATAAGCGGCGTAATCAGAATAATACCCATCTCAATCGCCCAAACGGCCCACAACATACCACCCGAAACCGGGCTCTTTTTCAAGGTAAAGGTACCGACTTCGTTTAAACCTTGCATCGCTTCCCAAATAAATGAAGGGTGTAAGAAAAAGGCTTTGAACCCTTCCAGATTGAAAGATGATTTTACCCAGGTATCTCCGCCCATGGTTCCCTCCGCATTGTACATCAGCGAAACGAAAAGAGCCCATTGCGCATAAAAGGCTAAAAGCGCGACTAGCAAAGTAATCAATAGTGCAATGCCCTTATTTCTTAATTTCCATTTTTTGAAACAGAAATTCAGCACATAGAATATTCCAGCACCAAATCCCAATGTAATAAATACATTAAAATAAATAATAGGGATAAACCACTGCAAAGCGATGTAAACAATTGCCAATACAACAGCACTGATTGTTCCTAGCACAAGAGATCCGATAAATGCCAAAGCAGGAGCCTTTCCCGAGGGCTTATAATATAGATTTTCCATAAAAACAGTAAAATTGATTTTTAACTTAACAGTTAAATTCCCTAACCAAAACCAAGCCAATTCCTAAAGAACAGTCAACTTTCGTCAAGATTTGATGACATTAACTTCGTTACATTCGTTTAAGTGCCATTTATTGAGACAATTTTGTAAGTTTGGGGCATGAAAATCAAAATAATATCCTTTTTTACACTTGCATGTGTATTGAATATTTGGGGGGCAGTAGCGAAGGCCCAAAGAAAAGGATTCTGGCAACAGAAAGTTGACTACCATATGGTTGTCAACGTGGATGAAAAAGCATATCAGTACGATGGAAAAATGACCTTGAAGTACAGCAATAATTCAGGGCAGTCACTTAAAAAAGTATATTTCCATTTATATTTCAATGCTTTTCAACCAGGATCGATGATGGATTACCGCTTAAAAAACATCAGTGATCCAGACAAGCGCATGGTGACCAACCTTGGCACAAAAGAAAAGCCGGTATATCAAAGCCGCATTGGAGAGCTTAAGACCAATCAAATTGGTTATCAAAAAATCAAAAGCTTAACAATGAATGGGGCTAACGCATCATTTAAAATTGACGGAACGATCTTGGAGGTCGCTTTACCAACTCCTATACAAGATGGCGAAACAGCACGTTTTGATATGGAGTGGACCGCACAAGTTCCGGAACAAATCAGAAGAACTGGCCGGAATTCTGCCGAAGGTGTAGCACTATCTATGGCGCAATGGTATCCGAAGATGGCTCAATTCGATGAATTTGGCTGGCATTTGGATGAATATACAGGTCGTGAATTTATTGCTCCTTTTGGCAATTTTGACGTCACCATACACCTCAATAAAAATTATGTTGTTGGTGCCTCAGGTGTTCTTCAAAACCCATCAGAGGTCAAAGGTTATCAACAGAAAGCAAAAGTAAAAGCCGTCGACAATAAAGCGACCTGGCACTATAGAGCCCAAAATATCCATGATTTTGTCTGGGCCGCAGACCCCAAATTTGTTGTGGATTCCGCTTCAAGTAAAAATGGTATAAAAGTATATACCGTATTCTTGCCAACTGACAAAGAAGTTATTTCAAATTGGAAAACGGCAATAGGCCTTTCTACCGAATTCTTTGACTTCTGTAGTGCGAAGTTTGGTAAATATCCATGGCCAACTTATACCATCATTCAGGGTGGCGATGGTGGTATGGAGTATGGCACAGCTACTCTGATCACAGGCGGCCGCAATCTAAAAAGTCTTGTTGGTGTCATATTCCATGAATCGGCACACTCCTGGTACCAACAATTGTTTGGGATCAATGAAACCGTAGATGAATGGTTTGATGAAGGTTTCACCTCCTATGTCGAAGAGTTGGCCATGCAACATATCTTTGAAAAAAGAGGTGCTATTGCCTCCAACCCACAAATTGCCGCCTACCGTGGCTACTATAAATTGGCTCTTTCAGGTAAAGAAGAACCGATGAGCTTACTGGCAGATTATTATAACACCAACTACGGCTACAGCAACGAAGCATACAACAAAGGTGCCGTGCTTGCAGAACAGTTGGGTTATATTATTGGTCAGGAAAATTTGGAAAAAACCTTCCTGAAATTTTATGACATCTGGAAATTTAAACATCCGACACCAAATGATTTTAAACGCGTTGCTGAAGAGGTTTCCGGTATAAACTTAAAATGGTATTTCAATCTGTTTATCAATACAACACGTCAAATTGATTACGCCATCGAAAAAGTAACAGACACCGACATTTTATTGGCTAATAAGTCAAATTTTGCCATGCCACTGGATGTTCTGGTAGAATACACAGATGAAAGTAAAGAACTATTTTATATTCCTTTGCGTGAAATGCGGGGAGAAAAACCGGAAGAACATTTTGACATATACAAAGGTGTTAAAAGGACCGTGCTTGAAGATTGGTTTTGGACCAAACCCGACTATACTATCCATGTGTCGAAAACACCAAAAGCGGTAACTATTGATCCTTCACTACGCTTAGCGGATGTAGAATCGGCAAACAACAGTTTTAGCAAATAACTCGTAGATTCCCATTATCTGAACAGATCGGGGTAAAAAAAGCTTCCAAACCACTTCACATATACCTGGTTTGGAAGCTTTTTTTGCTAATCACCTCACCTGAATCAAGTACTCTTAAGAGGAATAACCATATTCCATGTGCGTTCAAATTGATAGGGCGCCGAACCATCTCCCGTAGCAGCAAACAAATGCGTAGGTTTCCCATTTTCAAATAATAAAAACGGTCGTTCAAAATTCGCCTGATGACTCGTTGTGCCATCATCCCATTGAATTGTTTTAGAATAAGCTTTTACAGACTTTGAAAGATGCCAATCTATACCATCTTTGGAATAAGCGTGTATCCCGCCCCCCTCTTCACCGCAGATCTTTCCGTAACGGTCCTTCATAATAAGTTCAAACTGCTGACCATTATGCCACACAAATGGATCTTCTACATCATTTTCATGGTTTTGGTCCGTATGGAATGAAAAAATGGGTTTTTCCCACAAACGGCGATAAGGTCCGAGGAAAGAGTCAGCCTGTGCAGCCCCCAATAGAAGTGGCGGATTATAATTTAGTGGGGAAGATTTATACACTAAATAAACCTTTCCGTTCGGTAAGACAACTGGCGAAGGGTTCGATGTAATGGAGGCATCCCATTCTCCTTTCCGCGGATTCAGAATCGGTTGATCAACTCGTTTCCATGGCCCTGCAATTGATCTGGAATAGGCCATCCCAATACGTTTATGCATCCAGGCTTTCTGGCCTAGGCCCGACTCCCATACATTTTCTGTAAAAGCAGGAGTTGGTTCATCATAATTATTGCCAAAGTAATAAAGTACATAATAGTCACCGCTTTTTACAATGCGCGGATTGTGTGTTGTACAACCATCAAAATATTGCTTCCCCCGAGCGGGCAAAACAACTTCAACAAATTCGTATGGCCCTTCAGGGGTATCTGAAATAGCCCTGACGACTTCTGAGTTTGTGACCCAATTACCAAAACCATATTGTTTGCTCCATCGCGAAGCAAACATATGATATCGTCCGTCCTCTCCTTTTATAACCGAAGGATCCCAAATCCAATAATCTTTCATCGCAAATCCGCCGCCTTTTGGTGCCGGTAACAACCGATCGATAAAAGAGTCCTGATTATTAAAAGAGTCTTTAGTACTAGCCCCAAACGCATATCCATGGTTTGAAAACAGGAAGAGGCCGGAAACACCGGCAACGTTTTTTAGAAAGTCTCGACGGGAGGTTTTCATACATTTTACTTTTATTAGAAGAAAATAATTCGTTTTCTAATCTATTTGATAGGCTCCCATGAAATAATTTACACGAGGCTGATACCCACATTTTTTTAGAAAGAAACTCTTGAATTCACTTTCCTTCATCAGACATGAGGTGTTATATTGGTACTTCTACAAAAAATATCGACAACAAGATAACGAATAACCAGCTCGTTGTCAACCTTCTTGTGGATGATTCTTCCATCCTATTGCACTTTCTTTTTAAATCCTTTAATGAACTGTGGAAAAGTCCAACAGCTATCTTACCCGGAATTTATTCGGCTAGTGGCTACCGGAAATAGTTAAACCTATAAATTCCTCTTGCATCTAGGCATAAGTCTAGAAAAGATTTCAGGTATGCATACGCGAAAGAAGAAAAAATAAAGGGCGGTTTGGTCAGGTCTTGGTATATTTGTCCCCATGATTTATGTCCATATTCCCTTCTGTAAACAGGCTTGTCATTATTGTGACTTCCATTTTAGCACTTCACTACAATACAAAAGTGAGATGATCAATGCCATACGACGGGAAATTGAGCTCAGGGCAGCCTATTTGGAAGACAAAAAGGTCAAATCGATCTATTTTGGCGGCGGTACCCCTTCCTTACTGGAAGCGGATGAGATCGCCCAAATCATCGATACGATAGGGAAGCATTTTGACATCGCAAATCATGCTGAAATTACACTGGAAGCTAATCCCGACGATTTAAATGCCTCCAAAGTAAACAGTCTACGGAATACAGCAATCAATCGATTCAGCATAGGCATACAGTCTTTCTTTGAAGAGGATCTCAAATGGATGAACAGAGCACATAATCAACAGGAAGCACTGGCTTCAATTATGCGGGTGCAAGATGCGGGCTTTGAAAATATTACCTGTGATCTTATTTATGGCTATCCGTTACTGACTGACGAGAAATGGCGCCACAATATGCAACAGCTGATTGACTTTGAAATTCCCCATATTTCTTCGTATTCCATGACTGTAGAAAATAAGACAGCATTGGATCACTTCATTAAAAAAGGCTTAAGTCCAGCAATTGATTCGGATCAGGCCGCAGATCAGATGAGTCTCCTTATCCATACATTGAAAGCTGCGGGATATGAACAATATGAAATTTCCAATTTTGCAAAAAATGGCCTTTATGCGCGTCACAATACAAATTATTGGAAAGGTAAACATTATCTTGGTATAGGCCCTTCGGCACATTCGTTCAATGGAATTTCCAGAGCCTGGAATGTTTCCAACAATGCGAAATATATGACCGCAATCAATTCAAACCAACTTCCCCTGGAAATTGAGGAGCTTTCAACATTGGATCAAATCAACGAAAGTATCATGACTTCGCTGAGAACCATGTGGGGACTGGATTTGATTGCGCTGGAAAGTAAATTCGGACAATCTATCAAAAACCGCGTATTGAAGGATGCAGAGCCATTTCTGGAAGAGGGCAATCTTGTTTTGGAAGAAAGTAAATTACGCTTAACGGATGCAGGTAAATTAATGGCCGATCATATCATGTCCGACCTATTTATTATAGAAGATTAATAAATAAAATAGGTAAAAATTACCAAAACAATAATAACAACCGTATTTATGTTTTAAATATTATGAAAATAAAAATATAGGTTAATTTTTTTGGCTCTTTGTGCTATGTTTGCAACATAATCTATTATAAAATTATGATATCACACAAGCCATCTTTTGACGTAGAGATCAAAAGTTACAGAGAGCAACAAAACGCTGCCGTAAGCTTAATTCAAATTGTCAGTAACCTGTGGTATAACCACGCTATTGAACTTGTATTTTTTCGAAATCAACTCATTGATGTAAAATCGAGTTCAATTCTCAACCTGGTCAAGGAAAGCGTCCTCCTTACCGAAGAGCCATTCCATATTTTTGACACCCTTCAGGTGGCACAGGAATTGGAAAAGCTCACCCTATCTCCTGCACGTATCGATATCGGAAAACTTACCTTACAGGTCAAGAAACAGGCAATTGACAACAACGACCTGCCGAGTTTTATAACAAATGAATTAAAGGACATCAATCAACAAGCTGAATTAAAACCACGCGATGTTGTTCTTTATGGATTTGGCCGTATCGGCCGTTTACTCGCCCGAGAGCTCATGCATAAAGCCGGTGCCGGACAGCAGCTTCGCCTTAGGGCCATTGTAACACGGGACGCCAATGACAGCAAGTCCATATTGAAAAGAGCGACACTATTAAAAACAGATTCCATACACGGTGCGTTCGAAGGTGACGTACAGGCCGACATTCCAAATCAGGCACTTATTATCAACGGCATCACTGTCCATCTGATCACTGCCAAACAGCCAGAGGATATCGATTATACCGAGTATGGAATACAGCATGCTTTGGTCGTCGACAATACGGGTGCTTTTCGAGATGAGCAAGAACTGAGTCGTCACCTGCAATCCAAGGGTGTCGCCCAAGTTTTATTAACAGCACCTGGGAAAGGTGTTCCAAATATCGTATATGCAGTCAATGAAAATAATATTGACTTGCAAAAGCATGCGATCTTTTCCGCTGCTTCCTGTACGACCAATGCAATATCCCCTATTTTGGCGGTGCTTGAAAATAAAATAGGCATTGAAAAAGGACATATCGAAACCATACATTCCTATACCAACGACCAGAATCTTGTCGACAATATGCACAAAAAGTCCAGACGGGGTCGTGCTGCGGCGCTCAATATGGTGATCACAGAAACTGGAGCAGGTGCTGCTGTTTCAAAAGTATTGCCTTCACTAAAGGGCAAACTGACCTCCAATGCCATTCGAGTTCCCGTGCCAAACGGATCATTGGCAATTTTAAATCTCGAAATTAAAGCCAAAGCTACGGTAGACGAAATCAATGCACTTTTAAAGGAGGCATCGCTGCAGGGTGATCTGGTCGAACAGATTAAATTTTCTAAAGATAATGAACTCGTTTCTTCGGATATTATTGGTTCCACTGCCACCGCAATCGTGGATGCTCCAGCGACGATCGTTTCGGCAGATGGCAGCAATGTCATTCTATATGTCTGGTACGACAATGAATACGGATATTCCCATCAGGTGATGCGCTTATCGCGTCATATTACCGGCGTAAGAAGATATACATATTATTAGAAAACCTTAAAACAACAAGAATACCAAGAATAAGAAAATCACGCGAAACCGGTGAAATATAAGCGGCGGCAGTACAGCTACCGCTTATATTTTTACGGAATTGCTTTTGAGGTATTTCATTATAATTGCTGTTGCTCCGGCCTTCTGCAGCACATACGCACCGGCCAGTTTTCCCGCTTCTTGACGCACTGCCTGATCTTGTAAAACAGCAAAGACTTTCTTCAGTTCTTGAACGCTGCCAATGGCGAAACCGGATCCATTTTGCACGAGATCTTTTGCCTCCTGAAACTTCTTGAAATTAGGACCAAATAGCACCGGTATGCCATAAGTTGCGGCCTCGAGTGTGTTATGTATCCCGACGCCAAAACCACCACCAATATAAGCCAGTTGGCCATACCCATACAAAGACGAAAGCATACCAATGTTATCGATAACCAGCACCTTTGAATCAGCAACTAATGCGGCATCGTAGCTAGCCATCTCCGAAAAGCGGAGCGCCTTCGGCCAAAGGTTAAAAATGCTCGCCAAATGTGATTCATTGATTTCATGCGGAGCCAAGATCAGCTTATAGGCTGGATAATTCTGTAGTAATTCCTGTAGAGCCTGTTCATCTTCCGGCCAGGTACTTCCTGCGACAAGCGTCGGACTTTCACCAACAAATTGGCTGATCTCGGAAATCATTTTTCTATTTTTAGGAATGTCTACCACGCGGTCAAAACGTGTATCTCCGGCTAACCCAGCATTCCGTATCCCATATTCTTTCAAAAGACGTACACTTTCTTCATTTTGCACAAAGAAGTAAGTCACAAAACTTAAAATTTTCAGAAAAAAAGTACCATAAGCCTGAAAAAAGATCTGATCGGGTCTAAATATTGCTGAGATCAGAAACAAGGGAATGCCCCGTTTATGTAGGCCTTCAAAAAAATAATACCAATATTCATATTTCGTGAACACAGCGAAACTTGGATTGATCAGGTCGAGAAAAAGCCGTGCATGCTGAGCAGTATCATAGGGGAGATAAAAAACATAATCGGCCAAAGCGGTGTTTTTTCTGATTTCGTAGCCAGAGGGAGAGTAAAATGTTACAATTATTTTATGATCCAAATAATTATTTCTCACCGCTTCCAGGACAGGTCTTCCCTGCTCAAATTCGCCCAATGATGCAAAGTGAAACCAAATATGTTTTTGGGAAGAATCAACCGTTTGTTTCATCCTCGAATACCAGTCTTTTCGCCCCTCTACCATAAGCTTGGCTTTGGCGTGAAAAGGAGCCAAAATACGCAGTAAGAGTCCATAAAGAAAGATTCCAATTGAATAAAGCAAACGCATGTTTTTAAAATAATGTTTATCTTAGTCAAAGATATTAAACCCATTTCATTAAACGGAACCATTGAGTGGAAAATAAACATCGCAAACGGATTTTGATAACAGGAGCAGCTGGCTTCCTCGGTTCTCACCTTTGCGATCGCTTTATTGCGGAAGGTTACGATGTCATTGGAATGGACAACCTGATTACCGGAGATCTACAGAATATAGCACATCTATTTAAGTTGGAAAATTTCGATTTCTATCATCACGATGTATCGAAATTTGTCCACGTTCCCGGACACTTGGATTATATCTTGCATTTCGCTTCGCCAGCCAGTCCCGTTGATTATCTTAAAATTCCGATACAAACATTGAAAGTCGGATCTTTGGGAACACATAATCTCTTAGGCCTTGCACGCACCAAACAAGCACGCATATTAGTCGCCTCCACCTCTGAGGTTTATGGCGATCCACTTGTTTCGCCACAATCCGAGGACTACTGGGGCAACGTAAATCCCGTTGGACCCCGCGGTGTATACGATGAAGCGAAGCGTTTCCAGGAGGCAATAACAATGGCCTATCATAATGCACATGGTCTGGATACCCGTATTGTCAGGATATTTAACACCTTTGGTTCCAGAATGCGTCTGAATGATGGCCGAGCTATTCCTACCTTTATCGCACAGGCGATTCGGGGGGAAGACATTACGATTTTTGGGGATGGTTCGCAAACACGATCGTTCTGTTATATTGACGATCAGATCGAAGGCATTTTTCGCTTGTTGCATTCAACTTGTGCAACACCTATAAATATTGGTAATCCGGACGAAATCAGCCTACTGCAATTGGCCCATGAAATTGTTGAATTGACAGACAGCTCGAGTAAAATCGTCTACGAACCATTGCCGGTTGATGATCCAAAACAACGGAAACCGGATATTGGCCTGGCGAAATCTAAATTAGCCTGGGAACCTCAAATAGACCGAAAAACAGGATTGAAAAAAACCATAGCATTTTACAAAAAGATCCCTTTGGATACCTTATCACATAAAGACTTTACTTACTATAATCAACAATAATGAACAAAAAAATACTAGTCACAGGAGGAACAGGTTATATCGGTTCGCACACAGTGGTCGAACTACATCAAGCAGGATATGTGCCTGTCATCGTGGATGATCTATCCAATTCAAACATCAAAATTTTGGATCAGGTTGAGAAGATCATCGGCGTTAGACCTGAATTTCACCAGTTTGACCTTTGCGACACAGACCGCGTGAATGAATTTGTAAAAAACAATACCGATATCTCAGGCATTATCCATTTTGCGGCCTCTAAAGCTGTAGGTGAATCTGTACAGAAGCCCTTAAAATATTACCACAACAATTTTTTCTCGTTAATCAACTTATTAGAAGCATATCAAAATAAGCCGATTAATTTTGTCTTTTCTTCAAGCTGTACCGTATATGGTGAGCCAGACTATTTACCTGTCGACGAAAGTGCTCCCGTGAAGAAGGCAACCTCCCCTTATGGTAACACAAAACAAATTGCGGAAGAAATTTTACAGGAGACTGCCGCTGCATATGATAACTACAACATTATCGCACTCCGTTATTTCAACCCAGTAGGTGCACATGAGTCGGCTTTGATCGGTGAATTACCAAACGGTGTTCCTCAGAATCTGCTTCCATTTATCACACAAACTGCCATTGGAAAAAGAGAAAAGTTAACGGTATTTGGCTCTGATTACGACACTCCGGATGGATCTTGTATCCGCGACTACATCCATGTTGTTGACTTAGCAAAAGCTCACGTTGCAGCAATCAGGTTATTGGAACAAGGCAACCCCAACGGAAAATACGATGTCTTTAATGTGGGAACTGGAAACGGATATTCTGTCCTTGAAGCGATCAAAGCTTTTGAGAAAGCTTCTGGACAAAAACTGAATTACGAATTTGGTCCACGTCGTGATGGAGATATTATCAAGGTTTATGGCGACGTTACTAAATCAGCTAATCAGTTGCATTGGAAAGCAGCACTTGGTATCGATGAAATGATGGCTTCTGCCTGGGCATGGGAAAAAAATCTAAAAGAAAATCCCTTGGATTAAACAGTAGCCTATTATACGCTCAACAAGCATTATATTTAGCTTAATTTTATATGACCGTCTTAAAAAAACTGAGACGGTCATATTTTTGGCAGCACGAATCCTTGCACATCCTTTCTTTCGAATCATTCCAACCACATCATTCAAGCTGAAAAGCAGTTAGAATCGAAGCTGGATTAAAATCCTTTTCGTTGAGTATATTTGGCCGACGACGATCTTTCGCCAGATATAAAATAGTAAAGCCAACAAAAATAGAACTGCCTACAAAATCACCACATGGTATGGACAAGGATTTTTCCGGTATGATGTTCTCTTTATACTTCACATCATATTCCCATTCCGTGTCTTGAATGACGACAGATCTAAGTTGATCAAAATTGAATGCGAATGCTTGAAATTTGAATACAATGGCATTACATCTTTTAGGAAGGATCAAGGCTCTTTTCATATCAAACTCCGGAAAAGACACCTTCAGTTTTTTCTTTTTGCTCAGTGAAATGGCAGGATCGATAAAAAGATAGTCCTGTGTTGGACAGTTTTCATTGAATTGAAAATTTACCAAGCGATCCAGTACACAGTTACTCAGTGTTCGACTGCCTTTTTCGCGATCAAGATTTGTCTTTATCACACGGTAGATCTGCCTATTAAGGCGATTGCCCATCTGCCCATCGTGGAGCTGCTGATGGATTTCACTAAGATACGTTCGAATCAGTGCACCGGCACGGCTCACCGTTCCAAACTCCCGCCCTGCTTTTCTTGTATCTTCCTTTTGTTTGACAGGCTTTGGCCTACTCTGAACATAATTTTTGTCACCAACTTTTCTATTTACGAGAGGACCAACCAGCCCCCTGATAAATCCATTATCATTGACTCCCATACTTCAATTTACTAAGGGAAAGCCTGAAAACCAAACATCAGCTTGATTTTTAGTGATTTACAAATAGCAGTCAAACGAGGATTTTAAATCTTGCAATTTTCAAGGGTCTTTTTTGCAAATACCTTATAGCCAAATCCGCCTTATGTTCTGCTTGCTCCCAACTTGTAAAAAACGTACCAGCACAATGAAAGCACTTAAAAAGGTAGACTCAACGTGGACTCACTGTAGACTCACCCTGCATACAGGTCAAAGCCGGCCACAATACGATCTCAACTTGTCCTCCAAAAGGTCCCTCGGCCATCCGTTGATCGACATTAAACAAACTCCTTGTCGGAAATATAGTCCATAAGCACCCCGGCTTGATCTCCAAGCTTCTTTTTCAAGCGCTGCATAGATTTTTTTATGGCGTCTGGAGTGACGCCCAATACGTTGGCTACTTCCTTATTATTTAACCCCAGTTTCATAAGTACAATTACCCTCAAATTGGATTCCGTTATATCGCGAAATCTGGATTGTATATCCTGCAGTAAATTGGGAAATTCTTTTACAATCAATAATTTAAATTCCTGCCATTTCTCTTCAGTGATGAGATGTGACTGCAGCAATATTTTTAGTTCCTCACGATCTTTTTCAACAACATTCCCTTTTTCCTCAAGCATAGCAGACAGTACATTGATCTGCTCATTATTCCGCTTAAGGTAAGCGACGTACTCTTCCACCTGGCTTTTAGAGCTCACCAGTTCCCTGTCCAATTCCGCTTTTGTATACTTTAAATTAAGAAGCTGATATTCATAGTCACGTATCCGTTTTCTCGCACGGTATCGAACAGCATTATAAATAAAAAAGAATATCACCAATACCAACAAACTTACGATGAGCCATAATCGTCTTTCCGCCTGCTTTTTCTTAATAACAGCTTGTGCCAAGGACAACTTATCGGCATACTTTTGCTTATCGGCCATAAACTTCAACTGGGTCAATACTGGATCACCATCTAAAAAGCGTAGGGAGTCTTGGAGGCGTTCTATCCGTCTTCGTGCATTCAGCTCACGACCGATATCGTTACTTTGCATGGCCAAATTCAACTTGTGAATTTCCAGTTCAAGTATGGTCTTCTTATCATCCGAGCCTGACAAAAGCGATTCAGCTTCCGCAATCATAGGACGGACATCTTTCGTTTCCTTATTCGCTATATCTAAACGAATTCGCATCATTAAGGCGAAAATTGTATTTCTATCATTACCAAGTGATCTTGAGATCTCAAGATCCTTATCGAGGAGCAATAAGGCTTTATGGTAGTCCTTCATCCCTTCGAACACAGCAGCCTGATTACCTAAAATCTTCGCGTAGCGTAATGAGTCATTTTCTGAAAGTGCCAACGTCTGCGCCAATTCAAAAATTTTCATCGCCTGCAAGGTATCACCACCACTTTTCAGCGTCAATACACCTAAATTGTCTAAGATTTCAGCTTTCAATCTCGGCGAAATTTGTTCTTGTCGTTGCCCTAAATCCAGATATTTAATTCCAGAAATATAATCACCTAAGGTTCCAAAAAAATAGCCAAGCTTCTTGTACGTTTGAGTTAGGTCTAAAACAAGTTCTTTAGGTATATCTTCTAGCCCTTTCTCCCCTTCCAAAATAAAAGGTAATGCCTCAGAGGCTTTCAGGCATCGATACAGATAAAAGCCATACATTACTTTCACCCAAACCCGTACATTTTGGTAGCTATAGCCTTCTTCAAGGTCTAGCGCTTTCAAATAGTATTTATCACTAAAGTTATTTCTTGCGCCTTCGTCATTAAACGACTGATCCGCCAGTAAACAATAATAGATTGCCAAAAGCGCCTTATCATTTTTTCGTACCGCCTGACTAAAATATGGTGCAAGATATTTACTCAACGACAGACTGGAGGATTGATACTGCGCTGATTCTTTTATAATTGTTTCGTAAAAGTTCTTCTCTTCTATCGAGGAATTGGAATCCATTAAATCCATCCCATAGACCACATGACAAGGTATGATTGCTAGGAAAAGAAAAAATAGAAGATATCGAAACATATCGGCGCAGGCATTGAATTTCGCAATAAAAATAAAAAATAATTTTAATTAAATCAGCATGCGACAAAATCAACCAACTACTTATCAAAAAAATGATAAATATGATCTGGCGTAATGGCCTGCGTCAATTGGACATCGTATTCATTTTTATCTGCAATAACATCAATTGGATCAAAAAAAGATAGTCCAACACGCTGCACATCAACTTTACAGGACGAGAAAAAACGGTCGTAAAACCCTTTTCCGTAACCTACCCTGTAGCCCAAAAGATCAAAAATTAACAAAGGAACTATAATCATATCAATAAGCGATGAATTCACCTTAATGCCGGATACTGGCTCAGGAATACCCCAGTTGTTCGTCTCAAATAGGGTATGCTCATCCAATATGAAATGTTGCATCGAATAGTCCTCAAAATTAGATCGCGAAACGACGATCTTTATCTGTGGAAAAGATTCTTGAATATAGTTGATTATTAAATATGTATTCGGTTCGTGATATTTCCCTATGGGAATGAAAATATGCAAAAATTCGACCTCCGACAGATCAAGCTTTGTAAACTGCGAAAGTAGTCGTTCATTGAGCGTAGTTTCTGTCTCTACAGACAATTGACAACGCTTAGTTTTATACTCAAGTCGTAATTCTTGTTTTGATTTCATTTGTAAAATAGTTATTTCTAAATTTTATTTCCCTTCTTCACCAAAATCCCCATTTAAGTCTACCACTTATGCCACGATTAATCAAAAATAGCATTCCTCCCAATTCAATTTTTATTTGATCTTCAAAAGCCATTAGAAATTCTTATTCAGAATCGAAAACCATATGCTCAACTCAGTTGAAACTTTTGTAAAAAAAAACGGCCTTGTAGCGAGCGCTAACAAGACCGAATAATCAACCTAAACCTAAAATCTTTGTATTATTTTACGCGTTCGATATAATTACCTGTTTGCGTATCAACTCTTACTTTCTCACCTTGATTAATGAACAACGGCACCATAATTTCAACACCAGTCTCTACAGTTGCTTTTTTCAATGCATTTGTAGAAGTATCTCCTTTTACAGCCGGTTCAGTATATGTAATTTCCAACTCAACACTTTTTGGAGCTTCTGCCATGATAGGCTCATCACTTTCAAAAGCAATAATTACAGTCATTCCCTCTTTCAAGAAACGAGCTGAATCACCGAACAAAAATTTAGGAATATTGAATTGCTCGTAGGTATTGTTATCCATTACCACGAAGAAATCTCCATCCTCATACAAATACTGATAATCGCTAGTTTCTACACGCGCTATTTCTACAGATTCGTCAACTCTAAAACGGTATTCAACTAACTTACCAGTTTTAACATTACGCATTCTCGCTTGATAAAACGCGCGTAAATTACCTGGTGTGCGGTGTATATATTCTTCTACGGATACTAATTCTCCGTTAAATCTTAAGATATTTCCTGATTTTACCTCTGATGCCTTAGCCATTCTTTGAATTGAACTTTAAACGGTTATCTCATTATTGAGTCGTCAAAAGTACAAAAACTAATTGTGTTATTAAAATTTCATTCGCTACTTTTTTTCTGAACCTGTTTGTTTTTATTGGCCGGAGAGAACCTTCAGTTCACTTTTGTAGCTGCTCATGATGATACAGTCTTGACGGTTTTATTGAAAGTAACTATTTTTAATACAGGACAAGAACTTTTCGCTTATTTTCGATGTGATAGCAACAAATTGTCGATCTCCCTAAGACTTAAAATCGACTATAGAAATACTTTCATCGCAGAATTCATACTCTTTTTTTTGGTTCGAACAGACGATAAACAATCTAGACTCCAATTTTGTACGCTCAATTAAACGAAGATACCATTGTTCACCCGCACTATCCAAATTACTTGTAGGCTCATCCAACAAAACCAAGGCAGATGCAGAACAACAAGCTAGCGCTAGCTTGACACGTTGACGCATACCTGATGAAAAAAAACGGATCTCTCTGTCAAGCGCATGTTCCAATCCCAATAGCTTTACAACCGTTGCTTTATCAAAAGAAGGAAGATAATTTTTAAATTTAAAATGAAAATCAATCAGCTCGTTTAAGGTAAATTCCTCGATCAGTTCAACATAAGGAGCTGCGAGAGACAGCTGCTGATATATCGTATCCACACCCAGGACTTGGTCTCCATCGGTGTAGATCAGTTCACCCGCTGAGGGTGTCAAACTACTTGAAAGCACTTTTAAGAAAGTGGACTTCCCGGAACCATTATGGCCAAGGATGGCATAACTCTTGCCGGACTCGAAGGTATAGTTTATATGCCTAAAAATCCATTCATTGTTATACCTCCTACCAATATCTTTTAATGTAATTTTCAAATTCACTAGAATCGACAAAGCGACTACATCGCTCTATTATTGAATCCTTTCATGATACCCCGGCCTGAGTTTCGAATAAAATCCAAAATTTCATCACGGATTTCCGTTGCCTGATATTCAGCTTCTATAATTTCTATTGCTTTAGCCAGATTTCTGTTTTGAACAAAAAGAATGCGATAAAGATTCTGAATCTCGGCAATTTGCTCTTCCGAAAATCCTCTTCTTCTCAATCCAACAGAATTAATACCCGCATAAGAAATCGGTTCACGCGCGGCCTTAACAAAAGGTGGAATATCCTTACGTACCAATGAACCACCGGTAACAAATGCATGCGAACCAATTTTAACAAATTGGTGAACAGCGACCATCCCAGCAAGTACAACATAATCGCCCACTGTAATATGTCCAGCAAGTGTACTGTTGTTCGAAAAAACACAATTATCACCTACTTCACAATCATGTGCAACATGACTATACGCTTGGATCAAACAATTTTTTCCAATGACCGTTCTATACCTATCCTTAGTTCCTCTATTGATTGTTACACACTCACGAATGGTTGTATTGTCTCCAATTTCGGCTGTCGTAATCTCACCATCAAATTTTAAATCTTGAGGTTCGCCAGAGATTACTGCACCGGGATATATTTTACAGTTTTTTCCAATTCGAGCTCCATCCATGATCGTCACATTTGATCCTATCCAAGTTCCTTCGCCAATGACGACATCTTTATAAATGGTTACAAATGGCTCGATGACCACATTTTTAGCAATTTTTGCCTCCGGATGAATATAAGCTAATGGCTGTATCATCTATACTACTTTAGTTGTTATTTACTCTTACGATCTGTGCCATAAGCTCCGCTTCGCACACAATTTTCTCTCCTACCATTGCCACACCTTTCATTTTTGCGATACCTCTTCGGATCGGCTCCATCAAGTCGCATCTAAAAATAACAGAATCCCCTGGAGTTACCTGCGCTTTAAAACGTGCATTTTCAATTTTAAGGAATAAGGTCAACCAATTCTCTGGATCAGGGACCGTCTTCAGCACTAAAATTCCCCCTGTCTGTGCCATAGCCTCTACCTGCAAAACCCCGGGAAATAATGGCGCACCAGGAAAATGTCCCATAAATAGATCTTCGTTCATGGTAACATTTTTCAAACCCACCACATGTGTTTCCGTCAACTCAAGAATTTTATCGACCATAAGCATGGGCTGACGATGCGGTAAAATCTTCATGATTTCTACTGTATCGTATAATGCAGGCATATTGGGATCGTAAACTTTAATTTTTTTACGTGTTTTATCTTTTTTGATCTGCTCCTTTATCTTTTTTGCAAAAGCCACATTCGCTGCATGACCTGGTCGTGCAGCCATAATATGCCCCTTCAAAGGTCTTCCGACAAGTGCTAAATCTCCAACCATGTCCAACAATTTATGTCGAGCAGGTTCATTTTGGTAACGCAATTGATTATTGTTTAATATTCCTTCCTTAGCAACTGCAACGGTTTCTTTATGAAATAGATGCGCTAATTTCTGCAATTCCTCAGGAGAAGTCTCCTTGTCCACAATAACGATTGCATTACTCAAATCACCACCTTTAATTAGGCCATGATCAACCAACATTTCCAATTCGTGTAAAAAACAAAACGTACGTGAAGAGGCTATTTCTGATTTAAAGTCCTCAATCGATGTTATTGCGGCATGTTGGCTTCCCAACACCGGCGAATTAAAATCGATCATACAAGTCAAACGATACCCGTCCATCGGCATACCCAGTATTTCAACTTTGCGATCTGGCTCTGCATAATGGATATTATTGGATATCTCATAATAATCCCGGTCAGCATCTTGTTCTTCAAATCCCGCTTCCTCCAGCAACTTCACAAAAATAGCTGAGCTACCATCGAGTATGGGTATTTCAGGGCCATCAATATCAATCAGCACATTATCGATTTGTAAACCAATTAACGATGCCATCAAATGTTCAATTGTACTCACACTTGCTCCATTCTGCGTTATTGTCGTCCCTCTGGAGGTATCCGTCACATTATCCGCATCAACCAAAATTTCTGGTTGTCCCGCTAAATCTACACGTCTGAACTTAAACCAGTGATTTTCCGGAGCTGGCTTGATCGTCATCGATACAATTTTCCCTGTATGAAGACCTACCCCCGAAATTTCAACCTCGTTTTTGATGGTTCGCTGTTTTACATTCATTTCTAATAACATATTTTTAAATCAAAACTTCTTTTGACAAAACATTTATTCCTTAAGCTACATCGTTGTTGCCATAGCCGTGCCTGGAATGCTTATTTCATCACCATTAAAGAACAGTTTATTTTCAATGAAAAATAATTATTTCAATTTTTTTTCTACTAACTTTTCTAACTCTTGGATTCGTTTTTCCAACTCAGGGAGGCGTGCAAAAATCACATTAGAACGCAATTGGGGCTGATAAGGCATCACCGGTGTACCGCCCCACTTTTTACCTTCTTCTTTAATCGATCTATTCACTCCTGATTGCGCCTGGATTTGAGAGCCCTTTGCAACAACAATATGACCAACAACCCCAACCTGGCCTCCTAAAACCACATGTTCTCCAATTTTTGAGCTACCAGAAATACCTGTTTGCGCTGCGATTACAGTATTCTTTCCAATATCAACATTATGTGCAATTTGAATCAAATTATCCAACTTAACACCATCACGCACGATTGTAGCACCCATTGTTGCTCTATCGATTACTGTATTGGCGCCGATCTCAACATTATCCTCCACTTGCACATAACCAATCTGAGGTACTTTTTTATATGTTCCGTCTTCTTGTGGTGCAAATCCAAATCCATCCGATCCGATCACAACACCAGAATGTACGACGACATTTTTCCCAATCTTACAATCATGATAAATCTTCACCCCTGGATAGAGTGTTGTATTATCTCCAATCGTTACTTTATCGCCAATATAGACCTGTGGGTAAATTTTCACGTTATCTCCAATGGAAGCTCCGCGTCCAATATATACAAATGCACCGATATAACCTCCTTGGCCGATCTCCGCTTCAGTATGTATAAAATGAGGCTCCTCACGTCCGCTTTTGTCAAGACGGAACTCATTATACATATTCAGAATAGTAGAGAAAGCAGCATATGCATTCTTCACCCGTATGATCGTTAAAGTCGGCTTAGTTGCTTGGGTCAATTGTAAATCTTCATTCACAATTACAATCGAGGCGTCAGTAGTATAAATAAAATGCTCATATTTTGGATTTGACAAAAAAGAAAGATCGCCTTTTTTACCTTCCTCAATTTTGGCAAGGTTACCTACAGTAACTTCTGGATTTCCTTCAATCCGTCCTTCTAATAATGTCCCTATTTGTTGAGCAGTAAATTGCATGGTACAAATCTATGTTTTTTTATTAAAAAATAACTACTTGATGGAAGTAATTGCAACATATCCCACCTCTTTTGGATAACATAAGGCGTATTTAGCCACATTTTTCGATAGTGCTTCTAAATTCCCTAGATCAGAAGCCTCTGTTATATCCACGAGCTCACCGGATTTCAATAATATTTTTATTTGATCCTTGGAAGAATTATAGGCACGGTTTTGAATTTCCTGCATAAATACATAATAATGAATATCCTCCTGAGCCACACCCAGCTCAGCTTGTACTTTCGATTTCACTAAATCTACATATGCTGGCGAGAATGGTTTATTGCTCATGACAGAGCGATATAGATTACGTTTCATAACGCGCTGGCACATTGTACTTAAAATAGAATCCTCATGATGTTCCCATGTTTTTATCGCAGACATAATATCCGTATCATCTAAACGAGTAAACCAATCCAAATGTAACGGGTCATCCAAAAAATTAGTTTTGTTGACCTGCTGGCTTAAAAACCAATGAAAAGCCGGGGTAGAAAAGAGCTTATGACCAGTAGCCGTTAAATATTTTGCCCGCTGCAGAATTTTAATCAATAATTGTTCAGCACCGATAACGGTCTTATGTAAATAGACTTGCCAATACATGAGCCGTCGTGCAATCAGGAATTTCTCCACAGAATACAGCCCTTTATATTCCACCACGATTTCATCCGCCACGACATTGAGCATTTTTATGATACGATCAAATGAGATCACGCCTTCCGATACACCGGTAAAAAAACTATCTCTATTGAGGTAATCCATTCGATCAACGTCCAATTGGCTCGACACCAATTGATGGAGAAATCTGCGTTCATATTTATTGTTAAAGATTGTAATTGCCAAGCTTAACCTTCCGCCCAAATCCTGGTTGATACGATCCATCAACAGAGAGGACAATAACTCATGTGAAACTCCTTCAATCAAACTATGCTCCAAAGAATGGGAAAAAGGACCATGACCGATATCATGCAGCAAAATTGCCGAAAGAACAGCCTCCTCTTCATCCGCAGAAATGATGACACCTTTACTCCGCAAAGTTTCCAAAGCCATTGACATCAAATGCATCGCCCCTATGGCGTGCTGAAAACGAGTATGTAAAGCTCCGGGATAGACAAGATGCGTCATGCTCACCTGCTTAATATAGCGGAGCCTTTGAAAATAAGGATGTTGCACTAAGTCGAAGACCAATCCTGTAGGAATAGCGACAAATCCATATACCGGATCATTAATAATTTTATTTTTGTTCAACGTGGCGACAAATTAATACGATCATCAACACTATAAATTATGAAACCGAGCGCTTTAATTACGAAGCCTTGGGTTACACTAGTATAAACTTAAAACAAAGATAGTTAGTTCACCGTTAAGAAATGTTAAAAATAAAATCTAAAGCACGATATTTGCTTATGTTAGCATGAGATCGAAAATCCGATCCTCCCCTCTACTAATAGACATATAATAACAAGATGCAAAAAACACATATCCTTTGGGCTGACGATGAGATTGACTTTCTAAAACCACACATTTTATTTTTAGAAAGCAAAGGTTACAAAGTTGACACGGTCAACAATGGAAATGATGCCGTTGAAGCCTTTAAGAATGGTTTTTTCCACCTCGTTTTCCTAGACGAAAATATGCCTGGGCTAACCGGGCTCGAAACACTTGCTATACTCAAATCGATCAACCCTACTGTCCCTGTTGTTCTGGTTACAAAAAACGAAGAAGAACATGTCATGGAAGATGCCATCGGCTCCAAAATAGATGATTATCTGATCAAGCCGGTCAACCCCAAGCAGATCTTGATGACAATTAAAAAATTAACGGAGAACAAGCGTCTTGTCAATGAGAAAACATCCATGGCCTATCAACAAGACTTCCGCAATTTAGGGATGATCCTAAATGACAATTTGGATTTCAATCAATGGTCAGAAGTCTACAAAAAATTGGTCTACTGGGAATTGTCTCTCGAAAAGCTTGAAGATAACAATATGCATGAAATTCTGACGATGCAAAAATCCGAAGCAAACATGCAATTCTCAAAATTTATTGAAAACAACTATATACAATGGATTAATCGTCCCGAAAACGCGCCCATTCTATCCCACCAGCTATTTAAGAAGAAGGTATTTCCGACCATAGAAGATCATATTCCGACATTTTTCTTTCTAATAGACAATTTGCGCTTCGATCAATGGAAAATTATCAATGAGGTCATTACCGATTATTTTAGACTTGAGGAGGAGATAACCTATTACAGTATTTTACCAACAGCAACACAATATGCTAGAAATGCCATCTTTAGTGGCTTAACTCCACTGGAAATGGAAAAACGCTTTCCGAAATTATGGCAAAACGATGAAGATGAAGGCGGCAAGAATTTATATGAGGATAAATTTTTGGAAGATCAGATCAAACGACTTTACCGCAAGTCCATAAAACACTCCTACACGAAAATTTTGACTCTGGAACAAGGAAAGGATGTGTTAGACAATCTTGGTAATTTGATGCACAATCAACTGAATGTATTGGTGTATAACTTTGTTGACATGCTTTCTCACGCACGTACAGACAGCTCTATGATTCGTGAATTAGCAAACGACGAAGCGGCATATCGCTCGCTTACATTGTCATGGTTTGAACACTCACCTTTATTAGAGGTTATAAAATGGCTCTCTCAAAAGAAAGTTCGTGTGATCATTACAACCGACCACGGCACGATCCGGGTAAAAAAACCAAGTAAAATAGTTGGTGACCGCAACACAAATACAAATTTGAGATATAAGCAAGGGAAAAACCTGAACTATATTGACAAAGATGTTTTTGCTATCAAAAATCCCCACGAGGCACAGCTGCCTAAACTTCATGTAAGTTCAACATACGTTTTTGCCAAAGAAGATTCGTATTTTGTTTACCCCAACAACTACAATCAATTTGTCAATTACTTTAATGGAACATTCCAACATGGTGGAATATCGCTAGAAGAAATGATTATCCCCTTTGCGACATACCTACCGAAATAGTAATTTTGCAACATGGAAATTATTGTAAATACCACAGCAGATCTATCTCAAGCGGCTCAGACACTTTTAAATAGTTTTCCAAAGGACCGGATTTTTCTATTATATGGTTCCATGGGAGCAGGAAAGACAACTTTTGTAAAACACCTGTGTAAACAATTGAATGTACAAGATAGTACATCTAGTCCAACATTCTCCATTGTTAATGAATATGAGTCTCCAGCTGGCCCCGTATATCACTTTGATTTTTATCGCATTAAAGATGAACAAGAGGCATTCGATTTTGGTTATGAGGAATATTTCTATTCAGGTGCTTATTGCTTTGTTGAGTGGCCGGAGAAAATCCCCAACTTACTTCCTGAAGAAGCAAAAGAGATACATATTAGCATCCTAGATGCAACAACACGTCAAATTTCTATTCGTTAACTACCTTTTTTCGACTCCCTACTATGGCTCATTCATCCTCTTGTCAATATATTCCAACTGATATCCATGTGCCCGGATTAGCGGCTATACATGCCGAACACTTGAGCTTTTCCTTTCATGAGAACAATATGCAGTTTGCTGTTGAAAATAGTTCTTTCGATATCGACGAAGGAAAAATAACAGCGATCATTGGTGAATCTGGTAGTGGAAAAAGTACCTTGCTTAGACTTATATACGGTCTTTTGGAACCAACTGGTGGCATTGTGCGCTATAAAGGTTGGCAGGTCCCGACGCGCAAGGACAAGCTGATCCCCGGACATGATGCCATGAAATTAGTCTCGCAAGGCTTTGACGATTTGAATACGTATGCCAATGTATGGGATAATGTTGCTTCCCAATTGCCAAACACAGATATCAAACGCAAACAAGACAAAACTGCGGAAATATTACAACGTCTACGGATTGATCACCTCGCTAAAAAAAGAGTAGCCGACATCAGTGGCGGAGAAAAACAACGCGTCGCAATCTGTCGTGCACTAATCAACGAGCCTGAAGTCTTACTTATGGATGAACCATTCAATCAGGTCGATGCCTCTTTTAGGGATACCTTACAACAGGACATCAAGGATATTGTTAAAGAAACCGGGCTAACCGTCATTTTAGTTTCACACGATCCGACGGAAGTACTTGCCCTGGCAGATAATCTTATTGTGATGAAATCTGGCAAAATCCTGGATCAAAACAACCCACATGTGTTGTACAGCAATCCATCGCACCCTTATACTGCCCAATTATTGGCAAAAAGCAATATATTACAGGTTGAGCAAGCTCAAAATTTAGGCATAGCAAGCGAAAAACCAATCGCGATACATCAAGAATGGATCTCAATCAGTCCATCTGAGCAGTCTACTTTTTTTGTGAAAGATGTCCGATTCAGAGGTTTTTATTATGAAATCGTCGTCAGCAATAATGAGATTAACTTACATGCGATTATTACATCGCAAATAATTCCACAAAAACAACAGGCTGTTGACCTAACAATATCCCACTGGATCTCTTTTGACCATTAATTGCATAGCTTAGTCCTGTGTATCAAGCCAAGATAAAAATGCGTCAAACCATAACTTATCCGAAGTTTTGTTAATTAATCCAAAGCCGTGTCCCCCTTGCTCAAAGGTATAAAGCTTGTTGGGTACTTTTGACTTGTCCAGAGCAGCAATCATTCTATAACTGTTTTCTATCGGTACAGCTGTATCGTCTTTGGCATGTACAAAGAAAACCGGACAAACTTCAGGAGATACCTGCAAATTGGAAGAAAAAAGGTTGATTTGGTCTTCTGAAGGGTTTTCTCCGATGAGATTTATACGCGAACCTTTGTGTGTGATATCATTTTGCATAGAGATTACAGGATAAATTAATCCAGCAAAATCAGGTCTTAGGGATACATGTGAAGGATTCACTATATAGTCTTTCTTAAACTTCGTTATTAAAGTGGAAGCCAAATGTCCGCCTGCGGAAAATCCGATAACCCCCACCTTTCGAAGTCCGGGGTGCAGGGTTCTGATCAATTGCATTGCCCGCTGCGCGTCCTGAAGAGGCCCTATAGATTTGTCACGCATGATATTCGGCGAAGGCAATCGATATTGCAAAACATATGCCGAATACCCATTTTTCACCAACTCTTTAGCAACGGCATGTCCCTCATGATCCATTGCGATATGAGCATACCCGCCCCCAGGAATAACCAGTACGGCGATATTTTTATCGACACTTTTATCTGCTGTATAGGCAAATAGCTTGGGGACGTTCTTTTCTAAATTTACCTGCTCTTTATCAGTCGCATTTGGAATAGAATCTGCATAAAGGTTGATTGCCTCCTGCGCTTTAACAAGCGAGATCAAGGAACATAAAATCATAAAAACTTTTTTCATTTAAATAACATTTAAAAAAGATCGCAAAATTATATTTACTAGAAATATCCTTCCATTTTACATGCAACATCTGCATGGAGTAGATCAAGAAGCAGCTGGATACGCTTAGAATTTATAACGAAGAGACGACTAATAAATCTAAATCCTTTGCTGTCATATTAAACCTGGCGGCCATATCTATATTCGTCAGATTACCTTGATACAAATAAATGGAACTTCGAATACCAGGGTTCTTCCAAATGGCATTTTTCAATCCCCCGAGTTCAGCAAAATCGAGTAAAATCGAAGTGAAGATATTGCTCATGGCATAGGTGGCTGTTCGCGCTACCCGAGACGCTATATTAGGAACACAATAGTGAATAACATCAAATTTCCGAAAGATAGGTTTATCGTGAGAGGTCACCTCCGAAGTTTCAAAATTGCCCCCTTGATCAATGCTTACATCTATAATAACGGAATTGGGTTTCATTTTAGAAACGGTCTCTTCCGAAATCACGCAAGCGGAACGTCCATTAAGCGCTCGTAAAGCACCGATAACAACGTCTGAACTGATCACGGCTTTGTTTAAAATAATAGGTTGTATAACAGATGTAAACACACGACTACCCAGGTTATTTTGTAGGCGTCTAAGTTTATAAATCGAATTATCAAATACTTTTACCTCTGCTCCTAGCGCCAAAGCCGTCCGAGCAGCTTGTTCACCAACGGTCCCTGCGCCGATAATAACAACTTCGGTCGAGGCTACCCCGGTAACGCCGCCGAGCATCAGTCCCTTGCCTCCAAATGCATTGCTCAGATACTCTCCAGCAATTAAAGTTGCCGTCGCCCCTACGATTTCACTCATAGCACGAACCACAGCTAGGCAACCGCCCTCATCTCTTAAATATTCGTAAGAAATTGCGGTAATTTTTTTATGCATTAATGCCTTTAAGACATCCAAGTTCATAAGTGAAGGTTGCTGAGAAGATAATAAAAGCTGTCTTTCTTTCATCAGCTTGACTTCACTAATTACAGGGCTGCCAACCTTGATGATCAGATCCGCTTGGTACACTTCTTCTCTTGAAGATACAATACGGGCTCCCTGCTCACTATAATGGTGATCCAAAAAATTGGCTCCTGCTCCTGCTCCCGTCTCAATGATTACTTCGTGCCCATTTTCTACCAATAATGCAACCGCTAATGGTGTCAGGCAAATTCGCTTTTCCTGAAGCGAGATTTCTTTTGGAATGCCAATAAATAAACTTTTTGCATTCTTTTTCTTCTCAAACAGCATCTCTTTTGGAGAAATCATAGCCTGACTCGCAAGCTTTCCTAACTCATTCATCTTGTAAAATTGATCGTTAGCTAAAATTACAATAAATAATCAATCTTATCAAACGAAGATAAATTTGGTTTGGCACAGCTTTGGAATGAAACAAATTTATCTACATTTGTTTTAAATTAATCAGATATAATACCATGCTCAGTAAAGTCAATATAGTGCCACGGTGGATCATTTTTTTATTGGACATCTTTAGTGTATCCGTCGCTTATCTCCTCGCAAATGTCATTTATTATGATTTTAATTTCGATTTTTTACTCGATATTGATTTTAGCATTCGTTACATTTTATTTATCGGTGTATGTTCTTTGTCGTTCTATCTCTTTAAAATGTATACTGGGATCGTGCGTTACACAAGCGCCATCGATTCCATACGTATATTATCAACGATAACATTCAGTGTGTTTGTTCTCCTCGTTATAAAACTAGTTATCCAAGCAAATGAAATCGAGCGCAACATTCCAACGGCACTCATTATCTTCTTTGCCCTATTCTCCTTTCTTATTTTAACTGTATATAGAACAATTATTAAGATTTTCTTTCTATACACCAAAAAAGTCAACGGTTCCAGAAAAAAAACACTGATCTACGGAGCTGGTGATTTGGGGATTGCTGTAAAAAGAACCTTAGACCATGATGTACGTTCCAAAAATGCTATTGTAGGATTCTTGGATGATAATGATCAAAAAATCAACAAAGTAATTGATGGGACCAAAATTTACTCTTCTCAAAAGTTTAGCCACCTCATCAACACACTAAATATTGAAGAGGTCATCATCGCGTCACACAACATCCCTTCGGACCGCAAAAATGAAATAACAGATGTCGCGCTCGAAAAAAACGTCAATATTTTAACACTTCCGCCCGTTAAAAAGATCATGAATGGCGACCTTAACCCCAATCAGATTCAGAAAATAAAAATTGAAGATTTGTTGGAAAGGGAGCCGATCAAGATTAACGACGACCACATCTTAAGCCAGACGAAGGGCAAAAGAATCCTTGTTACTGGAGCAGCCGGTTCTATCGGAAGTGAAATTGCAACCCAATTGGGAAGATACGAGCCCCAGATGATTATTCTTTGTGACCAAGCAGAGTCCCCCTTACATAATCTCCAGCTTGACCTTCAAGATGAATTCCCAAATCAAGTCTATCATACTTATATAGCAGACGTCCGAAGTACAAAAAGGATGCAATTGCTTTTTGACACGTTCAAGCCGCACTATGTTTATCATGCGGCAGCATACAAACATGTGCCAATGATGGAAAACCATCCTTTGGAAGCGGTACAGACCAATGTTATGGGAACAAAGAATTTGGCGGATTTAGCCGTAGAATTTCAGGTTGAAAAATTTGTCTTTGTCTCTACCGATAAAGCTGTAAATCCCACGAATATCATGGGGGCGACAAAACGTATCGCAGAAATCTATGTACAATCGTTAAACAATCATTTGGAAAATACATTGGGGGCAAGTGTTCACACCAAATTTATAACAACACGCTTTGGCAATGTCTTAGGCTCCAATGGATCTGTTATCCCCCGATTCAGGGACCAGATTCAAAAAGGTGGCCCTGTAACCGTTACTCATCCAGAAATTACACGGTATTTTATGACCATTCCCGAAGCATGCCGACTAGTCCTTGAAGCTGGAACAATGGGACAAGGTGGCGAAATTTTTGTCTTTGATATGGGTAAATCTGTAAAAATAGTAGAGCTAGCTAAAAAAATGATTCGCCTTTCGGGATTTAAACCGAATGAAGATATTGAAATAAAATTCACGGGATTAAGGCCTGGTGAAAAACTATATGAGGAATTACTAAATGATTTAGAGAATACCTTACCGACGCACCACGAGAAAATCATGATCGCCAAAGTCAGAGAAAATAATTATGATAGGGTGTGTATGAAAATCGGAGAATTGCAACAGCGTTTAGCGACGCAGAACAAAAACGAAGTTGTCTATCAAATGAAAATTATTGTACCTGAATTCAAAAGTAAAAACTCCATCTACGAACAGCTAGATAAGGAAATTGAACTATCGAATGAGTCGGAAAACCAAAGTTAATTCACGTTAAAATTTGCAAAACACTTGCAAATTTGCTCGAAAAGTGTATTTTTGCAATCCATATTTTACTGATTAGTAATGTCTAAAAACACAAATAATACAAATCAAGGTTTCAAACCTTCAAAAGGATCTTTTTTTCAAGATAACCAAAAAAGTGTCGTGTTCATTTTAGGTGGTATCGTTGTATTGATCTTACTTTATTTTGGATATCAAAAGCTTTATCTAGATCCAAGAGCAGAAGAAGCTTCGAATCGTATGTACAAAGCAGAACAGCTTGCTACAATTGATTCGTTACAAAGTAAAGCAATCATGGGCGATGGTGCATTTCTTGGATTTAAACAAATTGCGGACGAATATTCCAATACAAAATCAGCAAATATTGCAAACGCATATTTAGGAGGTTTGTATTTGCGTCAAGGTAAATTCGATGAAGCTGCAAAAGCGCTTGAAAAATATGCTCCGACAGGAAGTCAAATTCTAGATCCACTCGTAATTGGTTTAACAGGTGATGCTTATTCAGAATTAAAAGACTACAAAAAAGCTGCAGACTACTATAAGCAGGCTTCTGAAAAATCAAGCAACTCCTATACAACTCCACTCTTTTTGAAAAAACTAGGACTTGTATATGAAGCCCAAAATGACTACAAAAGTGCAGAGACAGCTTACAAGAAGATTAAAACAGATTTTCCGGAGAGCCAAGAAGCTTCAACAATTGATGGTTTATTAGGCCGTGTACAAGCACATTTATAATAGAATAATTATAAAAATATACTAAAAAGAGGCTATTTGATAGCCTCTTTTTTTGTGCCCATCTAAAATCACTATCTTTGTTCCTATTATGGCAAGTAGCATTAAAAATTTATCCGACTTTTCGCATATTCAGGTTGCGGATGCAAGTCCATTCAAATTTGCAATCGTTGTTGCACAATGGAATGCAGAAATCACAGGTGCATTATTGAATGGTGCAATTACAGGCTTAGAGAAGCATGGCGCTCAAGAAAAAAATATCCAAGTCATCGAGGTTCCTGGAAGTTTCGAATTAATTTCGGGAGCAGATCTTGTGTTCAGAAACCAGAATTTTGATGCTGTTATTTGTTTAGGCTGCGTCATTCAGGGTGAGACGAGACACTTTGATTTTATCTGCGATGCAGTTGCAAATGGCATTGCCAATGTAGGGCTCAAATACAATAAACCAGCCATTTTTGGTGTATTAACTACTGATAACCTTCAGCAAGCATTGGATCGTGCTGGTGGAAAACATGGCAACAAAGGCGAGGAAGCTGCTATTACAGCAATACAAATGGCTCATATTGCCAAAAAATTCTAGTTTGGTATTAATTTTGCCTACCATTCAATGATGAAAAGTATTACTGAGCACAGCTTATTACTCAGTTACTTATATTTTGGACAAATCGATTAATAACATATTCAGTTATCTTATTAATCGATTTTTATTTTTTCACTGGAATAAATTGTTATTGAATTGTTTTGATTGTATTGTAAATCAGATGTACAACAATCGATAGTTTTATAGACAATGACGCAATGATGAAGTTTATCCCGATCAATTTTGATACGGCTTACTTGATGATTGTTTCTTAAAAAAATAGGATTATGAAAACATTATCGAATGTACTCTTGGTCGTTATGCTGACGTTATTCTGTCAGCTGGATCTAGTGGCACAAGACGATAGTCTAAACAAGCAGATTTGGCAAAGTATTGGTGGCCAGGAAAAATGGGATTCTTTGCAATATTTGGCATTCTCAGCAAAGGGAAATACCATCTCCGACCAATTGTCAAAAGAAGAGCGAAAATTCTTGTTCAATCGCAGCACCGGAGCATGTCGATTTGACGGCTATAGCGGCACAGATCAGGTGACCTATCTGTTTAATTTTAAGAATCCAGGGGCCGATAAACTCTTTATTGGAGGGAATATAGCTGGAGATGGGCCAGAGCTAAAAAAGTCAATTAAAAACCAGCTATTTTCGGATCTCAATCTACTACTTTTACCCACCTTGATCGGACAGAAGAATGTGCAGCTGAAAAGCCAAAAGGAAAGCTTTAGTGGTGGACAAAAATTAACTATCGCAACTATCAGCTCATCTGGCCCTATCTTCGGCTCAAAGATGGATGGTCTGCTTTACATTGATCAAAATACCGGTGAGATTGTACGTTACGAATACATAGATAAGGGCGAAAAAAACACCTATGAGGTGAGCAAATATAAGGAGATCGGCGACGGTATACGTTTACCTAGTTTTTTCAATTCCACAAGCAATGACCAAAAGAGTTGTACATTCTCCTCTATTTCATCTTTTGTACAGGTAGAACAGAAAAAATTTACAGAACTATAATATGATTAATTGGATAGAATTAAATACAGAAGAACAGCTACAGGAGCTTTATCAATCCGATAAAGTTGCAGCGATCTTTAAACATAGCACGACTTGTGGTATCAGCAATATGGCAAAGCGCAGTCTTGAGCGTATGTCTGCGACTTCAGACCATGATTATGCGATTTATCTTTTAGATCTTTTGCGCTACCGTCCACTATCAAATGAAATTGCCCAACGGTGGAATGTAGAGCATCAGTCACCTCAAATACTGATTGTTGAAGGAAAAGAAAGTCTATATGATGCTTCACATGGTGATATCCAATTTGATGAGATAGAACAATACCTGACGGCAATTTAATAGTATAGGCCATAACTGCTGTTCCATAAAAAATTTTAGTAAAATTTATCCCAAGGGGTCAATATATATTCTATTGACCCCTTGGGATTTTTTATGATGATGAAAACAGCTGAATTGGCTATTTATAAATCTCTACTGTTATCTTACCGTCTTTAGTCACCGTACCGCGATACATCCCGGCGGTATTAAAAGGCATCGCAACATGTCCATTTTTATCCAGCGCTATCATGCCGCCATTACCGCCCATTTCACCAATCCGATCGATCACTTGCTGACTCGCCTTATCAACATACTCACCTTTGTATTCCATTAAAGCAGACACCGAATATGCAGCCACGGCTCGGATATAATATTCTCCCCATCCAGTACAGGAAACAGCACAGGTATTATTGTTCGCATACGTTCCAGCACCAATAATTGGCGAATCTCCGACACGTCCAAACTTCTTGTTTGTCATCCCTCCTGTAGATGTACCGGCGGCCAGGTTACCTGCTTTATCCAAAGCAACACAACCAACTGTACCAAATTTAGCATCCTTATTGATGATTCCTAAACGTGAGCTTTGTTTTTGATCGTGATCTAGTTGTGTTTGCGTACTGTCCTCCCTGTTCACTTTCTGCAAAGCATCCCAACGTGCTTTAGTCCAAAAATAAGAAGGATCTACGATGGTTAGCCCCACTTTTCTTGCAAATTCTTCGGCACCTTTCCCCACCATCATAACATGCTCAGACTGTTCCATCACCGCTTTTGCTGCTGAGATTGGATTTTTGATCGTCGTCACTCCTGCAACTGCGCCCGCAGCCAAGGATTTACCATCCATGATCGAGGCATCCAGCTCGTTGCGTCCGTCATGTGTAAAAACCGCTCCTTTCCCTGCATTAAACAAAGGTGAGTCTTCCATCACATGGATAGCCGATTCGACGGCATCCAAACTGGATTTACCTTCTTGCAACTTTTGGTAGCCTATACGAAGTGCTTGCTCTAAGACAATCCGATAAGCTTGTTCCATCGAATCTGTCATATTCTTTTTCAAGATCGTCCCCGCTCCACCATGGATCGCCAAAACAAATCCGCCCTCTGTCACGTTTACAGATTTTTTATACGACTTACAGGAGATAGCCAACAGGGCTCCCGCAATTATCACAGCACTTATCTTGAGCTTATTCATCTTCTTTCACCCACCATTCTGAAGATTGTAAATCATCTATCTCACGACGGTCTTTTTTCGTAGGACGCCCTGTACCGCGATCGCGTTTTAGGACAGGAGCATGAAATACGGATTTAAACCCTACCGTTTCTTCTACAGGCGTCTGATCTTCGTAGAATTGAACAGCAGTCTTGGCGTCAACACGACGGTCTAAAAGACCTGTCACCTGCACCACTTTTTTTTCAATTCCCTTTTGGATATGGTATACATCTCCGATCTTAACTTCATAAGAGGGTTTTATATTTTGGCCTTTGAGTTTTACTCGTCCAGCCTTACAGGCCTCTGTTGCCAAGGTTCTTGTCTTAAATAAGCGAATTGACCACAAATATTTATCAATTCTCAATTTTTCTGATGTTCCAGCCATATTACAAAAATAATTATATTCAGAAACTATCGGGGCCCCTTCCAGGTAAATTAACATATTTCCGTTATAAATATATGCTTAAAGCACAAGGAGCCATGGATAAAGTTGCTTTTAACTGCAACTTTATCTAAGTTTGTACATCAAAATAAACTAATTCAAATAAGCAAACAAATAATATGGTAGAGCCACTTAAAAAATTGATTGAGGAAGCTTGGGAAGATAGACAATTATTGGAGTATAAAGAATATACAGAAGCGATCCGCGCTGTTATCATGAAGTTGGATAGCGGTGAAATCCGTGTGGCTGAGATGATCGGTACAAGATGGCATGTAAATGATTGGATAAAAAAAGCGGTCATCTTATATTTTCCAATCAATGATATGCGCGAAATGACTGCAGGTCCTTTTGTGTTTCATGATAAAATGAAATTAAAAACAGACTACAAGCACACAGGTGTACGTGTCGTACCTGGAGCTTCCGCTCGTTTAGGTGCATATTTGGCTAAAGGAGTGATTATGATGCCTTCTTACGTTAATATCGGTGCTTATGTAGACGAAGGTACCATGGTGGATACCTGGGCAACTGTTGGCTCTTGTGCGCAAATTGGGAAACATGTACACTTAAGTGGCGGCGTCGGAATTGGAGGTGTATTGGAGCCGGTACAAGCAGCCCCGGTTATTATTGAGGACAATGTTTTTATCGGTTCAAGAGCGATCGTAGTAGAAGGCATTCGTGTAGAAAAAGAGGCTGTATTAGGTGCCAATGTTGTATTGACAGCCTCAACAAAAATTATCGACGTTACGGGACCTGAACCTGTAGAATATAAAGGTTATGTACCTGCCCGCTCTGTTGTTATTCCGGGTTCTTACACCAAGAAATTTGCAGCGGGGGAATACCAAGTTCCTTGCGCTTTGATCATTGGTCAACGTAAAGAGTCTACAGACAAAAAGACTTCATTAAATGACGCACTACGTGATCATAATGTAGCTGTATAAAGTTAAAACTAGTATAAAGATAAGATGAGTGCATTCGTAGATCGTGAGGATTTGAATAAGGCCTTGGAGACGTTAAAAAACGGCGGATTAATTCTATACCCCACCGACACCATTTGGGGGATAGGCTGTGATGCCACCAATCCAGAAGCCGTGGAGAAAGTTTTCCAACTAAAAGGAAGAGATAAATCCAAAAGTCTGATCGTCCTTTTACACAACGACAATCAATTAGCGAGTTATGTAAATGAAATCCCGGATGTGGCTTATCCACTTATTGAATATACAGAAAAACCCTTGACAATTGTCTATTCGAATGCCAAAAATCTTGCGCCCAATGCAATTGCTGAGGACGGTTCAATTGGCATTCGAATTGTCAAACACCCTTTTTGTGAACAGCTTTTGCAACGGTTTCGCAAACCGATCATTTCAACTTCGGCAAATATCAGTGGTGAGCCAACGGCAAAAGATTTTGACGAAATTTCGGATGCCATCAAGGATGGGGTAGACTATATTGTTACCTATGACAGAAACGTAACAACAGATGGGAAATCATCTACTGTCATGAAGCTGGACCCTAGTGGTAAATTTGAATTTATTAGAAAATAGCATGAAAAAGATCGTTTTATTTTTTGCATTAGCCTTTGCTGTTACCAATATATCTTTGGCACAGCAAAAGGATATTCCCGGCGCCAAACCTGGTGTAAAATATGGGAAAGAAATCTCTGCGTCCAATGCGATTTCAGTAGCAAAGCTTGAAAAAGAACTTACGCAAAAGAACGCATTCAACGGAAAGGTAGCCGGTAAGGTCGTTGAGGTATGTAAGAAAAAAGGCTGTTTCATGACGTTGCAACGGGAAGGTGAAGAGCCTATTACCGTTCGTTTTAAGGACTATGGTTTCTTCATGCCAGCAGACATTGTCGGCAAAACGGTTGTTGTCGAGGGTATTGCGAAGAAAAAAGAAGTTTCTGTAGCGTCGTTACAACATGCGGCAAAGGATCTGGGTAAATCACAGGCTGAAATAGATCAGATTACTCAACCTAAAAAAGATATTAGCATTATTGCCGACGGCGTTTTGGTTGTCAAATAAGACCGTCTTTCACCACGCCTAGCATTGTTCTGATGAAAAGATTCCACCCCTCACCCTGTCATTCCATACTGGTCGATGGTACCTTAATGACCTTCGAAAAGCCCATTATTATGGGGATACTCAATGTGACTCCAGATTCATTTTATGATGGTGGCGACAATACAACCGTCGAACTTGCGGTAGAGAAAGCCAAGAAGCTATTGCTTGAAGGTGCTCAAATCCTTGATATTGGCGCCTATTCCTCACGTCCAGGTGCTCCATTGATTTCATCACAGGAGGAAATGGATCGAGCTCTTCCTGCTATTCGGGCGATTAAAACTGCATTTCCTGACGCAATTTTATCAATAGATACCTTTAGGGCAGACGTTGCCGCTGCGGCAATCGATGCGGGAGTGCACATCATAAATGATGTTTCGGGAGGTACACTCGACGATAACATGTTCGCCACGGTAGCAAAATATCAAGTTCCGTATATTCTCATGCATATGCGCGGTATTCCTGAAAATATGCAGGAAAAAACCGATTACAACGATATTGTAACTGACGTCGCCACCTTTTTAGGTGACCGCATTGCGACGCTAAGAAGTATGGGGGTAAAAGACATTATTCTTGATCCGGGATTTGGTTTTGCAAAGACAGTGGAACAAAACTATGAGTTACTCTATCGTGTCAATGAACTTCATTACTTTGAATTACCAATTTTGGGCGGAATATCCCGTAAATCCATGATTTATAAAAAAATCGGAATCACCGCCCAGGAAGCTTTAAACGGCACCACTGCTTTAAATACGCTACTTCTCGAAAGAGGTGTACAAATTCTGCGCGTACATGATGTAAAGGAAGCGAAGCAATTGGTTGATCTCTTCTATTCGTAAATCAGCATTATTTGCCTACAAATTTCGGATCACTTAATGTTTTAATAAAAGCGATGATCGCTTCCTTTTCTTCTTCTGTCATAGGAATTCTTTTTCCATTTTCTTTCAAAATCGGATCAAGGTTAGCTGCATCCAAAACACCCTTGTCGAAATAATCCAGCACAGATTTCAACGTTGGGAACTGCCCAAAACTTCCATAAGGCGCTGTATACTCCGCATTTCTTAAAGAAGGTACCCGAAAAGCCATATAGTCTGTATCAATACCTGTGATACGTGCTCGCCCGGCCTCATCTGGATGTTTGTTTAACGGAAACCCGACATTTCTAAAACTCTGATCGGTAAATAATTCCGATGCATGGCAGCTTTCACATTTCAATTTAAACAGCTGATACCCCCGTTCTTCCTCAATAGTGAATTGCTCCCCTTCACCTCGTTTTACCTTGTCATATTTACTGTCGGCTGAAATTAGGGTATACTCATATTGTCCAATGCTTTTATAAATTCGTTCAGGTGTAATATTCTCATCGCCAAAAGCCTTCTTGAACAATACTTTGTAGTCAAAATCCCCATTAATTTTGCCGATAACCTCCAAGATAGAAGAGTTCATCTCTTCATGCGTGATAATTGGAACTAAAGGTTGCTTTTCCAGTTCGAGTATATTGCCATCCCAATTATAAAATTTCATAAAAGCCAAATTCTGCAAAGGCGGCGTATTCCGAAATCCAACACGATCATCTATCCCTACCGCCTGCATTTTTCCATCGGAAAAAGCCAATGCGGGGTTATGGCAGCTGGCACATGATATCGTATTATTTCCACTGAATCTTTTCTCATGAAACAGCTTTTCCCCCAATTCAACACCATATTTTGTTGGCTTATTGCTCTTAAACGCATTATTTAGACTCGGAAAATCTGCAGGAATATTGAAAGTGACTATAGGGTTATCTTCCAGCTTAGAACCAACAATATCATCCCTACTACAGGATAAAGCAATCACTATAATGGTCAGGATTAAGATGACTTTTTTCATCCTATTAATTTTATCAAGGGTTGATGAATATTCAAAATGCAAACAAGAGTCTAACGCAGAAAGCATCCGTTCACTTTTATGCCTAATGTATTTTCCATAAATGGCTACAATCGCATTCCAGATCATAGCCATTTACATCATATTTAGTTAGAAACACCTTCAACAGTGAACATCCCTGCTGTATCGCTGCTTCCGTTGCCGCCAAGATTATCAACAAACTTCACCATTTCCACTGCTGAATGAATACTAGGTGTAGCATTATTGGCCCCCAATGTGATGGTATTCGTTTTACCGCTTAGGAGTTTATCGAAATCTGCCCTGATGTTAATCTGTGGTATACTTTTTCCAACAGTAACTATGGAAGGTAAATTCAAGGTAATGTCCCGGTAAGCATCTACGCCCTGTTTATAAGTGGATTCATCGCCGTTTGTACCGTTGACCGTACTCCCTGTGTGAATAGACAACTCTTTATGATCAACACCATAAAAGCCCTCCAATTTCGTAAATCGGTAACCTGTCCCCCATTCCCAATGCATTTTAGTATCATTTGCTCCTGCTGTTGCATAGAAAACTGGGAATCTCAGTTGATCCAGCGTATTTATTTCCTGTTTTACCCCCAAACCGAATTTGATCTGTTTATACTCGCCAACAGGTATATTACTCAGTACATAATTTAAAGTTGCTGCTTTCGCCTGATCAATTACTGTAGCCCCTTTATCCAGGTCATTTACATTATAAGGGATCTCAGACCCATCGGCTTTAATAAGTCTGATATTGCTAATTACATACTTTAGCTCAGAAAACTGATACAGTTGTCCGCTGGCGGATGTATTTGTCGTGGCAGCTGGGGAATCTGCACTACCCAGCACAATTGTTGTATTTTTAAATGTATTGTTGAAATGTAAGTTAACACTGTTAGCGACGTCTTCACTTTTGCTACAAGAAACCATAACCAAAGAGATCATCAGGAGTTTAATTGCATTGTTTTTCATTTTATTTTTAAGTTTTAAGGTATTTAAAAATTGATTTTTAAGGATGTAAAAATATTCCTACCCATGCGTGGTATATTTCCCCAATCCGCATAGGTACTATAGTATTCATTGAAAAGGTTCTCCGCACCGACCTGAAACGCGGCATTTAATTTCCCAATATTGAAGTTATAATCTGCCGATACATTCCAAATCTTATAGGATGCAGTTTGGTCCTCTCCGTATTCAGGACTAAAATTGACTTGACTAAAGTCCCCGTTCATTGAAGTTTTCACGCCGATCATTTTGTATCGGTAATGCAGTGATGTTTGATAATTTAAGGGACGTATAAAGGGCAGGTTTCCGCCCATATTGTCTTGCCCTCTGGCATAGGTAAGTATAGCTTTCCAATCTAGACCTGGCAAAATTTGATATTGCGCATTGAGTGCCAGATTAAACAGCGTCGCATGATCTAAAGAGGTATAGCCTTTTACGCCTACCGATTGATAGTTCATGGGGCTACCCAAACTCAAAATCCGGCCAATAATGTAGTCTTGTATAAAGAAATAATTGGCCTTGGCCCCAATGCTTAGCTTTCCGGTCTTAAATCCGGCACTGGCATTGGCTTCATAAGAAACTTCATTTTTTAAATCTGGATTTCCGATATAGTCATAACGATCGAAACTGTTATAGATGTAGTAACCATACGCTTCCGAAACAGAAGGAGCACGATGCCCAAACCCTGTTCCTAGAGAAAAGTCAAACTGACCAATATTTAACTGATAGCTAGCATGTAGGCTCGGCAGAATTCTATTTTTCTTCTGTGGAGAACCCGGATGGAAGATCCAGTTGAATTCAACGTATTTCGAATAGTTATAATTCAAACCCAATGACCCCCCAAAGACAAGTCTACTGATATCAGAAAGATCTAACGAGTTATTAATGGCTACACTCGCGAATCGTGTGGTCACCCATGGCCAGCTATAGGCAAACATGGTCTGTTTGGATCGATCCTGCGGGTACATGCGCATCTCAGCTATCGATAGATTATCGTAAGCATTTACCTGTATTTCCGAAGAATAGCGGTCTTTCTGCAGATTAATTTTAGATAAAAGACCGTAGGTCGTACTCCAGCCTGGCATATCCATATGGACCAAATTCTCCGGACGGGTTGTATCATCCATATAGTGCTCAACAGCATTAAAATAAACTTTGGTGTCCCATACTTTTACCAAGCCCTCTTCAAACAACTGTTTGTATGTAGCGGAAGTGATGATCGCTCTGGATAAGGATAGGTCCATTGGTAAAGCTGGAAATCCCACATCTTTTGCCCGATCAAAAATAGCATCCACCCTAACGGCAGAGAGCGGACTTGTTTTATAGGCCAAGCCCAAAGACGCATTGAATTTATTATATTGCGAATGCCGTACTTCATCGTCATTTCCATCATAATAATTTCCAGCCTTCCGGAAGGCAATACTTCCATCTGCCACAAATTTGTCGCTTGAGTAATATAAATTTCCAAGATTGAACGTCTGCTTATTATTGAATTCAAAACCTGTCTGATAGGCTCCGCCAATTTTTTTCTGCAGCCCAAACGAGGTATTCCTTCTTTTTAGATCTATACTGCCCGCGACCGTAGCGCCATGCAGATTACCCTCCTGCCCCGATTTAATATCGATGGCAGCAAGATTATTACTTTCTACATAAGAGGTTATCGGGTCCATTTTATCCGTACATGCTCCAAAGACATGCATCCCGTCGATCGTAATTATCGAACGCTCGCTACTCATATTATTGAGTAGGGGTTCCCAAGCGTAGGCACCACGTTTGATGAAGCTGATATTACTTGCAGAAGCCAAATATTCATCCACGGAGACTGTCATCTTTAGATCGTTTTCGATCCTCCTTTTAGTAGCTGCGGTGACTGTAACCTCCGCTAGACGTCTCGTGGTATCGCGCGTAATAGGATTGTTTTGTCCGTGTACGTTCCATCCCAAAGACAACATAAAGAGCATAACACTTATTTTCTTCATAGCCTCTAAAATAGAATGTCGATGTATAACTCACTTTTACGCCCTTCTACCCCAGGTGTAAAGTCTTTGGGTACCTCAGTTCCTGCTATTACCCTTCCATTTTGGTTGACCAAAATAAAATTCAACGTCCAGTTGCCTGTCATGGTGTAATTCACAACACCTTGGTACAATCCGTTGGCCTGTTGGACCAAGTCCTTATTATTGGGGGAAGAATGGTTACCCATCGAAGGTTCTGGCATACGCGGATCTAACTGCAAGGTGTATCCGTTGACTCTTGTATAAGACAATTGCGCAGTGTCTAATTTATAAATACCTGCGACCAGTTTATTTTCAGCAACATTTGGTTTCCAAGGAGCAATCAAGGCGATTAAATAGTGTTCGCCATCTTTCCCGGTAAAGGTGGTTATATTACGATTTTTATTGGTCTGCGGCATTACAGTTACATGCTGTGCAGCAGAGAAAGTCTGATCGCCAATTTTAAAATCGATTTCCAAACTCCAGTTTGCTGCTGCAGAACTTTCATCTGTAAACACACTGTAACCCGAAAAGTAGCTCCCATCCAACGTATGGTCCATTACGGACTGGTTTGGACAAACAATTTTCATTCCTTGCATATTGGTTTGGATGGGCAGCAATTTGACTGCGGAAACGGCTACAGGTTCATTATTTTGCTGCTTATTGATTTTCACGCGGATATCATTATAACCGCGGTACAATACCCCGCCCGGGGCTTCAATATGAATATTGTACCCTGAAGAAATAAGGCTTGTAACCTCTTTAAACTCCATATTCTCTTCAACAGTATTTCCTCGTTCGGCCTCATAGTCTGTTTTCGCCTTGGTACAGCCGACTACAAGAAGACCTATAATCGCGATATAAAAACCCGCTTTTTTTATAAATAAATCTCTCATCTATAATATTTCATGTATAAGGAAGCTTTCCGATTTACTTCGTGAACTCGCAAGCCCGGTTTAAATAAATCATGCTGGCATCCTATATGACAAATGGATATATTTTTGTAGCGAAATAAAATCATCCTGTTGATTTTAAGTAGATTACTAACCACGATCAACATTATAATGATTCAGAGCCACATCGCAATGTAGTCCAAATAACCATATTGGTTTCTTTGAAATAAATACTGAATAAGTAGTTTAATCGGAAGATTGATTACTTTGACAAGACATCGCTAAACGCATTTTGACAACGCAATTCTAAAGCGATGCTAGCGTTAGCATACACTGTAAATCATCATCAGCGATCGATTACTTATTCAAATAAATTACTAGCTGGATTTAAACCAAAGGGGGATGAAATATTGTAAAGATGGGATTATAGGAATAATCTTCTTTATATACTGGAAGTAGGCGCTCCACAGTGTCTTCATAAAGAGCCGTGTTTTTAAACGTAAAATCTTGCGTATTATTTATAAAAACAACATCAATGATACGTAATTCAAGATTTTTTTGTTCCTTTTCCTCATGTTCGCGCATTTTCTTCATCAAAATACACTGGCCTCGACAGGCAAACGCATTATCGTTAAAACGATTGATACATTCGTAACGTGCGATATAATCTCGATTCAACTCGAAGACTGTCCATAGCCATACCGTTGAGAAGCTCTGCAGGAGCATCAAGGGTAATAGAATCCATATAAACAGTCTGATTTTCATTCGAATATTTTATTCTCAATAGCAGCTTACATCAGGAAGATTACTTCATTATCTTGTAAACTGGCCAACTCATGATAATCTGTGTGAGTTTGGGCAAATATAACAAATGAATCTTGGAATAAACAAATGCTATTTAAAAGAAAAAGTCCTAGGAAGACTACTACCTAGGACTTATAAGACTCAATTATAATTATTTTGTTGCAATCGTCAAGACAGCTTTCTTATTGCCTGCAGCTAAATCCAATGTAAAAACATAGGTTTTACCGGTCTCTAATACTTTAGCGGTTTTGATGCCAAGATTGCCCGAGTCGCGTCCATTCTTTCCATCCCCCACAAAAACGATATCACTTGTCGTTGTCAGGTCTGTGCCACCAAATTCACCGCCCCATCCTTTTTGATGGAAAAATTTGAAATTGATGTTATCAGAATTTATAGACTCTCCTGCCTTAACAGTTATCTGGTATTTCTTGTTGCCTAGCGGCACCAGACAAAGCGCTTTATCTGTGTTCCAGCCTACCTGATTACTGGATACCTTAGGTTTTCCGATTCCTTCACCAATAATCCAAACCGCCCCACTTCCGTCATCTTGTAATTTTGCTAAATCATTACCTGTCATCGCTTCAACCACAAAATATTTTAAGGTAAAGTCCGCAGTAACGCGATACTTACCGTTCATTCCGTTGAAAGCGATTGATCCGTCAGGAGCTTGTGTAAAATAGTCCGGATCAATCCACCAATTCTTCAGATCTTCTATTCCGTCAATAACCACCTTCTCGCCTTTTACCATATTCAACTCTGCCTTAAAGTGCTCATCATCAAGGCGACTGAATACCGTTCCATTAATGGCATAAGCAATAATAAACGGTGAAGCTTGATAAGTTGAGGTATTAAATGCGATGCTATAGGTTCCAGAAGTTGAATTTGAAAATGGGATTTCAGCCGTAGACCCTAGGTTTATAACATTATTGACCCAACCAAAATTCATCAGATTGCCTTGTGCGCCCACTTTTGGTGCTTGAATATAGCCCTTTACCGAAAATGGAAAATTCTCTTTTGCCGCATATTGATTACGCCCTACCCTTTCCATGCGATAGGACTTAGATGCTGTGACTAAAGTTAAATATGGAAAGTCGGGTCTGCTCAGATTAATATCAAAAGATTGTTCCGTTATTTTTTGGCTAATATTCTGTAAGACAAACTTCAGGGTTGCTTTTCCATCGGGAATATCTTTCAGGAACGGAACATAAATTTTTCCAGTATAATCTCCATTTTGTTTGGTACGAATGACGGTTTCTGTTACCTTGTCGTCTGTAAAATACAATTGTGCTTTAACAGTAGACAGCGCAACTTCACTATCCGACACATGCACCTGAAATTCGAGACTATCCCCAAAATTTGCAGTCGAGATGGGCGATTTCAATTCGATTTTAGGATCCCCTATTTGATAGGTATATTTTTCATCCTTTTTACAGGAACTAACTGCCGTAATAGCAGCAGTTCCCAATAGTATATTGATGAGATATCTTTTCATTTGTTCATAATTTATGCGCTATCCATTTGATAGCGCTTAAGGTTTATCATCCTCCAATTAATAGGTCCAGCGGTAAGAAACAACCGACTTAGCTGGCACATCATAATTAAAATGATGTTTACCATCTGCCAAGGTAATTTTACGACTATCGCCCGATTCGTTTAACAGAACAACAGCATAGGTTCCGTCTGTATTTTGAAATGCAGTATAAACCAACCCTTCCGCTGTATACCCAGAAGCCCCAATCCTTGTAGCTCCTGATTTAACCACTGAGGAAAGATGACCAACAATATAGTAGTGTGAATTACGTGTTATATTTTTATAATTTGCCTTACTAATGTCCACGGCGCCATAACATGTCTGGCAGCCCCCCTCGCGATTTGGCCCTTTGTCAGTATCAAGCATCAGGTTCCATACAATGACGCCCTTGCTCCAATTGTTGACGGTGCCCAATGCAACTTCTCGCATATCCTCCATCAAACGTTTTTCAAGATTGCGTCCATCATTCCATTCCCCAATGGATGTTTCCGTAAATACCAGTTCCTTGTCTGGGCGTTGATTATGAATATCAATAAGTTCAGCTTTATCCCCACCATAATTATGGTACGCCGCTCCGGCGAAGAATGAAGCTGCTCCGGCATCATTATAAATTTTTACAGGATAATCAGTCTGATCAGCGATATTATCATAATTATAATTATGATCAAATGCATAAATCTTTGTTGATAAATTAGCCGCTTTTAATTGTGGGCCCAAAGCTTGTTTGACAAAAGCCTGTTGTTCCTGCCAAGACATATAAAGCGAAGCGGAATTTTTTCTATTCAATGGTTCATTTTGAACAGTAATTGAATAAACATTAATGCCTTCTTTCTTCATTGCCTGGATCCATTGAACGAAATACCAACCATAATCCTGGTAATATTTTGGATTTAACTGACCACTGGTCCATGAATCAAAGGGCTTTAAATCAGTTAGGTTGTTAACTTTCATCCATTTCGGTGGAGTCCATGGGGAGCCCATGATTTTTATGGATGGATTGATAGCAAGTATTTCTTTAAGCACCGGAATGATATATTGGGTCTCTTCAGACTGCAATCCAAAATTTTCCTTTCCTTCTTTGTCCCAACAGGTATATTCACTCAAAGAGAAGTCGGAACATCCAATAGCAATACGGATATAATTCATTCCCATTCCATCTTTATCTGAGAAAGTCTCCGTAAGAAATTTTGTTCGATCTTCCTTACTCATTTTCATCAAATTATAACAGGTTGAGCCTGTGATGGCTGCACCGAAGCCGTCCATCGTCTGGAATTTCTTAGTAGGATCTAGCGTAATTGTATTGGGCGACATGTTAAATTTGGAACTGAAATCAACAAAGCGTTTTCCAAAATCCAAAGACCGACTGCCTGTCGTCGTATAAATGGTAACGTCACCACTTTTTTTAATTTCATCACCTTGTGAAGGTGTATAGCTGTCACGGTTACAAGATGTTGCCGTCACTAGACAGGACAACAAGAATGTATATATCATAGTTTTTTTATTATTGCGTTTCATCTGTTAATAAATTTTTCGCCATCCATCAAATGAGGATTTCCGTTGTTAAATCAGTTAATACCCCGGATTCTGAACTAGATTAGGATTCTGATCAATTTTTGGTTGCGGAATCGGTAAACGGTAAGAGTTCTTCGTGAAGGGATACACCTGTGCCTTTCTTCCAGCATCTTTAGCATAAACAGCATTCATGACAGATTCCACCTTATCTAAGCGCACGAGATCAAACCATCTTTGTCCTTCGAAGGCCAATTCAAGACGACGTTCTTTCAAATAAGCGTCTAATAAAGCATCCTTATTTGAACGTACGGCAGCGGATATTTTAGGCAATTTAGCACGGGTGCGAATTTTGTCAATAATGTCTGCCGCTCCAGATAGATCTGATCCCTGCTGAATTAATGCTTCCGCTTTTAACAATAAAAGGTCTGCGTAACGAAGCTTGACAATACTATTAAATGCAGAACGTAATTTAAACATGAATGGATAATGGTTTGACGGATAATAGTTGCTCCAAGTAGTGGAATAATAAACAATAGATTGCCCCAAACGAACCTGGTCCCCTTCATTCGTATACGCTTGAATCAAGTCCCGAGATGGGGTTATCCATTTGGCCCATGTGAAGTTATTATCATAATTGGACAAATCCCTTCCAAACATCCAAGTCGCCCAATTACCTCCACCCGAAGTAAACTGTGCTTCCAAAATCGATTCTTTCGTATTCCGCTGTGCAAGATCTGTGTTGCTTGCATTCATTGCATATAGATCTGAGTAATTGGTATTCAGATCAAATCCATCCGCAGTCAATGCGTCAACATATTGGATAACTTTAGCGTAATCGCGAATTGGTTTTTCGGCATAGATCTTTGCCAGCATCGCTCGTGCGACGGATTTGGTAAATAAAGTCTTATTCCCATTATTGTTGGCTGGTGCATCAGCCAATCCGTCCATCAAGTCTTTTTCGATCTGCTTATAGGCTTCTTCTTCTGTGGCTTGTTTTGGAAAATATTGCGGATAAACTTCATTGACATTGTCACCAGTAATATCGGGTGCAATTGTGGTAATGACAGGGATAGATCCGAATATACGGACCATATCAAACATCGCCAATGCTCTGAATAGTTTAGCTTGTGCCTTATACGTTCTAATATCCGTATCGCTCAACGATTTATCAGCAACACTATCAACGTAAATGATCAATCGATTTGCACGTCCAACATCTTCCAGATATCTTCCCCAATCCCGGTCAACAACCGAATTAGACCCTTCAATAGAATTATTTTCAAAAGGTACAACTTCCGCTCCCGTCGTTCCCGCATAGGAATTATCGGCATGGGAATCTCCGATTAGGAGCAGATCGAGATACCAATGTTCCTGCCGATCTTTCATTTGCTGATAAATCCCCGCCAAATAGGTCTCAACCTCAGCTCTATTCTTAAAAACAATCTGCGTTCCTGTCTCGGTCTTCCCTTGACTCACATCCGAATAATCTGAAAGTGGATCACGGTTCAAAGAGCAAGAAAATAAAAACAAAGCGCCGGTTAGCAAAGAAAGAGCATTACTTATATATTTTTTCATGATACAGACAATTAAAACTCAATATTAAGACCTAAAACAAATGAACGATTCTGTGGATAGGTACCCCAATCTATACCTTGGATTCTGGAATCGGATCCGCCCGAATATTGGTTTACTTCCGGATCCATACCTGAATACTTAGTCAAGGTAAACAGATTGCTTACAGATAGATAAGGCTGAATTTTATGGATACCAATACGCTTCAGTCTCTCCGGAGAAATCGAATAGCCCAAGGACACATTTTTCATCCGCAAATAACTACCATCTTCAACAAAATAGGTTGAATTTTTCATGTCAAACCCAGCTTTAGGAACATGTGTAATCTGTCCCGGTACCCGCCAGCGATCCAATACAACTGTCGTTTGATTTCGACCATCATACATCCCCTCTGTTTCCATACGGCTGGCATTGAAGATGTCGTTTCCATAAGTTCCCTGAATGAATATGCTTAGATCGAAATTTTTCCAAGAGAAACTATTTGTCATACCATACACAAACTTTGGCAGGGGATTGCCGATATACGTACGGTCGCTTGACGAGATCTTGCCATCTCCGTTCAGGTCGCGATACATGAGCTCACCGGTTTCAGGGTTTACGCCATCTGAAATATAACCGAAGAATCCTGCAAGCGATCTTCCGGGCTCATTTTTCACCACAAAATCATTGACATAATCGTTCGTTTTGACATCATAATACACCTGTTGTAAGTCGAGCTGCTGAAGCTTATTTCTGTTGAAAGAGATATTAAAATCTGTATTCCAAGTCAAGTTTCCGGTCAGATTTTTCGAATTTACCGCAAATTCAAAACCATGATTATTCAACCTTCCACCATTTCTTTGGATTGTAGTTGCTTGCTGTCCTGCAGGCAAGCTCGCATTCATTAAAAGATTCTTGGTATCCTTGTTGTAGTAATCTGCGCTGATGCTGAGTCGATTATTCAACATCGTGATATCAAAACCGATACTGGTTGTGCTTGTCGTTTCCCAAGTTAAATCTTTCGCTCTTAAGATTGTTGGTTTATTGATATTTGGTACAGCATTGTCTTTTCCCTCAACAAACCATTGTTGACGTTGGATACCGCTCAATTGCAGGTAAGCATAATCGCCTAATCCGTATTGATTACCTGTCTGTCCCCATCCCCCCCGGATTTTTAAGTCGTTTATCCAGGTTACATCTTTCATAAAATCTTCAGCAGAGATTCTCCAAGCAGCCGATACCGATGGAAAATAGCCCCAGCGTCGTTCTGGACTTAGCTTGGAAGAACCATCGGCACGCATATTTGCGGTCAATAAATACTTGCCATCATAATTGTACATTGCGCGTGCGAAATAGGACATAATCCCCCAATTGGATGCTGTAGATCCTGTTCTATCCCAAGAGATCTTATTTGCAGCATTAAGTGTCTCAATGATTCCATTAGCATAGTTTGAACCATAGATATAGCTTCTGGAGTACTTAGAATCCGTCCATGACGAACCGCCCATTACTTCCAAATTATGCTTTCCGAAGTTCTTCGTGTATGTCAAGAAATTGTCCCACGTTAACACGGTATTTGTATTACGAATATCTGAAGCTTCCCCGAATTGATTTCTTCCCCACGCTGTCGTCCAAGGATCCAAAAAAGTGGTCATCACCCCGGATCTTCGATCTAATGAAAACGAAGTTTTCCATGTTAAGTTAGGCATAAAGGAAATCAATGCACTTCCTGTGGCAACAAGACGGTTTTCGCGGTTATTGTTATTCCTTGTCCGGGCTAAGTTTTCCAATGGACTTGTAATGTTGTTGATCCCATAAAAATTATTATAGAATCGATCTGGATTTGTTGGATCCCATACAGGGGCGTAAGTAGGTGTTGTGATTACAGATGTAACTACTCCACCACGGTTAGAACCCAATCCGGAGGTAATTCCATTATCATTGTTATCGGAATAATTGATATTCGCATTCACCTTTAGCCATTTTCGAACTTGGTTATCAATATTAGCACGAAAATTATATCGTCTAAAAAAGGATCCTTGTAATGTTCCTTTTTCGTTCAAATACCCCCCACCTAAATAGTAACGAAGCTTCTCATTGCCATCCGAGATGGATATCTGATGATTTTGTTGAATACCTGTCTTGTAGGTTTCTTTGAACCAATCCGTTTGATCCAACAATCCCTCTGGCAGATTTATCATACCTATTTCATCCTGTAAGTCTTTGTATTGACTGGTATTTAAAACGTTGACAGTGTTATTGACAACATTGGCTGTCCACTGTGTTCCAAGCGTAATTTTTGCCTCGCCGGCTTTTCCTGATTTTGTCGTAACCAAGATGACACCGTTTGAACCACGCGAGCCGTAGATCGCTGCCGATGAGGCGTCCTTTAGAATTTGAATGTCCGTGATATCATTGGGAGACAAGAACTTAATATCTTCCACAGGAACTCCATCAACAACATATAAGGGAGTCGTATTGCTATTAAAAGACGTTATCCCCCGAATTTGTATCTGAGGTGCTGCACCTGGCTGACCACTCGGCTGAATAACAGTGACGCCGGCAGCCTTACCTTGAATGGCTTGTCCAAAATTGGTGACGGGCCTCTTTTCAAGGTCTTTCGTGGAAACAGAAGAGATTGCAGTCGTGACATCTTTTCTTTTGACGCTACCATAACCGATTACAATGACATCCTCCAGCATATTGGTTGATGAATTCAATTGGACGACCATGGTACTGTTGGCAGGCAATTCTTTGCTGTCGTAGCCAACAAACGTAAATTGGAGTATACTGCCGATGCTAGCAGAAATTTGAAAACGCCCATCTGCATTACTGGAGACTGCATTATTACTTCCTTTTTGTGTAATGGTTACTCCAGAGAGTGGTTTCTGATCTTGAGCATCCAAGATACGTCCACTGACTTGAACTCGGTCTTGGGCAAATACCAAATTCACCAAAGTAAACAAGAAAGCTAGCCCCATTGAAAAGGCAACTTTTCGTGTAAAGTAAATCATATGAAATAAAAAAATTGGTTATTGTTTAATCTTTTGGTTATTCCAAAATGGCAATGAGTTTCCCCTGCTTCATTGCTCAAAACAAAACTAAGATCACCAAGACGGAGAAAAAAGAGCTAGTACTGAAAAAGTACCAGAAAAAAAATGCAAACAGCTAACATAAAGATTATTACAAATTAAATACAGCATTAAAAAGTACCTACAGGAGCGTACAATCGTCTTTAAAACAGCCAATTTTCGGGTATTACCCTACATTTTAGGCCCGGTCGATCACCGCAATCTGACACACAGCAGCTTCAAAAGCATCGCGGTTTCCCGCAGCCTTATTACGCACTTTTGTTCTATAATTATAAACTGTCCGAAGAGAATATCGAAGGAAACTTGCAATCTTCACGGAATCATCGATTCCTAATCGAATCAATGCGAAAATCCGAAGTTCAGTATTTAACAATTCTGTTTTTTTGGGATAGATTTTCTCGTCCTCCTGAAGTAAGGCATTGAATTCATCAACAAAGGTTGGATATAGATTTAAAAAGATACGGTCAAAATTAACATAGAGCTGCTGCACCTCTCTTTCTTCCATTTGCGTTGACTTTAACTGTTCGCGTAAGGCATCCCACTGCTGATTCGTCGCTTTTTTCAACAGTGCTTTTCTGATATCTTCCATTTTATCGATATAACTCGAACACATATCAAAGAATTGCGCAATATATTCTTCTTTAATATGATTGGATTCAGATAATTTAAGGTTAGTCTGGTTTATTTCATCATTCAATGATCGAAGTTGTTGGTTTGTAGCCGATAATTCCGATCGTATTCTTCTCAAATGTTGCACTTGTCTATAAATAATGACAAGTCCAATGATTACACCAATCAATAAAATACTGACGATAATGACCAAGCCTACCAGTTGCCGATTTTGGCTACTGATTTTCTGCTGATAGGCGGCATTGATTATAGGATAAGAAGAGGTACCTTCAATAATGCGATACCGCACTTTACATAACATCGCATCGTCTATGGCTTTTTCAATAAACTGAAAAGCGCGATCGAAATCCTGTTGGTCGTAATAGGTTAGCGCCAGATCATGAAAAGATGCGTTGTCGCGATTAGCCATTTCAATATCTGCACTGGCCGATATGGAAAGATAGTAAATTTGACTTTTCGTATCCTTTTCATATTTATAAATGAGCCCCATAAAATAGGCTATCAGCGCACGCTGCTCAATATCCTTTTTGTTCTCATTCCAGAGGACCAACAATTGCTTTTTAGCATCCTCACGGTTACCATTAAAAAGTGTTTTTATAGCGATGGTTGTACGATACTCCAAGGAAGACTTTGGTAGTACCGTTAACAGAGAATCACGATACTTTTCACTTGCCTGGTAATATTCTGATCGATTATTGCTCTGACCGTAATGACTATAAAAGGAGCTGTAGGTATCGTAATATTTTGCCAAGAGATCCCGGCCAAGATGAGCGGGCTCAACTTGCTTTAACAATTGTGAAGCTTCTATATACCGTCCGACGGTGGAATACACCCAGGCCAAATCGAGATGAATAACCGCCTGTAAGGAGTCATTATTCGGTGGAGCGAGCTTTTGACACAGTAAAATATAAGTAAGCGCTGCGTCAGAATCAAACTTCTTATAATTTTCGAAGATTTCGTAGTTCTTCTTCAAAAATTGAACGGGATTACTTTCTAATGCTTTGGCCTCCTGTTTTAATTTCTCCAATTTATCTTCACGGTTCTTGATGTAAATTTTCTTATTTTCCATCAAATATTCCAATCGTTGCAAAACCCGGGTACTATCGGAATCTACTTGCGCAGATAGGTAAAGACTAAAATGAGCAAAAAGAATAAAAAGAAAAATGCGCTGCAACATAATAAACTCGGTTCAACATCGTGTAGACTAAACTACATAAAAATAACAACAAAAAAGAGGACGTCTCCCGACGGCCTCTTCCCCCGACCCAGTTAAGGGTCCAAGAATTAACAAGTTAATTCTTTATCGCATGAAAAATAGTTTTCTTTTTAATGTATGGCAACCTATTGCCAACCTCCTCCCAAGGCTTTGTATAGTAGAATCTGGTTTAACGTGTTTTCTTTCTCCAATTCTACTTTTCCGATTTGGGCTTCCAGCGACTCCTTCTGTGCTGTAACGACATCCAGAGAGGTCACCCGTCCAGCAATAAATAGTTCCTGTGCGGCCTCGATAGAGAGCTTTAATGCTTGAACATGCTCATCGACAAAACCACGCCGTCTGCCTATTGCCTCTTGTGTCATAATCACATTAGAAACCTCATTATAGGCATTCAGAACCATTTTTTCATAATCCAAAAAAGCAATCCCATAGTCCGCTTTTGCAATTTCGTACTGCGTTTTCAGTTGCCTTTGGTTAAATATCGGAAGCGTAATACCGCCAAATAAGTTATAAGCAATAGATTTATCCAAATTAAATAACTTGTTAAAGCTAAAGCTCTGCAATCCGATAAATGGACTTATTGCTACAGAAGGCAGAAAAGCCAAACGTGATGCTTCCTGATTATTCGAAGAGGCAATCACTTTCAAATAAGCGGCCTTGATATCGGGACGTTGGTTGACAAGATCATCCGGTGTACCAAAATGCATTGCATGATATAAATCCGCATTTTCAGCATATGTACTTCGTACAATAGGTTGATAAAAACGTCCTAATAAACCATTTATATGGTGTTCCCAAAGTGCTATCTCTTGGATCAATTGTTCTTTAGCAGCTTTAGAATTGGCCAAAAGCGCTTTAAACTGTTGTACAGAAAGCTCAGTCGCATAACCAGCATCTTTTTTTACTTCAACAACTTCCAGTGCATTCTTATGCAATTCAATATTCCGATTATATACTTTTATCTTTTGATCCAAAGCAATTAGTTCATAATAAGCTGTTGCAATATTAGAGACTAATTCCGTTTCCAAGAGACGCTTTCCCTCCTGCTCTGCTAGGAAGCTAAAATAAGCAGCTTGTTTTTGGCTCTTTAACTTTCCCCAAAGATCAATCTCCCAAGATGAACGAAGTCCGATAAAATAATCTGGGATAAATGGTTCGGGTAATTTTTCATCATTTTTCAAATTCTCCGAGAAATTTGAATCGTAATTACCGATCCCTGACTCAGTATAGTGGCCATACTTCCGTATTCCTCCTTCTACTGCGGCCTCGACCCTAGGACCTAAAGCGGCTTTCCGTTGCTTAAAATAAGCTTGCGCAGATTCCAAACGTAGGATGGATTGACGAATATCCAAATTGTTCTGCAACGCCGAATCAATTAAGGAAACCAACTGCGAATCTTTAAAAATTTCCTTCCAAGGTCGGCTTCCCACATTTAAACTATCTGGCGAAAGATGTTTAGAAAAGGAATTCGGTACGTTTACTTGCTCCGGTTGGAGAGCTTTTTTGGGAACCGAACAACTTCCAAATAAAATAAGTGCAGCAATAACTAAAGAAGCTTGTTTCACAACTTGTTTCTTATTCTCTTTTTTTGAAAATAAGATCACTAAGCCTGGGATGACAATTACCCCCAGAATGGTTCCGATAAGCATTCCGCCGACTGCAGCAGTACCGATACTTCGATTACCCAATGCACCGGCTCCGCTGGCCATCATCAAGGGTATCAGACCTGCAATAAAAGCAAACGAAGTCATTAATATGGGCCGTAACCGGGCAACAGCGCCTTCTATTGAAGCTGTCACGATATCCATTCCTTGCTTATATTTCAAATTGGCATATTCCACAATCAGAATCGCATTTTTGCCCAGCAAACCAATCAGCATGACCAATGCGACCTGCGCATAGATATTGTTTTCCAATCCAAAGACCTTCAGGAAAATGAAAGCACCAAAGATCCCCGCTGGAAGACAGAGCAGAACTGGTAACGGCAATAAGAAGCTTTCGTACTGTGCACATAACAACAGATAAACAAACAGAAGACAAAGCGCGAAGATATACAAAGCCTGATTTCCCGAGATTTTCTGTTCCCGAGTCATACCAGACCATTCGATACTATAACCTTGAGGCAAAGAAGAAGCAATTTTCTCGACTTCTTCGATAGCTTGCCCGGAGCTGAAACCAGCTGAAGACTGTCCAGTAATCATGGCCGAACTAAACATATTGTAACGGGTAATTTGTTCAGGACCATAAATTCTTTCCATCGAAATAAAGGCATTGTATGGAACCATCTCACCCGTCTCATTCTTCACATATAAGCGTAATACATCTTCCGGTCTCTGGCGATATTCGGGACCAGCCTGTACCATGACCTTATACATCTGTCCGTAACGGATGAAATTTGTCGCGTAAAGACTTCCCATTAAGGTCTGCAGCGTATTCATGGCATTCTCCACCGATATTCCTTTTTTTGCAGCCATATCGTAGTCCACCTTCAGCATATATTGGGGGAAGTTCACATCAAAACTAGAGTTGATATCCTGAAGAACATCACTTTTTTCCATGTCGTCCATAAACTTCTGTAATACCTCGGCCGTCTTGTTGAGATCCTCATTCCCGCTACGGTCCAATAAACGTAATTCAAAACCCGAAGAGTTACCAAAACCGGGAACTGTCGGCGGCGGAAAGAATTCAATCTCTCCATCAGCAAAATCCTTTGTTTTATCCCGCAATTCTTTAATGACATCATCTACCGTTTGATCTCGCTCTTTCCAAGGTTTAAGATTGATCATCCCCATCCCATAGGAAGCACCAGATACTTCAGTTATGATACTATACCCCGACAACGTAGACACTGTTTCAACAATATCGAGTTTCCGCGATACGGAGTCAATTTTATCCAAAACGCGTTCTGTACGGTCTACGGTTGCTCCCGGTGGGGTTGTTACAGCGACATAGATCATTCCTTGATCCTCGGTTGGAATAAAACCTGAGGGTAAGATGGCACTACTTCCCCAGGTCGCTAGAAAGAATCCTCCAAGTAGAAGGAGAGTCAGCCCACGTCGCGCACTGGTTTTTACCAAAATCCCCTTATAGCCGAAGGCAGTCTTGTCATAAATGGCATTGAATTTTTTAAAGAAACGGTCCAACCAGTTATTCGAAGGTTTACGGTCATGGGGCGATTTTAGGAAAAGCGCACATAAAGCGGGCGTCAATGTCAACGCGTTGATACCTGAAATAACAATGGCAGCCGCGAGCGTCAATGAAAATTGACGATAAAATATCCCCACCGGCCCTGAAAGAAAGGCAACTGGAACAAACACAGCAGACATCACCAACGTAATGGCCACAACAGCGCCACCGACTTCTTTCATTGCCTCCAATGTCGCTTCCATAGGTTGAAGATGTTCTTCTTCCATTTTTGCATATACAGCCTCTACGACGACAATTCCATTGTCTACCACAATACCTATGGCCAGTACCAAGGCAAACAAGGTCAGCAGGTTGATTGAGAAACCTAACATCTGCATAAAAAATAATGCCCCAATCAAACATACTGGTACAGCCAAAATTGGTATAATAGTCGCCCTAAAATCCTGTAAAAAGATAAATACAACGATAAAAACCAAAAGAAACGCCTCCAATAAGGTTTTGATGACAGAAGAAATTGAAGCATCCAAAAACCGCGATACATCATAACCCATGGTATAGGTCATGCCGGTCGGGAATTGTGTTTGTTTCAATTCTGCCATGCGGTCTTTTACACGCTGAATAACCTCTTGTGCATTTGATCCGGGCAATTGCTTTAGCATGATGGATGCGGATGGACGTCCATCAGTTTTGGATACCATTTCATAATCCAATGAACCAAATTCAACATCTGCTACGTCTTTTATACGGATAATAGAACCATTTGAAGTAGCTCGAATAGGTATATTGGCATATTCCTCAATTTCAGTGAATTTACCTGGATAACGCAATACATATTGTTGCATGTTACGCATTTTATCGGAACTGATACCGGTTTGTCCTGGCGCAGCCTCGATATTCTGTTTTCGTAATGCGGCCACCACATCCTCCGTAGAGATATTATAAGCTGCCATACGGTCAGGTTTAATCCATACACGCATCGCATAATCACGCATTCCCATAATCTGAGCGAGACCGACGCCTTCGATCCGTTTCAGTTCCTTTAGAATGTTGATATCTGCGAAATTGTAAATGAATCTTTCATCCGCGGTTTCATCATCGGTAAAAACATTCAGATACATCAACATGGAGTTGACCTCTTTTTCGGTGGTTACCCCTGCTTTGATGACCTCTTCAGGGAGTTCATCCAATACAGTAGTTACTCTATTCTGTACGTTTACAGCTGCAATATCTGGATCTGTACCAACTTCAAAAAAGATTTGAATAACCGTGCTGCCGTTATTGGTAGACACTGAATTCATGTAAGTCATCCCAGCTACACCGTTGATTGCTTTTTCCAAAGGAATAGCGACGGCATTTGTACTCACCTCAGCATTGGCACCTGTATAATTGGCATTGACGACGACCGAAGGTGGTACAATGTCCGGAAATTGCGTGATGGGCAATGTAAATAAGGCCAACAACCCTAAAAGTGTAATAAACACCGAAATAACCAACGACAATATGGGTCGTTTTATAAATGTTTCAAACATAATTTATCCTCCCCTACAGTTTCCTCATTTTTGGATTAATCTTCATTCCACTACGCAAACTCTGGACTCCTTCATAGACAATCTTGGCGTTGGGATCTAAGCCTCCATCCACAATGTAATAATGCCCCACACGCGGGCCCGCTATAAAAGGTGTCATTTTAACCGTACTATCTGCCTGTAAAGTATAAACGTATGTTTTGTCCTGAATTTCAAATACTGATTTTTGGTGTACAAAGGTATGTTGCCCTGTCTGCATTGGCACTGCAATCTTACCTGTTGCACCATGCTTTAGGATATGCTCGGCATTGGGAAATTGAACCCTAAGGGCAATGGATCCAGTATTGGCTTCAAATTCACTTTCTACCAAATGGGCAATTCCCTCGTGTGGATACAGCTCACCATTGGCCAAAATTAACTTGACCGATTTTTGCGTTTCCTTACCGTCCAACTTATCACGCATAAGTGTCAGATACTCCCTCTCAGAAATATCAAAATAAACGTTCACTTTGCTTAAATCGGAGATCGTCGTAATTAAGCTACCCTCGGTCAATAAGGAGCCCTCTCTCAATAAGATACGGTCTATACGACCGTCAAAAGGAGCCTGTATAACAGTATAGTCCAATCTTGTCTGTGCCTGATTTACCAAAGCTCGGGCTTCTTCGATTTTAGAATTGGCCGCTTTTAATTGAATTTTCAATAAATTATATTCGGAAGAGCTCACAATATTCTTGTCAACCAGTTTTTGAGTTCGTTCCATTTCCAGCTTGATCTTTTGTGCTTCGGCAATGGCATTATCATACTGTGCTTTGGCCTTGGCTAATTCCGAACGATATTCCTCATTATTATACTTAAACAGCATTTGGCCTTTCTTTACCCAAGCCCCCTCGTCTACATAAATTTTATCCAAAAATCCATTCAATTTGGAACGAATTTCGACGTTTTTTAAGGCTTGAACATCCGCAATATATTCTTGATAAACAGTCGTATCCATTACCATTAAAGGTACTACAGGAATATTTTTGAGTTCTTCTTTCGGATCAGCGTTAGCGTTGGATGAATGGCATGAAGCCAGCATCCCAACCATACCCACAAAAAGGCACAGTAAAAGTAATTTCTTCATAAACGATAAAAAATGTAAAATGTTAAACCCTCCTACGGTATTTTAAAATCAGTCGTTAGGAGAATGTGTTAGATAGGAGCTACAGCAATTTTATAGTACAGAGAGCGGCTCAACGCCTTCCATACCATATATAGAAATAAAAGTAAACTGTTGCAGCCTCCACTAGAAAATTAGAGGAGCGTAACTAGAATGGCCTAAAACGGGATAGGAAGCGATAATACCCTGGTAAGCATAGGGTTTTAGATCGGTAAAAAGGATGTTCATCATCTTTTGCAAAACATAAGGCTGTAAAGACGATCCCAAAAACAAAAATAAAAATTGGTAATACCTGACTATTGATAGAAAATATGCGATAGTCATCCTGCAATAGTACCTTTTCTTCTTGGGAAGAATGAATAGGCTCCAAATCCAATACATCATCCAGAAAATATTCCACAATGGTTTCACCTGCATGCAGGACCTGCCCCGTTGCCGAAGAGAAAGACTCGTAGGTCAACAGATTAAGGTATGCAAAGAGTGTTAAAAGATGAAATATTTTACCTAACATATCGAAATTTCGAATCACAAAGGTATGACTTTAAATAGCTAAGATTATTTGATTCGTGTAAAAAAACCATGACAGCCTAAAATTAGCAGTCATGGTTTTCAACAAGGAATTCGCTCTTTATTTTCCTTTTATTTTTTCGTTACTAAAGGAATATGGAGCATCCTCTTTTTTTGTTCCCCTACTTTTATTCGGTGTGTCACTCATTTTAAATTCAAGGTTAGCGCCCTGCATTAAGTCTTTATACCGGATATAATTTTTGCCATATGGTTTTCCGTTCCAAGATAACTGATCTATGTAAACCTGATTCGACTCCTGTTGTTTGGCTTGAATCAAGACTTCTTTCCCGTTTTCAAGTCGGAGTTTCACTTTATCGAATTGTGGTGAACCAATCACGTATTCGCCCGATCCGGGTGAAACAGGATAAAATCCCAACGAAGAAAAGACATACCAGGCTGACGTCTGGCCATTGTCTTCATCACCACAATAGCCATCTGGTGTCGGCAAATAAAGTTTATCCATTATTTTGCGTACCCAATATTGTGCTTTCCAAGGCTCTGCAGCGTAATTATACAGATATGGCATATGTTGGATGGGCTGATTTCCATGCGCATACTGCCCCATATTCATTACCTGCATTTCACGCATTTCGTGGATCATCCCGCGACTCTTCATTCCTTCATAGCTCGGAATGACAAACACCGTATCCAACATGGACACAAATGATTTATTACCACCCATCAAATTAATTAAACCCTGAGGGTCATGGAAGACACAAAAACTCCAATGCCAAGCATTCCCTTCCGTATATTCTCTTGACCAAGCACTTGGATCAAAATTCGAGACGAATGATCCATCTGTTTTTTTGCCACGCATCAGTTTGGTACTTGGATCAAACAGGTTTTTATAGTTCATCGCACGTGTTGCATAAATAGCTGTTTCAGCTTCTGGCTTGCCCAGCGCCTTACCAAATTCATAAATACACCAGTCATTGTATGCATACTCCAATGAGCGCGCTACATTTTGGTCCACTTTTACATCTGCAGGTATATAGCCCAATTTATTATAATATTCATAACCAAACCGTCCCGTCGAAGAATGTTTCGGATAAGCACTATTGGCTCCATGCTTAAGTGCTTCCCATAACAGCTCTTTATCATAGCCTTTCCGATCAGTAATCAAGGCATCTGCTACAATAGACGCGGAATTGTTTCCAATCATCGATGCACGATGTCCTGGCGAAGCCCACTCCGGAAGGTAACCACTCTCTTTATACGCATTCACCAAGCCTTCCTGCATCCGATCATTCATCGACGGATACAATAGGTTCATTAGGGGAAATAAGCTTCTAAAAGTGTCCCAAAAACCTGTATCTGTAAACATTTCGCCAGGCAAGACCTGGCCATTGTAGGGGCTGTAGTGAATACGTTTGCCTGTTCCATCAATTTCAGAAAAATCTCTCGGGAAGAGTGTTGAGCGGTAGAGACAGGAATAAAAGGTACGTAATCTATCCATATTGCGGTCTTCAACTTGTACACGCCCAAGAACTTCATTCCATTGTGCTTTACCTTCATCAACAACCTGTTGAAATGTCTTCGAATTCACCTCTTTCAAATTAATTTCGGCCTGTTCAAAACTAATGAAAGAGGAAGCAATCCGGGCGATGACTTTCTCCCCTCTTTTCAAGGAAGAGAAACCCACAACTGCTCCGGCATGATTATCCTGAATTTCCAGTTCATCTTTATTTATCGCTCCGTTTTTCACAGCAGCTTTGTAAGAGAATGGTCTATCGAAAGTAATGACAAAATAATTCTTAAAATTCTCTGGAACACCGCCGCTATTTTTTGTTGAATACCCGATAATCTTATTCTCCTGCGGAATTACTTTAATATATGACCCCTTATCAAAAGCATCAATAATAACATAAGCACTATCGGTTTTGGGAAATGTGAATTGAAAGATTGCTGCACGTTGTGAAGGCGACAGTTCTGTTGTCACATCATGATCCGCAAGATAAACGCTATAATAATAAGGTTTGGCAATTTCCGCCTTATGTGAAAACCAGCTCGCTCGTTTTTCCTGATCAAATTGAGGTGTACCTGTAACGGGCATAATTGAAAACTGTCCATAATCATTGTTCCAAGGACTTGGCTGATGCGTTTGCTTAAACCCCTTTATTTTATCCGCCGTGTAAGTATATACCCAACCATCGCCCATGTTTCCTGTTTGGGGTGTCCAAAAATTCATCCCCCAAGGACGAGCTATTGCTGGATAAGTATTCCCATTGGACAATTCATACTTCGATTCTGTACCAATCAGTGGATTAACAAAATCAACAGGTGAAGCCTGCTGTGCCATCCCCCCATGGATCGCGAATAGAAAAAGAATACTACCTGTTAGTTTTTTAATATTAAACATAAATTACGTATTTGGTTGATCGTACTAGCAAAAAAAGCTAAACCGTATTAGTAAATATAAGTAAGATAATTAAATAGAGAAGATGGTCAGGTGTTTTTCACAAGATGGTTACAAAAAAATCCGCAATCAAATGATTGCGGATTTTATATCACAGAAATACTACCAGCCGGGATTCTGCCCTAATGAGGGCGATTTTTGAATCTCTGAGTTTAAAATAGGAAATAAATAATGAGTTGGAGCGGTAAAAACTCTACTTTCAACAAAGAAGCGTTCCATTCTATAACGTTTATCGCCGATTTGAATTTTACCATTTACGTCCTCAACGGCTCTCATGCCATTAATCATATTTTGAAGTTTCGGATACGCTGTATTACTATTTTTCCAGTAGTTTATACTTCGTTCATTATTTGTACCACCTGATGCAGTAAAAGTCTGAAATTTGGTTTTCTCTACCGAACTACTTGGTTCTAGATATAGGCGACTATCAAAAGCTCTCTTATTCTCATAAAAGAATTCGACTCTTCGTTCGCGATAAATATACTCACGCATCACATTTTTATCAGCAAGTGTTGTCAAAGGCATTGGCGCCATAAAGGATCTTGATCTTACCTGATTAATTAAATCATAGATCTCTTGTGTTGGTCCATCGATTTCATTAACTGCCTCAGCATAAATGTAAATAAAGTCCGGCAAACGCCATACTGGAGGTGCGCTGATGATAACACTTCCATTTTTATTCCAAGCTTCCTGCAAAAATTTCCTCAGGTAATATCCCGTGCGCGTTGCATTATTCGCTCCGATCTGATCGGCACCACTCGCAATATTTGTCTGGGATGGATTATTGTTACCGCCGCGGAATGCTGCACCGTGAAATATAATGTCGCGATAAAAACGTGGATCCCTTTTTACTGAAGTATAAGGATTTGCGTCATCATACCCGTCCCGTTTAGCCTTGGTACTATAAATCGGGTAACCAAAGCCATCTGGCGACAAATACTCATACTCATCTACTTGTTCTTGAACGGGCATCTGACGAGCTCCACCACCGCGGCTTGGCGGATATACATCACCAAACCACCCTTCACCCTTATAGCGTGTAAAAAACAAAACATACTCATTTTTGAACGCCTCCATATCATAAAACATCTGCCATAAGCGTGTATAAACTGTTGAGTTACTCGTGTTTTGACCGCCACTATCTCCAAAATCGGTATTTGAGTATTTCTGATACAGACTATAACGTTTTCCACCTGCAACCTTACTTTCAAGAACTGCCTTAGCCGCCTCTTTAGCTTTCACCCAACGCTGAGGGTCGTACGTAGCGTATTCGGACTCAAACTTACGCGTCCCATTATAGCCTTTTGCAGCAGCTCCATTCCAAAGTGGTGTAGCGGCCATCCACCGCGCTTCTGCAATCAGCCCAAGACATGCACCTTTATCGATACGTCCAAAATTCTGACCCTCCCATTTTTCTGGGACGGCATTATATGCTGTTATTGCATCAGCCACAATTTTATCAATAACTTTGTGAACTGACTCACGCTCGAAGTTCATGTTCTCTGTTGCCGTAACAACATGATCTATGTAAGGTATCTCACCATATATACGAACAGCCATTAAATGAAAGTAAGCTCTTAAAAAGTAGACCTCACCCACGCGCATAGGCAGTGAACCTGGTTCTAAGATATCATCTGGTGTACTATATTTTTTAATTCCTTCCAAAATAACGTTTGTTCTACGGATCCCGTCAAACATACTATTCCAGAATTGCCCATTGTCTCCGGGTAGTTCATTGATATTCCAATCACCTGTATTATATCTATTTGTAATATTTCCTTCTACTGTAGAGCCTTCGGCCTCATCGGTTATCGCAGCACTCGAAAAATGATAGAACCACGAGATAGGCTGATTGACACCCTTCGCTTTAGCATACACATCCGTAACGAGCTGATTTACTTTTTCATAACGAGTAAAAACCTCATCTTCCCGGATCTGATCGTCGGGTAATTTGTCCAAATATTTGTTGCAACTTGCGATCATAAAAGCAACCACACCTGCCATAAAAAAAAGTATTTTTTTCATCTTCAATACATTCATAAGGTTAGAAATTAAGATTTATTCCAAAATTGTAGACTTTTAGAATCGGGTACCAATAACCGCTCGTATTTCCCATCTCAGGATCTATACTTAAATCCTTCAAACCTGACCAGGTAAATAGGTTCATTCCTTGCGCATAAATGCGTAATTGATTTAAACCAATTCTTTTAATAAGATCTTTCGGCAAATTATAACCAATCTCTATATTTTTAAGTCTTAAATATTTAGCATCGTATAAAAACAAACTACTATTGCTATTTTTATTATTTTCAGAATTACCTATATGTAGAGCGGGGTAAGTTGCAGTTTCGGCCGTTTCTGGTGTCCAACGCCCCATATGAATTGGTCTAACCGAGCCGAGTTTATCTTGATCGAAAGTTGGGAAATCCCATACAGCCGCATCTTTCAACAAAATTGAAGAATTTAACGCTCCTTGAAATAAAAGACTAAAATCAAAGCCTTTATATTGCAGTGATATTGGTAAGCCAAATTGAATCTCTGGACTTCTAGGATTTCCCATAACTGTACGATCGCCTAAGTCCGTAATTCTACCATCGCCATTCAAATCCTTATAAACGACATCACCTGGTCCTACTGTTCCCCAAGGTTGAAAATTAGCCTGATTTAACTTGTCCGCCTCGGCTTGATCCCTAACGAAGTGATCGAAAACATAGACAAAATTTTCATAAAGTCGTTTACCTGTTGCTTGCCTGTATTCATATTGTCGCGGAACCTCTTGTCGGTAGATCAACTTATTTCTGGAAAAGGTGAAATTAGGTTTCAGAGAGAATCTGAAATTATCCCCGATCATATCTGAATAACTCATTTCAATATCGATACCACGGTTGCGGACCTTTCCAATATTGATCAGCGGAGAACCTTTACCAACTACGCCTGGAAAACCAATGTCATCCGCCCCAAGTTCGGTAATAATGTCATAACGATAATCCTCAAAAACATCGATGCTAAAGTTCATCTTGTTCTTTAAAAAACCCATATCGAGACCTATATTAGTTTTTCTAGATTTCTCCCATGTTATATTTTCATTTGCTAGGCGCCCTTCACGAAGGCCACTTAGTCCATTGTTAAAATTCTGTTCGCCGAAACTATAACCGTCTCCTCCCTGAAAAAATGCTAGATATCCGAATCGAGCATCACCTGGCATTTTATCATTGCCCACAAGGCCCATCGAAGCTCTAAGCTTCAAAAAGCTCAGCCAATCTTTTGTATTCGACATAAATTTCTCCTTGCTAACCACCCAACCCAATGCTCCAGCCGGGAAAAATCCGTAACGTTTTCCCTCTATAAAATTTTCGGATCCATTGTAACCAAAGTTAAATTCCGCCAAATATTTTTCTAGATAATTATAGGTAAACTGTCCTGTCATACCTTGATAACGGATATCAACACTGGCTCTTGAATTCGCCGCATCATAAACAGACTGGCTCGAGCGATTGAAAAGCAACATTCCAGTAACATTGTGTTTATCTTTAAATAGCCGGTTATAGTTTATTTTTCCTTGAATGAAGGTTCTATTAAAAGGACTACTTTGTGTAAATGAATTTCCAACAGTTTGATCTACCGTATATTTGTTCCCATTTCTATAAGTACCCTCATAGTATTGTGGATTCATAAATAAATCTATACCATCTGTAGGCTGAAAAGTCGCATAATTGGGATATACCCTATATCCTTCACTATAGGTGCCCAGCTCGCGTCTGATCCATTGTTGCTCTCTTGCATCATAGGAAAATATTCCATCAACAGAAAGTCCCTTCGTAATAAAATCCATATTCCAACCGGCGGCAAAACTCCCTTCCAGATAGGTGTTTTTTTCTGTATGATATCCTGATCTAGTCAATTCTCCAAGAACATTAAATCGGTAAATTTGATTACCAAACAACAGTCCTGATGGATTATTTAGCAGATAACCTTGAGTCGAAGGTTGGCTATTGGGTTCGAGAATGATGGGCAAATACGGCGGCTGTGTCATCGCCAATGTCATCAATCTACTGGCGGAAGTTCCAGGCGAGGTTCGATTGGTAATACGGGCACCTAAATTGAGCTTAACCCACAAGTTTTTTGTAATGTTGACATCAATATTGGATCTAAAGTTATAGCGTTGAAATTTAGGAGAAACATTATATTTAGATAAATCAACATGATCATAATTATTGTCTTGCCCCATATAACCGCCCATCACAAAATATTTCGCAATATCATTGCCTCCCCGTATAGAAAGATTGTATTCATGTTGAGGTGCAGTTCTAAAAATATAATCAAAATAGTCCCAGTTATAGCCTAGCCCATCCGAATTATCTCCCTTTGCCCGTCTAAATTTATCTATAGCATCCTGACTAAACAATTTTAAGTTATCGGTATTTCCTCCAGACAGCTTCGCATCATTCGTTAACGCTTCATTGTAGAGAGTTGCATAATCTGCAGATCCCAAAAGCATCGGCAATTGTGCGGGTGTATTTAGGCCATAAGACGCTTTGAAATCCACCGTTGCCTTATCTGCGGATTGCCCCCGTTTTGTTGTAACAACGATAACACCGTTTGCTCCCCGAATTCCATATGGCGCTGTAGCTGCTGCATCTTTCAAAATGGAAACCGTTTCAATTTCGTCTGGTGCCAAATAGCTCATATCACGCTCAATTCCATCTACAATTACAATGGGTGATTGATTGCCATAAGTTGACTTACCACGAATAAATAATTCTGAACGATCTACCCCTGGTTCTCCTCCAGCATATTGGTTGACGACCAGTCCTGGTAATCTCCCAGCGAGCATGTTATTAATATTTGCAGCAGGGCTCTGCACCAGGTCCTTAGTCGTAATTGTTGCTACCGCACCTACTACATTTCTTTTCTTCTGTGTTGTATATCCAACAACAACAACATCCTCTAATGCTTTTACATCTTCTATCAGACTAACCTGTAGCGCCGATCTTCCAGCGGCAACAATTTGTTGAGGCTGAAAGCCAATATACGAGAAAGTCAACACCGCATCCTTATAGGGAATTTCTATTCGATATCGGCCTGATGCATCTGTTTTCGTTGATTTTCCACTTGCTTTAACGACAATGGTAACACCTTGCAAAACTTTACCTGTCGAACTGTTTAAAACTGTTCCCTCTACAATAATACCTTCTTGTTGGAAACTGAAGTGGCTAGACGCAGCTTTCAATTCGGTCCACAAATTGAATGTGCTACACACCGAAAGCGTAAAAAATAATGGAATTACCTTTCTTTTCATAAATAATAATTAATGATTGGTTTACTAATACAAAAATTGGTCGTCAATTAGTTATTTCTTTGGAATGAACACCTCCAAAGAAATCAACCTTAAGCTGATAAACTAATTCGTTTTAGTAAAATTAAAAAGAAAGAAAAGAGAAAGTTGTTAATCGATTGTTAATGACAATTATTGAAATCGACCTCTAAAATAAATCCCACCTTATAAACAGTTTTAATAGCAACATACCGCGATCTTTTCAGCATTTTTCTAATCTTGCATATAAAAACATCAAGACTTCGTCCTAAAAAATAATCGTTATCTCCCCAAAGAGCAAGTAAGATCTCTTCTCTTTTCAATACAATATTCGGTTTGCTGGCTAAGAAAGTCCAAAGTTCAAATTCACGTGGTGATACAACCTGCCGAGATTTATCATTAAATTCTATTGCAAGTAAATTACGGTCAAGTTTAATGTCACCAATATTGAGTTGCAATTGAGAAACAACAGGCTGCTTAACAATATAATTTTGAAGTTTCAGAGACAATTCTTCAACATCAAACGGTTTTGTTATGTAATCATTACCCCCTAGACGGAGTCCCTTTAATCGATCTGTTTTAGACAGTCTGGCTGTGAGAAAAAGTACAAATTGGTTTTTATTTAACTGTGAAATATATTCAACAAATTGAAATCCGTCCCAAGTAGGAAGTTGTATATCTACTATAAGGATATCATATTTATTAATCTCATAATAGGATATCCCCTCTTCAGCAGACATAGCATGACTAACATCAAATCCAAAATTTGATAGATAATCTATGAGCATTGTCGCTAAATCAAGATCATCTTCAATCAGCAATATATGTCCATATTTTAGTATCATCTATTGTATTATTGGTATGGAAACCGAAAACGTTGTTCCAGACTGGGTTCCTGATTTAACGTCTATTTTCCATCGATGAATCCGCATAACTTCCTTTACGAAAAAAAGTCCCAAACCTAGCCCATTTGAAGAAGCTTCTTGCTTACCCCGATATCCCTTCGTAAAAATATACGGCAGTTGGTTATGTGAAATACCTATTCCGTTATCGTGTACAGTCATCATCACAGTATTTACTCCGCCCATACTCAAGCGAATATGGATACGTTTTATTGGCTCTTTATTATACTTCAGCCCATTATCGACCAAATTGTTTACAGCAGTGACGAACATAAATGGATTGACAAGCGCCTTTACGTCTTTAACGTTTTCATCCATTAAAATTTGAATTACTGTACTTTCTGATACCAAAATCGCTAGGTCTTGTTCTAATTGGTCCAAAAGTTCTGCCAAAAAGTGTTCTTCGAGAACCACCTCTTCCTGATTAAACACGCTCAAATCAATAGCCTTGTTAACTAATCGATCCAAACGGTTTACCTGACGCATCAACGTATCCAAAGTTGTTGCCATTTTTAGTCTATCTTCTTTAGAAACCTTTACCACCAAGTTAGTTAAACCAATTCGTATGGTTGTCAATGGTGTATTGAATTCATGGGTGACATTGTTAATAAAGTCAGAAGCCATTTCCGCCATTCTTTTCTGCTTTATCCAGCTACCATATGTCACCAAATACAACCAAACAATACCAATTATACAGCAGCCCGACAGTAATAATAATGGTAAAATAGCTTTTAATACAGAAAAATTTGTATCAATATTCCCAACATACAACGTAAAAGCCACACGGTTTGACATCTTACTATTTGCGGTTATTGCAATCGACGATACGATATTGTCTTTGTCAATAAACCGAAATTCACCCCCAATAGGAGTATGCTTATCTATGCCAAAGTCTAGGATAGGTATAAAAGTCTTCGCATCAAAAGTCACCGAAATATCTTTCAACACAATGGCATAACCAAAACCTTCGCCCAAATTGACTTCGGATCTGATCTTATGAAATAGGCTGTCCATGGCTGGATGATTTCGAAGCCTCGTTACCAACGTTTTTGCGATGCTATCTTTCAGATTATTGAAAGCATTACTATCGTCTTGGTAATAAGCTTTCAGACGAACTAAATGAGGCATTAAGGTTGAATCGATAAGTTTCTGCCCGCCCGGAAATATCTTATCGTTCGAGATATGCTTATCGTAAACAACCTTAATTGCCTTTTTTTCTTTCTGAAATAGTTCGCTTCTTTTAATCTCATATGATCGTGCGATCATGAGATACTGTAATATCAGAAACAAAACTAAGCAACAGATAGCTATCCATTTGTACACACCTGATCGTCTCATCTTTGTGAGCAGGCTTTTATTTATTTGGTTTATTGCTCATCTCGAAGATTAATTCACCACCATTTATAATGCTACTATAGGGTAACAGAAAATTATCCAATTTCCGCCCATTTAAAGAAACGGATTTAACGTAAACATTCTTTTCAGACTGGTTACGGGCAACTATGGAAAGACTGCGTCCATTTTCAAGATTAACCTTTGCCGATTTTACCAAAGGACTACCAATCCAATAACTATCTTCCCCAGGTGCCACTGGATAAAAACCCAATGCAGTAAATAAATACCAGGCAGACATTTGTCCACAGTCATCATTTCCCCCTAAACCCGCATGGCCATTGTGATACTGATTCCGTATGATCTGTCTGACGCGGGCCTGGGTTTTCCAGGGACTATTGGTTATATTGTACAAGTATGCCACATGATGTGAAGGCTCATTTCCATGCACGTAATTTCCGATAATGCCATCGCGGGTAATATCCTCCGTATGTTCAAAATATTTATCCGGTAATTCCATGGTAAACAGGGAATCCAAATAAGACTCTAAACGTTTTTTGCCTCCCATTAATGCCATCATTTCAGTAGGTTGATGCGGTACATACAGGCTGTAATTCCATGAATTCCCTTCAATAAATCCTTGTCCATGTGTATCCAAAACATCAAATTTCTCCTGAAATTTACCCACCGAATTCTTGGGACGCATAAATCCAATGGAGGAATCATAGAGTGATTTCCAGCTTTCAGCTCTTTTGGAAAAAGTCGTGTAAATATCCTCTTTTCCCAACTTTTTCGCCAATTGCGCTATACACCAATCGTCATACGCATATTCCAATGTATTAGAAACGGATGTTCCCGATACATCTGCAGGAACATACCCCTTATCAATGTAGGCGCCTATTCCTTCATACTGACGTGTATTTGCCGTTTGTACGCAAGCCGCTAGAGCGGCTTGCGCATCGCCTTTGTAAACGCCCTTAAGTATTGCATCAACAATAACAGACACCGAATGATAGCCGCTCATGCACCAATTATCATTCGCATAATGCGACCAAATTGGCAACATCTTCAATACACTCTGGTCATAATGAGCCATCATGGATGCTACAATATCAGCATTACGAGAAGGGTTAATTAAATTCAACAGCGGATGAAAAGCCCGATAAGTATCCCACAGCGAAAATGAAGTATAATTCGTAAAACCTTTGGCGCGGTGCACCTCCTGATCCAAGCCTTTATATTCACCATTCGTATCCATATAGACTGTCGGCATTAAGCTTGCATGGTACATGGCTGTATAAAAATTGACCAGGTCTTCCTTGTTCAACATTTCAGCTTCTATCTTATGCAGCTCCTTTTCCCAAGCTTCTTGGCCTTTCTTAACGTAGCCATCAAAATTCCAGTCCGGAGCCTCAGCCTCCATATTGGCCAATGCATTCTTCATGCTTACTGGACTTAAAGCTACTTTCAGAAGGATGGATTCTTGTGCTTTTGTATCAAAATCCAAGTGTAGCTTAATATTGTGCGCTGCAAGGTCGGGGAAATTATTTTGTTGATCAAACTTACGCCAGAAACCATTATACACAGATTTTCCATCTTCATACTTGGCGCCATAATTCTTAAAAGCTTTTGAGGTCTTTATTGCAAAGTATACGGTGCGCGTTCTCGACCAACCGTTTGTTTGACGGTAACCTACCAGTGTTGAATCGTTCAATACCTTGACAACGGTCCAAACATTCTTGCCATCATAATTATAAATCCCAGCAGTTAGATCTACGATAAGATGTGAAGCGTCAGACTCTTTGAATGTATAACGGTGGAGCCCTACACGTGTTGTAGTCGTTAATTCAGCTTTAATCTGATGTTTATCCAGTAAAACACTGTAATAATTGGCCTCAGCTCGTTCATTCGCATGTGAGTAGGATGATCGATAACCATCTTGTGGTCGATCAGCTGTTCCCGGGTTTAATTGAACTTTTCCTTGTGTCGGCATGATCTGTATATCACCAAGATCGGAGTGACCTGTGCCACTAAAATGTGTATGACTAAACCCGACAATCGTCGGATCATCATACTGATAACCAGCACAATATTTATAAACATCACCGTTGTACCGTCCATTGACAGCATAAGATAATGTATCCGTATCAGGACTTAATTGTACAGCACCGAATGGAACTGTCGCCCCCGGAAAAGTATGTCCCATTTTCGCCGTTCCGATGAGTGGTTTGACATACTGAACTAATTTAGTTTCTTGTGCCTTTAATAGATATGGGACACTAATTAATCCCAAAAAGACTAAACTTCTGATATTCATCGCTTATGAATTATAGTGTGGGATTTTGGCTATAATCGGCCCATAGCTCATCAATAGTTTTACCCGTCTCCACTTTCCAAAAAGCATCACTATAGCTTTTGCTACGCATCGCTGCATCCAATTTTTTGACAAAATCCTTCTTTACATGTAGATTGATCCAGTACAAAAAGCGCGCTGTAATACGATAAGAATCGGTGTATTTCTGCTTTTCGTTATATTCTGGCAGCTTCCAGTTTGCCCCCGCATTATCTAGGCCATCATCAAATCGAACAAAATCGGCTATCCCCTCCGTAATCCACCACGGGCCCGCCCCATCGGGGTATGCTTGAACAATATGCATGACCTCATGGGTAACCACGTCAATATCCCCTGGATTTTTGGCAAACCAGGCTGGACTATAACGGACAATCCCACCCGCTGTCGCTGCCACACCTTTATAGTCCGGATCAATAACAAAAGAGACCTTTTTTATAGTCTTTTTATTATATTTCTTGGCTAGTTTAGGATAGTTGGTAAAATATGCCGCTACCAGCCTTTCTTTTAAAGAAGCACTAAAATCTTTGTCTTTATTAATCCAAATTAGGGTATAACCACCTTTACTGATACTGTCAATATCCACAGCAACCTTGCGATCATTTTCGGTATGTTTCCAGTTGTCCTGCGCAAAAAGTGAACAAGAGTATGCCAAGCCAAATACAGTAACAACGATTTTTAAGTTTTTAAAGTTTATCATAACCTAATGATTATTTCTTTTTGTTCGATTTCAACTTGATATTTGTTTGCAAATCTGTTGTCATTGAATAAGGTGCTGAATTTTTGGACGCTCCCCTCGTATAATTAGGCTTTGCCGCCATGTCAAAATTAAGTGTCCCACCTTCATGCAATGCTTTGTGACTTAACCAGTTCTTACCATAGTCCTTACCGTTCATTTGCAATGTATTTACATATACATTTTCAGTAGAATTCTTTGGAGCATCAATGGTCAACGTCTTACCATTTTCAAATGTTAAGGTCGCTTTTTTAAATAATGGCGCTCCGAGCACATATTCATCCGTTGCCGGACAAACAGGATAGAATCCCAGTGCTGAAAAAACATACCATGCAGAAGTTTGACCATTATCTTCGTCACCACAATAGCCATCAGGTGTAGGCTTATACATGCGATCCATCACTTGACGCACCCAATATTGTGTTTTCCAAGGTTGGCCAGCGTAATTGTACAAATATGGCATATGCTGAATTGGCTGATTACCATGTGCATATTGCCCCATATTCGCAACTTGCATTTCGCGTATTTCATGGATAATACCGCCATAATAGCTATCGTCGAAATCTGGAGACTGGACAAACACCGAATCCAACATGCTCACAAATGTCTTTTCTCCTCCCATTAGGTCGATCAGCCCCTGAACATCGTGAAATACGCTCCACGAATAATGCCAGCTATTTCCTTCGGTGAATGCGTCACCCCATTTTAATGGATTAAAAGGAGCCTGGAATTTTCCATCTTTATTCTTTCCACGCATAAGATTGGTCGATGGATCAAATAAATTCTTATAGTTCTGCGCACGCTTAGCATACAAATCAATTTCAGCCTTCGGACGGTTCAACGCTTTTGCCAATTGGTAGATCGTGAAATCGTCATAGGCATATTCTAAAGTACGTGCTGCATTTTCATTGATTTTAACATCATATGGCACGTACCCCAAACTATTGTAATAGTCAACGCCCTTCCTTCCAACAGCACTCATTGGTCCTTCGTTATTAGCACCGTGTTGTAAAGCTTCGTATAACTTATTGATATCATAACCGCGTAATCCCTTCATATAAGCATCCGAAACCACCGAAGCGGAATTATTGCCCACCATAATATCGGCATATCCAGGACTACTCCATTCAGGTAGGAAACCTCCTTCCAAATAGGCATTGAGAAGACCTTCCTGCATTTCCTTATTAATGGAAGGGTACATAAAGTTTAAGAATGGATACAACGCTCTGAAAGTATCCCAAAAACCTGTTCCTCCAAATAAATAACCAGGAAGTGTTTTTCCATTATATGGACTGTAATGTACAGCCTTTCCTTGCGCATCAATTTCATATAACTTGTTTGGGAAAAATAAGGTCCGATACATCGTCGAATAAAATGTACGCAACTGATCGATATCATCGCCTTCTACTTTAATTTTTCCTAACGTAGAGTTCCAGATCTGACGTCCATCTTCTTTTACTTGATCGAAAGACTTATTACCTAACTCATTTAAGTTTAATAAGGCTTGTTCGGCACTAATAAAGGAAGATGCTACGCTCACCTGTACTGGTTTCGATTTGTCTTTTACCTTAAACCCTACGATTGCACCAGTGTGATCACCTTTGATCTGAAGTTGCCCATCCTTCTTCTCTTTGCCTTCCCAAGTAGCGACACTTGCAAAAGGTTGATCAAAAACCAAAACAAAATAATTCTTGAAATTAGCAGGCAGTGGGCCCCGTGCATATTTCGAAGAATAGCCAATGATCATATTTTTTTCTGGAATAATCTGAACTTCCGATCCCTTTTCATAAGCATCCAAAACAATATACGCATCTTCTGTTTTATTAAACGAGATCCTAAACATTGCTGCGCGGTCTGTTGGAGTCATCTCAGCAGTCACATCGTGGTCCGCTAGGTAAACCGAATAATAGTACGGTTTTACAATCTCCGCTTTATGCGAAAACCAGCTCGCGCGCTCCTCTTGATCGAATACCGGCTTTCCAGTCACAGGCATGATTGAAAAAACACCGTAATCATTCATCCAGGGTGATGGCTGGTGAGTCTGTTTTAGACCACGAATCTTATCCGCAGTATATTGGTACTGCCATCCGTCGCCATTTTTCCCCGTTTGAGGTGTCCACATATTCATTCCCCAAGGTCGCGCTATTGAGGGATAGGTATTACCATTGGACAACTCAAATTTGGATTCTGTACCCATTAATGGATTAACAAGATCGACAGCTTCTAACTGCTGCCCTCTAAATTTCTGAGCCAAAACCGGTTTTGCGCAAAACAAACCAAAAGACAATAACGAACCCAGAAAAACACTTATAGATTTTTTCATTATTTAGGATATATAAAAATATTTCTACTAAAACGTATTAGTAAAGATATAAAAAAGAATATTAAATCAAAACAAACACCTGGCATTGAGAAGCAGGTCTTATTATTTTTACAATCAATTTCTACACATCCTTTTATTGCCCCATTTTAGCGCCGGATCAATTTTGTTGAGATGATATATTCTTTTGGTGTGGATATCCCTTGATCTATTTCCTTTAACAAAACTTTCACACAAGTCTTAGCCAGAGGTTCCAATGGTTGTTGTATACAGGAGATTTTAGGGTTTAAAAGATCAAACAACTCATGGTCATCAAAAGAAAACATCGGAAAATCATAGTTATTTTCATCCGCTGACCGCAAGGCCTTCAAGCCGAGAATACAAAGGTAATTTGTTGTAAAAAAGAGACCATCTAATCCAACCTGCTTAGCTGCCCAATTTTTCAACGTACGTGAACCTTTCTGCTTCAGATGCTGATAAGGTAATTGCAGTATGCGAGGCTCCATTCCGTATGTGTCACAAAAATCTAAATAGGCACGTTTGCGCGCCAACATTTGTGGTTGATCCGAATCGATGGTTACCAGTCCAAAATTTCTACAACCAATAGATTTCAAATGGTCACATGCATTCTTCCCACTAACTTCATTGTCAATATGCACATAATGGGTTTCCACTGCTGGAGAATTTCTATCAAAAACGACCAATGGAACTTTATGTTCCAATATTTTGCGTTGGTATTCTTCCAAATCTACTGTCGGAGCCAAAATAATACCCTCTACTTTCTTTTCCAACATCGAATCAATGATATCGCGTGCATTTTGTGAATCGCCAAGCGTACTACTGTAGAGGACGTGATAATTTTTCTTTCGGAACAATTCCTCTACATATAAAGCAAATGGACCAAAAAAAGAATCTCCAATATTCTCTACAATTAGACCGATGGTATTTGACCGCCCCGTAGCTAAACTCTTAGCGAGAGCATTGGGCTTATAGCCTACTTTTTCAACGTATGCAAGTACACGGTTTTCCAATTCCTTGCTAATGCGTGCTCGCTCGGCTTTGTGATTAATGACTAATGAAACAGTTGATTTAGACACATTGAGTTCTTGTGCTATTTCTTTAATTGATTTGGCCATAAGAGCATTTTCATAAAATTAGGGTGAAATTAGAAAATAAATATGAACATATCGGAGATTACAATTGATAGCACACAATAAATTATTACACAATCGTATGCGTAGACAACAAAAAGTAACATATTATCAAATTAAGGCTCTTTACATTGCCGCTATTATATCTCAACCAATGCGAACTAGTACGATCAAAAGCTATTTTTGAGTAAATTTAACCCTCATTCTTTTTTAAATAATTAGAATAATATACTTCTCAAAAATAGAAGTACTAAAAAAAGCCGAAGCATAACCAATAAAACTAAATTAGGACCACCTGACTGTTTTAGTGGATTAAATTGGACTACTATATAAACTAGTGGACAGTCTTAGCTAAGAAAAAATTAATTTGAAGAAATAATCTAATGCAAATGAAAACATCTTTTATCTTGTCTCTTCTTTTGACTCTAGCCTCTCTTGCCATAGCTCAAAAGAAGGACCAAAGACCGAATATTGTACTTATTATGGCAGATGATCTTGGTTATGGAGACCTTGGTGTATACGGTCAGCAAAAAATTGAAACGAAACATATCGATTCATTGGCTGCCAAAGGAATGAAATTTGACAACTTCTACGCTGGGACATCTGTGTGCGCTCCGTCGCGATCATCTTTAATGACAGGACAGCACACTGGCCACACCTATGTACGCGGGAACAAAGAAATTGAACCCGAAGGACAACAACCGCTAGCAGACTCTGTACAAACTTTCGCTATGCTTCTACAACAGGCAGGATATACAACCGGTGCATTTGGAAAATGGGGCCTTGGAATGGTCAATACAACAGGGGCGCCCGATCAAAAAGGATTCGATGAATTTTATGGCTATAACTGTCAACGTCAATCCCATCGTTACTACCCAACTCACCTCTGGCATAATAAGGAAAGGATAGAACTCCATGGCAATGGTTTAATGGCCAAAAGGCAGTATGCACCAGCATTAATCCAAGAAAAGACCCTGGAATTTATCGATGAAAATAAGGAGAAACCTTTTTTCCTTTATGTACCTACCGTTCTTCCACACGCCGAATTATCAGGTCCGGATGACAAATATTACCAATTATATGCAGACCGGTTTGATGAAAAACCGCATAAAGGAAATGACTATGGACCACAAGCAACTGTTCCCGGTTACACTTCGGTTGAAAAACCACATGCGATGTATGCGAGTATGGTAAGCCGTATGGATGCTTATGTCGGTCAAATTGTTGATCGGTTACGTGAAAACAAGCTATTAGACAATACAATTATCATTTTTACGAGCGACAACGGATCGCACAAGGAAGGCGGAGCTGACCCCAATTTTTTCAATAGCTCCGGTGGGTTGCGTGGCAACAAACGCGACCTCTATGAAGGTGGCATCAAGACCCCTTTCATTGTGTACTGGCATGGTAAAGTTGCTGAAGGGAAAACTTCAAACTACCTAGGCGCCTTTTGGGATATTATGCCTACGATGGTTGAGCTTGCCGGAGCAAACAAACCGCATTATACAGACGGTATTTCATTTGTGCCAACGCTACTAGGTAAAAACAAGCAACAAAAACAGCACCAATACCTGTACTGGGAATTCCATGAAGATGGGGGACGTCAAGCCTTGCGTCAGGGAGACTGGAAACTTATCTTACAAAAAGTTAAAAGTAGCCAATCTACAGCCGAACTATATAACCTCCAACGAGATCCCAAAGAACAACACAATGTTGCCCAGGAAAATCCAAAGAAAGTAAAAGAATTACGCCAGCTGATTGAAAAAGCGCATGTCGAAAGTGGTATTTTCCCATTGACAAGTATAACTCAGCCATAAAAAATAAAACAACGATTTGGGGGGTAGCTAACTGAGTTTTATTCCCCCAAAAAGCTATTAAAGTCCTTGAGAATATAGGAAGAACGTTAAAAAATAGAGATTATCTTTCCTGTAACAAGAAATCGTATTTTTTTCACTAAGTTTACTGCCCGAGTACCCCATGAAAAATCAAAAATCATATCAATATCACGAACTCCTCCCTCTTATACGCAAAGGGGACCAACGGGCATTTGTTGTATTATATGATCTATTCACACCCGATTTAATTGCTTTTATTGCAAAAAAAGTTGCTAGCAGTGAAGCCGCTGAAGATATACTGCACGACCTTTTCATGTCAGTATGGAAAAATCGGGAAATGATTGAACAAATAGAATCTCTCCCAGCCTATCTATTTAGCTCCTCTAGATACCTCATTCTTGCTCATTATCGTAAGAATTTAAAATTAAAGGTATCATCCCTCGAGTTTGACGAGCTCGAACTAGAAGATGAAACCGTTGCAATAGAAGACAAACTCTATTACCGCTATATCATCGATATTGTCGCTAAAGAAGTCGAAAACCTTCCCGAAAAGTGCAGAGAAGTATTTAAATTGAGCCGTGATTTCTACATGAGCAATAAAGCTATTGCTCTGCAGCTTAATATCAGTGAGTCTACAGTCGAAAAACACATTAATAAAGCACTCAAACATCTTCGCGCAGCAACAAGCCATTTATTTCACTTTACACTGTTTTTTTAGTCAATACCCGTAACTCTTTAACAGGTATATTATAGATATTTCAACCATTTGAAAAAAAAACACTTTTTTTTCATTTTCGACTAGAGGTTCCCCCTTATTTCACACACTTGTATAATAACTGACCATTCCAATGGAACCTGTTATGAATCAAATAAACGAAATGTACAAGCTGATTTCCGTCTTCTTGAACAGGAAGGATACTGTTCAAGAGCGAAAAGAACTACTTGACTGGTTTGAAAAACAATCAGAAGATGGCATTTCTGAGACCGAATTTGAAGCTATTCAACATAATGCGAGAAAGAGCCTTATCAAGGATATACAAAATCCGAAAAGAAAAATTATACAGCTTCGTACAGCCAGATATATAGCTGTCGCTGCCAGCGTCCTACTGATCGGTTTTTCGATCTTACGATTCTGGCCAAAGCCCGAGATCTTAGCGACCACAGCGCAACTGGCATCAATACCGCCTGGCAAAGAAAGAGCAATCATTATCTTAGGAAATGGCAAACGAATAGATCTCGAACATCTTTCGCTCAATCAAAGTATACAAACAGGCGATGTTATTATAAAAAAGGATGGAAATGGTCAAATCAGCTATCATGATGTTAAAACAGGACAATTAAGTATACAGAAAAATAGCATGTATACGCCAAAAGGAGCCACCTATGACCTAACCTTATCAGATGGCACATTGGTGACACTAAACGCTGATTCGAAAATCTCTTATCCAACCTCCTTTGACAATAGAGACAGAGAAGTTGAATTACAGGGTGAGGCCTATTTTCATGTGCAGAAAACAACCAATAGAAGCAAATTTATTGTTAAAACACGTGGTCAGAAAATTGAAGTTCTTGGAACCCGCTTCAATGTCAATGCATATCCCGAAACAGATAGAACACAAACGACCCTAGAGGAAGGATCTGTGATGGTCTCAGCGCAAGATGTACCGCAATCCAATATTTACCTAAAACCAAATGAGCAGGCTACTTTGCAACATGGCACCCTAAATTCCCGCCACGTAGATATTGAAGAAGTACTAAGTTGGAAAAAAGGTCAGTTTTATTTTAATGGTAATAACACGGAAGAGGTAATGCAACAAATTGCCCGCTGGTATAATATTGACATTATATACAAACGAAGTAAAAGCAAAGAACAATACACGGGTACAATCCCCCGCAATCTAAGTTTAAATAAATTGATTGAACTGCTCAATTATGCAGATCTCAATACAAAAGCTTTGATGGGTGACAATAGCCGAATTAAATTAATCATTACATAACCAATTGTTAAAATTATGATAAGCACAAAACTGCCGCCATAAATCCTTACTGCTAATACCAATAAAAAAACGGACCCTGTTGGCGCAGAATCCGTAGTAGTAATTGGTATTTAAGCATCGTATAACATCTCAATTATTAACACATTAAAACCAAACGAATTTAATGAAATTTTCAATAACTCCGTTCATGAAGAAGGAGAGGGATTTTCATGAAGGATTGTTGGGCGTTAACATGGCGCCTAATAAAAGCCTTAAAAGTGAAAAACAAAAACCTTTTTTTGCGCGACCATTACCTAGATCTCTTATGAGGGTCAACTTAATCACTTTACTGATCGGCCTAGGACTATCCCAAGTGGATGCTCATACCTATGCACAGCAAATTACGCTTAAAAAGCATAATACAAGTCTTCAAGTTATTTTAAAAGATCTTGAGAAACAAAGTGGATATACTTTCTTCTATAAAAAGAATGAAATATCTGCCAATAAAGACATCTCAATCGATGTAAAAAACCAGCCATTTTCACAGGTTTTAAACATTCTATTGGGGAATGCAGATTTTACTTATGATTTCTTTGACAAAACAATTGTCATTAAGAAAAAAAATGAACCGCAACGAGATGCCCTTAACAAGATTATTAGCAAACCAATAATCAATAAGAATTTAGATCTTCAGCAAGAAACTCAAGTAACAGGTTCTGTCAGTGACACCTTAGGCAGAAAACTTACCGGGGTAAGCGTAAGTATCAAGGGAAAATCAGGTCTTGGTACTGCTACAGATGTCAATGGAGCTTTTGTACTAAAAGTACCCACTAATGCGACCCTGATTTTCACAATGGTTGGATATGATCCACAGGAAGTTGCTGTTAACGGAAAATCAAAATTTGATATCATATTAAAAGAATCTGCATCAAGTTCTATTGACGAAGTCGTTGTTACAGCATTTGGTCAACGCTCCAAGAAGAGCGACCTTATTGGTTCCGTTTCATCACTTAGCCCTAAAGAACTACGTGCACCAGTAAGCAACCTTACAGCAGCATTACAAGGCAAAGTTGCTGGCGTCGTTTCATTCCAACGTAGTGGAGAGCCGGGGGGCGACAATGCCGATTTTTTCATCAGGGGTGTAGGTACTTTTGGAACAAATAATAAACCATTGATTCTTGTCGATAATATGGAGGTCACAGCGGATGATTTGGCACGTATCCCCGTTGATGACATCGAAAATTTTTCGATCTTACGTGATGCCACCGCATCAGCCGTATATGGCTCCCGTGGCGCAAACGGAGTTGTTTTAGTGACAACAAAGATAGGACGTGACGGACCCGCAACGATCAGTTTTAGAGCCGAACAACGCATATCGACACCTACCCATACGCTGAAATTTGCTGATCCCGTCACTTGGATGAAAATGTACAATGAGGCTGTTACAACACGTGACCCCTTGGGAGTAGAACCCTATGGGCAATACAAAATTGAACGCACCGCTGCTGGAGATGATCCGATTACTTACCCAGCAGTAGATTGGCTCAATGCGCTTACTAAGAAGACCACAACAACCCAAAACTACAACTTAAGCGTATCTGGCGGTGGACAAATTGCAACGTATAATGTGAGCGGAAATTTTACCAATGACAATGGTCTACTTAAAATGGATGCTTTGAACAACTTTAACAATAACGTAAATTTCAAGGTTATGAACCTGCGGAGCAATATTGGTATCAACTTAACCAAATCAACATTCGCTATGGTTCGCACCGTGGCCAATCTGCAAAATTACAGTGGTCCACCGACAAATGGAGCAGAGGCATACAATCTTGCACTACGTGCAAATCCTGTTTTATTTCTTCCTGTATATCAAGCTGGCCCTAGTCAGTCCTATATTCAGCATCCACTCTTTGGAAATGCCGACAAGGGACAGTATGCCAACCCTTACGCACAGATTATGCGCGGATACTCGGAAAGAAAGCGAAGTGATATTCAGGTGCAATTGGAATTAAAACAAGATTTTTCAACAATTCTTTTGGAAGGTCTAAATTATAGAGGACTCTTCAATCTCAGCAGAAATTCTTATTTTGCCCAATCGCGCCAGTACAACCCGTTTTATTATGAGCCAATAGGAACTGATCCAAAAAACAACTCTTTGCTCTTTCGCGAAATCAATCCAGAAACAGGAACAGAATATCTCGACTTTGTTCCTGGCGAAAGAACCCAATCCGCTGTTTTCTACATGGAGAACCAGCTCTCCTATCAACGGACCTTTAATGAGAAGCATAATGTATTTGGCATGTTGATCAACACCATTCGAGATAATGTCAAAACACCCGTCGACAATAACATTTCCCTAATCAATACGCTACCCAACAGAAATGTGTCCCTGTCAGGCAGCTTCACCTATGGCTATGATAATCGTTATCATGCCCAATTTGCTTTTGGGTACAATGGCTCGGAGAAGTTTTCAGACAAATTTCGTTGGGGATTTTTCCCTTCCTTCGGTTTAGCATGGAATGTCTCCAATGAGCAGTTTTTCGAACCAATTAAGGAGGTTGTCAGTAATTTAAAATTCCGCTTCACGCGTGGTATTCTCGGGAATGACCAGATACTTGATACCAGATTCTTCTATCTTTCCGATGTTAACCTGAATAGCACAGACTATGGTTATTCTTTTGGCTTACCTGCCGAATCAGGACGTAGAACAGTCAACGGTATTGTGGTCAACCGGTATGCTAACCCTGACATTAGATGGGAAATCTCCAAACAAACCAATTTAGGAATTGATTTAAGCTTATTTAAAGGCGCATTGACATTTACAGGTGATTTTTATCAACAACAACGCGACAATATCGTTCAAGCCCGTTCATTATCCTCAATCAATGGTCTAACCGCTTCTGTTTTTGCCAATGTCGGAAAATATAAGAGTAAGGGATTTGACGGAGAATTGGTTTACAATAAGTCTGTTAACAGTGATTTATGGTTCCAAGGTAGAGGAACATTCACTTTTGCAACAGGAGAATATGCATTCTTCGAAGAGCCAGCGTATAAAAACGAGTACCGTCAACGTCAAGGAACTTCCGTCAGCAATCAGTTTGGCTATATAGCTGAGCGATTGTTTATCGATGACAATGAAGTTTATAATAGTCCCGCCCAAGAATTCGGATCAACAGTCCGTGGTGGAGATATCAAATACTTGGACGTTAATCGAGACGGCTTAATCAATGACGACGACCGCATGCCAATAGGCTATCCTACGACTCCAGAAATCAATTATGGCTTTGGTTTAAGCACAGGCTATAAAGGTTTCGACTGCTCATTCTTTTTTAGCGGAGTTGGAAGAACATCGTTATTTATTAATCCAACGACGAATAATACAAGCAGTCCATTGAGTCGAGGAATTGCTCCATTCGGTGTTGAAACATCACCCAACGCTGTCTTCCAGGAATGGGCAAATAACTATTGGTCCGAAGACAATAAAAACATCTATGCAGCATGGCCTCGTTTAAGCGTCATGCCAATGGCCAATAATACAGTTCAAAGTACTTTTTGGATGCGTAATGGCAGTCTACTTCGTTTAAAACAAGTCGAATTAGGTTACACATTCAACAAAAAACTAACGCAACGATACAAATTCAAAAACCTGCGTATTTATGCCAGTGCAACAAATCTATTGCGATTTAGCTCTTTCAAATTATGGGATCCTGAAATGGGTGGTAACGCGCTCAACTATCCACTACAAAGAGTATTTAACATTGGTATCAATGCTAATTTATAAGAAACTATGAAAATGAGATTTAAGAAAAGTATAATCGTGTTAGGGTTGTTAGTGGGTCTTTCGACCTCCTGTAATAAGTTTCTGGATGTTGTTCCAGATAATGCACCTGTACTCGACCAAGCATTCGCAATGCGTACAATGGCCGAACGTTATTTAGTGACCTGTTATAGTCAATTACCGCAAAGCTTTTCAATGACCAATAACCCTGGCTGGCTTTCGGGCGACGAATTCTGGCTAAACTCCGAATCAACCTATTCAGGGTATTTCAATTGGAGAATTGCTTTGGGCAACCAAAATGGTGACAACCCCTTGTTAAATGCTTGGGATGGGAACAATGGAGCAACAAATCTTTGGGTGGGTATCACAAACTGCAATACATTTCTCGACAATATTATGTCGGTACCGGATATGACAGACGAAGAAAAACAGATGTGGATCTCAGAAGTCAAATTTTTGAAAGCCTACTATCATTTTCTCTTAATGAAACAGTACGGCCCTGTACCTATCAGAGACAAGAATATCCCTATCTATGACAGCCCAGGATCATCCCAGCTGCCTCGAAATAGCGTCGATGAATGCTTCAACTATATTATCAGTATGATTGATGAATCCATCCCTAATTTAATGGATGACGTTACTGCAGTGAACAGTGAAACAGGACGCATTACAAAAATCGTCGCCAAAGCAATGAAGGCTGAGATATTGGTTTTTGCCGCCAGTCCACTTTTCAACGGAAACGTTGGTACAGAAGCTTCAATTAAAAACAACGATGGCAAGGAGCTATTCAACCACAGTTATTCATCCGAAAAATGGCAATTGGCAGCGAGAGCCTGTAAAGAGGCCATTGATTTTGCTACCGAACATGGTAAAAAATTACATACCTGGACGCCCACGGGAGGATTCACTCCACAGGTGAGTACACAGTTTCAAATGAATATTCGGGAGGCTTATAACGAAAATACAGACAACCCAGAAGTTTTATGGCTGGATACGAAATCCACCGCCAATGGAACCATTCAAGGTTATTTTATGCTTCCCCGCTACACGGCTAATGCCACATCAGGAACTTTATTAGGCTTTATGTCTGCGACAATAAATATTGTTGAAAAATTTTATTCCAACAATGGTGTCCCTATTGAGGAGGATATTACTTATCCATACACATCGAGATTCGATTTGATTACAGTTCCCAACACAGATGCTTATAAATATGATTTGGTCGCCGGGAAACAAACAGCCCGGATGAATCTAAATCGGGAAAATAGATTTTATGGCACCTTAATGTTTGATGCCGGACGTGTCTTTATGTTGCAAGCCGGTTCGGATGCAAATGCCTACAATATTGATCTCAAATATTCGGGATCGTCGGGAAAAGTGGACCCTACACGATTCAATTGGACAGGATATGCGTCAAAAAAACACTATAATTATCGGAGTACCGTAGGTGCAAGTAACGCCTACACAGCTCGGTTATTTGGGCACCCTATCATGCGTTTAGCCAATCTCTACCTTTACTACGCAGAAGCATTAAACGAAGCAAATGGTCCCTCAGCAGAGGCTTATTCCTACATTGATGCCGTCCGAGCGCGCAGTGGTCTTAAAGGTGTTGTAGAATCATGGCAAAATTACTCTTCTGCACCAAACAAACCCACAACCAAAGATGGACTGCGTGAAATTATCAAACGTGAACGTACAAATGAGTTTGCTTTGGAAGGTGTACGTTTTTGGGATCTTCGCCGTTGGAAAGATGCGGTCAAGGAACTAAACAATCCAATTTTAGGATGGGATATCAATCAATCATCCGAAGGCTCTTACTATCGGACAACACTATTATATACACGGTCATTTATGGATCGGGATTACTTTTGGCCATTAAGCTTAAATGAAAGAAGACGTAACCCAAATCTTGTACAAAGTGCAGGATGGTAGTCTAAATTACAACTATTGCATCATGAAAAATTTAATAAATAAAATCGCTCCCATCATGCTAGCAATCCTTTTGATGACTCCATTACTATGGACAAGTTGCAAGGAAGACATTGGCATTACCGCAGCAAGGCAAGGAGAAAAACCAAATACCTTAAAGAACCTTGCCTATGAAGAAGCTCCCGGGGGAGCAAAGATCAGTTACGATTTGCCAACATCAGCAGACTTACGCTATGTCAAGGCAACATATACATTGGAAAATGGGAAAGAAATGGTCACTAAGGCCAGCATATACGATAATCAACTTGCTGTGCAAGGATATGCTGCAATCGGTGAACATGAAGTTAAACTTGTTGCTGTCGCGGTTGGTGACGTGGAATCTGATCCTGTTACTATTAAAATCAAGACAGGAAAGCCCAATTATATTATTTTAGCCGAATCGTTTAAATCTAACGATTTTTTCTATAGCACATTTGGTGGAGTGAACCTCAAATTTGAAAATAAAGATGCCGCAAATATCATTTTAAGTGTATTCAAATACGGGGAAAATCCGACCACCAAAGAGATCGGCTGGAATGTCCTGAACGAGACCTATACAAAATCCAAAGAAGGTGTTATTCGCGTTCGTGGAGAACAACCGATCGCAACCACCTACGGTATTGTGATACGCGATCAATGGGGTAACGTATCAGACACCGTTCGTCGCAATTTAACACCACAAGAAGAATATGAAATCAACAATTTATTGATCTATAACGGTATCACGGCCTATAGCGATATGAATAGAAACGGTGATTACATCAGCAATTATAATGCACAAGGTGGAAGTGCCGAAATGCAAGTATCACTATTTGACGGGATTGAAGGATCACCCTATTATATCACAAACAAGCAGTGGTGGGGTAAGGCTGCTCCGATCCCATTTCAATTCACTTTAGATGCCCGTAAAAAGGCACAAATAAGTCGGGTCAAACTCTGGGGTCGGAACGACAATTATGGGCTATTGTTTCAAGCTACACACCCAAAAGAATTCGAGCTTTATGGCAGTAATTCACCGGCACAAGATGGTTCTTGGGATTCTTGGACATTACTCGGAACATTTGAAGGCGTCCGTCCATCCGGCCTAGCCTTTGGCACTAACGCGAATAGCGAGGATCAAGACTATGCGCGTAAGGGAGAAGATTTTGAAGTCAACTGGGATAACCCGAGCGGATTCAAATATTTCCGCATAAAAGTAAACTGTACGTGGAACGGCGTTCGAGAACAACCTTTAGGTAATGCCCTCACAGTTGCGATATCGGAATTGAAATTATATGGAAAATACGTAGACTGATAAATTATGAAAAAGATATTGAATTATATGCTGATCGTATTGGGGACTGTTCTTTTAACCTACAGTTGCAAGCCATCAGACTATTATTATGGGGAATACCTAAAAAATGGGGAAATTTACTATCCGGGTCGCGTAGATTCGCTATCTATTATCCCGGGCAATCAAAGGGGAATACTGCGTTTTAAAGTAACGACAGACCCCAAAGTGACTAGTGTGAGAGTATATCTCAGGAGCAGCCTTTCACCTATGGCAGAAGTAAAAAATTACCCGATAGAAGCCAGCGAACATGGTAAAATAAAACTCATCACCTTAGATGCACTTTCGGAAGCAACATACACGGCAAACGTTTATTCATTTACCAGTCAAGGTGATAGTTCTCGATCAGTAGCCTCGAGTCAGTTTATTTACGGTCAGAGTTATATACGTACCCTTGTAAATCGTTCATTTTCAAAATTTGACAAAGCGAACGCCAGCGAGCATTTCTTGGTATTGGCACGAGAGAACAATTTGCCCAGACAGGGCACATTTTATCCAATGCAATTTACAGAGGTCACCTATCGTAACAATTCCGGAGATTCCACAACTGTGCGTATTACACCCTATGAGGATTTTGCAAGTTTAAAAAATATTTTTAGTCCAAGCACGGTCAAGTATAGGACTGTTTACAAACCTGTACAAGCTTCTATCGACTATTTTTATACTGCTTTTACAGAACAGAAATATAGCAAATAACACGAATATCAACAAAATTGTAACTATTGCGACGATACGCAGTGAGGTAAATAACAGAGATTTCCTTACATGCATTTTTTGATCTCGTAGATTACAACAGAAAAGGTTAGATCAGGACTCATCTTAAGTAGTTCTCGGTCTAACCTTTTTTAACTATCTTTTTTTTAGATACATTTGTGCCATAATTGGAAACTAAAAATGGATAGTACAATTGCACTTTGGCTGAAACAAATCGCAGAAGGCGACCGAACTGCATTCGATGCACTATACAATTATTTTTGGAAACAGATCTATCAATATGTTTACCCCAAAACTAAAAATACAGAAGCAACGGAAGACATCCTACATGACCTATTCTTGAGCATCTGGAAAAATCGAAGTAGATTGCAAGAAATCAATAATATCGAATCCTACCTCAAAACTGGCGCACGCTACCTCACCTTCTCTTACTTCAATAAAAATAGCGACCATCATAGGGTGGATATCGATAAAGTAGATATCATCCTCGATGATGCGCCAATCGAAGATCGCTTACATTACCGCTATCTATTGGACCTCATTCAAGAAGAAATACAAAATCTTCCTGAACGTTGCCGAGTTATTTTCAATGAAAGCCGCATCAACCACAAATCCATCAACCAGATAGCCCTAGAATACGGCCTATCAAAAAGTACTGTTGAGAATCAAATAAACAAAGCGCTCAAACGTTTACGCCTAGTTACCAAAGACTTCCACACCTTTCTCTCATTTTTTTAATTTTTTTTCATTTTAGCGTAGGTGCTTTCAGTTTTTTCGATGACTATATCTATACAAGGCTAACCAAACGACCTGTGAAGTCATCATGATGTATTCAAGTGATACAGGATAATGAATATCACTGATAACTCCATCATAGCTGAAACAGTCGAAGTCAACATAAATCTCTTAAAGAGACTGCTTACTAATGAATAAACAGATTTAACTAGATGAAAGTACCTAATACGCTGCAAAAACTAATCAAAAACTATCTATTGGGCTTTGAAAATAAAGCTGAATATGATACCTTGAAAAAATGGTTTGAAGAAGCCGAGGCAAACAATATGCCCACGGAAAACGATATTCAAGCAAGTCAGCACCGTACACTACAACGTCTAAATCATAGTATGGCATTCCCTGAACCCAAATCTATTGGCTATAGGTATGGGATTCGTATCGCGGCATCCATCACCATCGCGCTTGGTTTTGCCATGGGCTATTATTATTACCAGTATGCCATCTTCGACAAAATAAGCCCTAAACAATTAGCGACGATCCGCCCAGTACAGGAAAATGTACAACTTACTTTTGAGGATGGAGAAGTCGTCATACTCAATAAACAAGGGCAAGCTACCCGGGCAATTGAAGGTGTACAGGAAGTCAAAAACGGAGAACTTATCTATAACGATAACGCAGATCACATCGTCCAAAATACGCTTTTAACACCTCGAGGGCAACTATTTAAAATTGTACTTCCCGATGGAACCAAAGTATGGATGAATGCGAATAGCTCCTTGAGCTACCCTTCGAAATTCATAGGCCCAGAGCGTTTAGTTGAATTACATGGTGAAGCCTATTTTGAAGTTAGCAAAAATCCGGAACAACCATTCATTGTAAAAACAACCGATCAACAAGTCAAAGTTTTGGGTACACATTTCAATATCAATGCCTATGATAATGATCTTACGACGCAGACAACACTTGTTGAAGGTAAAGTTGAAGTACAACATCAGCAGCAGAAAATACTCTTGACCCCCAACCAGCAAGCGAATTTTAAAGGCACTTTGCTCGTTAAGAAAAATGTGGATGCCGCCGAGTATATAACCTGGCGTGAAGGTTACTTTACCTTCCATAATGCCACAGCAAATGAAATCATGCAACAGTTGGCAAGATGGTACGATCTCAACGTCCGTCTTGACGACTCCGAAATAAACGAACGATTCAGTGGAAAAATCAATAAGCAGATGAATTTGCAGGAAATCCTAACCGTTCTGCAAACTGCTGGATTGAATTTCGACATCGTTCAGAATAAAAATCAACAAAAAACAATCCTACTGAAAAACTAAATTATTAATACTGAACTTATAAAACATTAACCTAATGCAAAACAACAGGAAGGCCAAACCTTCGGTCCCATGGGATAACCATGTCCAAATTCCAGCAAACTCAGCTGTCATCACCTGGCCTCGGGCTTTTGTGGAGAGCAGTAATGACAGCAAATTACCCACCGTATTTAACCGAAAAAACAAACTGCGTTTTCACCTTGTTTCGGCGCTTTTGACCATCAGTCTGATGCAGCTCCACGGAACTACCAATGCGCAGCGCATCTCTATCAATTCAAATCAGTTGTCTATCAAGCAAGTTTTCCAACAATTGGAAAAACAATCGGGTTATAGTTTTTTCTATAAAGACGTTGTACTCGAAAAGATCAAGGATACCGGTGTTAAATTCGAAAATGGCACCCTACAGCAGGCATTGGATGCCATTCTAAAACCGAATGGTCTCGACTATGAGATTGTTAATAATACGGTTGTGATTAAACCTGCGCGAAAAAAAAGCCCGAATAACAGCAACCTGAGCCAAATCAGGCAACAATACATTACTGGAAAGGTACTTGATGAAAATGGAAAACCCGTTGAAGGGGCATCCATACGCCAAAAAAATGACGATAGAAAATCAGTGAAAACCAATACGGATGGAGTATTCAATCTGCCAATTACTTCATTGAATGAAATGCTTATTGTCTCCTTCATTGGTTACGAAAATCAGGAAATTAAAGCAACCTCTTCTATCAATGGAATGTTTATCAAACTTCGCAAGAAAGACAACGTGATCGAAGAAGTCGTGGTCACAGGAACAGGAATCAATAGAAGTAAAGACAGCTTTACAGGTGCAACCACAAAATTCTCTGGTGCTGAATTAAAAGCAGTGAGCAACAACAATATTATTCAAAGTTTGAAGACATTGGATCCTTCTTTTTTGCAAATTGAAAACAATTTGGCAGGATCAAATCCAAACGTCATGCCAGTGATTGAAGTTCGCGGCAAGAGCAGCATCCCTAGTTCCACGCTAACGGACCAATTCGGCGCTGATCCCAATCAGCCACTATTTGTATTGGATGGATTCCCAACAACAATACAGACTATTGTTGACCTTGACATGAATCGCGTCGCATCAGTAACCATACTTAAAGATGCTGCATCAACAGCACTATATGGCTCACAAGCATCTAACGGTGTTGTTGTTATAGAGACAATTAAACCCAAACCTGGCGAATTACAGTTTACATACACCCAAGACTTTAGGTTTGAAATGCCCGATTTGTCCGCATACAATATGATGAATGCGACTGAAAAATTGGAATTTGAAAGACTCTCTGGACGTTACAACTCATCATCAGGTCCCACACAACAAGTATATCTCGATAGCCTATACCATCAACACCTTTCATTTGTAAAAAAAGGAGTTGATAGTTACTGGCTAAGCGAACCTTTACAAAATGGCTTCTCAACTAACAACTCGATCAATGCAGCTGGCGGCGACGAGACCTTTATCTACAATCTTGGCTTAAACTATCGGACAGGAAAAGGAGCCATGATTGGGTCAGGAAGAGATAGTTATAGCGGTAGTATCAACCTAACTTATCGAAAAAATAAGGTAAATATTAACAATATTACCTATATCAGAGGCAACAAGACAACCGAATCGCAATATGGCTTATTTTCTACTTGGGTAAATACAAATCCATATTATGAAAAAAATTGGGAAAACCCCTTTTTGGAAATTAGTCGAAAATCCAACTCTTCTGTCGATTTCTATATTTCCAACCCATTATATGATGCCTTGCTGCCACAATATAATAAATCTAAAAACTTGGAGGTACAAAATAACTTTAATGCCAACTATGATATCACGAGTTATCTAAGAGCGAATGCTGCGCTACAAATGACTAAGGGAACAACAGAAGGTAAAATCTATAAGTCGCCCGAGATGAGTGATTTCTTTGAAACACCAACCTTACGGAAAGGAAGATATACAGACAGTCGAAATAACAATTTTTCCTATCAAGGAAATTTTATGTTGACCTTTTATAAAACCTTTGCCCAGAAGCATCAATTAAACGCTAACTGGCGTAATACCATCGCTGAAAATAAAAACGACTCGTATCAAACTGTCGCGGAAGGATTTCCTGCAGGAAACACCGGAAACCCACGTTTTGCGTATAGCTACCTCTTAGATGGGGCTCCTCTGGCATCAAGTAGCACTTATCGTTCGGTCAATACAACACTAAGCGCAAATTATTCTTATGATAACCGCTACCTGTTTGATGTTGTATACAGATTGGATGGCTCAACGGCTTATGGCAGTAACAAGCAATTCTCTCCTTATTATGCCGTCGGTTTAGGCTGGAATATCCACAAAGAAGCATTCGCAAAAAAAATGCCTTGGATAAACTCTTTACGACTAACAGGAAATGTGGGTATCACAGGTAATCAGAATTTTGCTAATATCAGCTCAATTTCGCTATACAATTATACGAGTACAAATTACAATCAGTTCGGTCAGGGCGTAACTCTTAATATGCTGGGCAATCCCAATCTAGAACCCCAAAAGACACAACAGATAAGTACCTCTTTAGATTTCAGCCTATTCAACAATCGTTTTACAGGTTATATCAATGCGTACAACAAGAAAACAGATCCATTAATAGTTCCCGTAGACTTACCGTCCTCAACTGGCGTATTTTCCTATCCTTATAATATCGGCAACCTGACCTATAAAGGATTAGAGACTAAGCTAACAATTTATCCGATCTATAACCTTGAAAAAGGTATCACTTGGAATATTGGCCTTACAGCAGCAAGTTACAAAAGCCAATACGGTGGATTTGGCGACATCCTGCGAACCCTTAACAAGCAGCAGGAAACATCCAAATCTTTAATCAGATATATAGATGGAAATAGCGCTGAAGCCATTTGGGCGACCCAATCCCTGGGAATTGATCCAACCACCGGAAAAGAAGTTTTCTTGACTAAAGATTGGCAATATACATTTGATTATAACGCTGCTGATGTAGCCAATGTCGGTAATACAGCACCTAAGGTGGAGGGCGTAATTTCCACGAACCTCCGGATTAAAGGATTTACATTCGGACTGGGCCTACGCTATAGATTAGGTGGTGATATCTTCAATACAGCATTATTTGACAAAGTGGAGAATATCAACTTTACCAACATTGTAAACAACCAGGACAAACGTGCCTTATACGACCGCTGGCAAAACCCAGGGGATATTGCGCAATTTAAAGCGATTTCCCAAACGGCAACGACACCGATATCATCACGATTTGTCCAATCACTCAATACGCTCAGTAGTGAAACCTTAAACATTGGCTATCTCTTTGACAAAGGTCCTTGGCTGGAGAGCATGAGGCTAAAAGCATTATCTGTCAACCTGATGGCAAATGACTTCCTATATTTCTCCACCGTCAGAAGAGAGCGTGGCATATCCTACCCTTATGCCAGAACATTTGCCTTCTCTTTCAGAGCATCATTTTAATTATTGACTTATGAAACGCACTATTAAAATACTCCTAATTCTGCTGACAACTGTCTCTTTTTTCTCCTGTAAAAAATTCCTGGATGTTCAACCGGAAGACAAGGTCTCAGAATCTCAGTTATACAGCACCAAAAATGGCATTCGATCCGTGCTCAATGGAATCTATTTGGATCTCGCAGCAAACCAGTTATATGGAGATAATCTCACACTTTCTACCATCGAAATCCTTGGTCAGCGCTATAATATCAGTACTGAACATAACCAATATAAGACGTCAACTTACGCCTACAAAGATAAACCAACTGTCGACCGTATGGAAGATATCTGGTCGGCCGCTTATTCGACGATCCTAAATATTAATGTCTTCTTGGAAAATCTCGATAAATACAAAGGTGTTTTGGATCAATCCACAGAAAACGTTTACAGAGGCGAAGCAATCGCCATGCGCGCATTCCTGCATTTCGATCTATTACGGCTATATGGCCCTCGCTACTCAACTGTAGATTCTACAAAACAGAGTTTGCCCTATTATAGAAACACGAAAACCGAAGTAAATCCTTTATTACCAGCCAATGATTTTATAGATAATGTAATGGCTGATTTAAATCTTGCTGAAACTTTACTGCAAAACGATCCCATCATCACGACTGGTGTAAATATTGCCCAACCAGAAGACTTAGTTGACTTTCTAAGCAATAACAGAAACTACCGCCTTAATTATTATGCCATAAAAGGTCTCAAAGCACGGGTATACCTCTATCGTGGCGACAAAGCCAATGCTTTAACCACGGCCAAAGAGGTGATCGCTATAAGCGGCAAGTTTCCTTGGACAACTTCTGCCAATGCTTTGGTTGAAAAGCAAAATCCCGATCGCGTATTTTCATCAGAAATGCTATTTGGCGTGATGAATTCCCAGCTATACAATCGCTACCTGAATTGGTTCGATCCATCTCTTAGTGACAGGCAAATATTAGCACCTACACCAAGTCGGCTAGCTACCGTATACGAAAACAATGAAAATGACTACAGGTATAATCTGAACTGGCAGATGCCATCCAATGGCTCCAAACCTTATAAAACGTTTCTTAAATATGCCGATGTCGTAGACAAAACCAGAACTTTTCGTTTCAGCATTCCTTTGCTCAAAATAAGCGAAATCTATTACATCGCTGCCGAATGCGAGCCCAATGCTGCCGACGGAATAACCTTGCTGAATATTGTGCGTGCCAACAGAGGCTTACTGCCCTTGACAACGACGGTAAACATCTCGACCGAACTTCAAAAAGAGTATCAGAAGGACCTTTTCGGAGAAGGCCAGCTTTTTTATTATTACAAACGAAGGAACGTAACCTCTGTAGCCAATGGCTCTTCGACAAGTGGTAACGTAACGATAAATTATAACGTTCCTTTGCCAGATTCTGAATCAATTTATAGACAATAAAATGCTACACATGAAAAATATATGCTACTTATTATTAGCTCTCGCAGCTATTACTTGTCTCAGTTCATGTGAGAAAGAACTTCACAAGTATGAAGGAAAGCCAACCATTTATTTTAATGAAACGGCCCGGCCCCTCGCCTATTCCTCTGAGGTCCTTAAAGATTCTACCCTGATCTCTTTCAGTCTGACCAAAGAGGCAATAGTCGACTCCCTTGTGCATATGGTCATTGCCACCATAGGAAACGTAGCAGATAACGACCGACCGTATAAAATCGTCCCAAATGCATCATCTACTGCAATTGAGGGCAAACACTACGAAATCATCAACAAGGATTTTTCGATCAAAAAGAATCAACTTCGGGATACCATATGGCTCAGATTTATGCGAACTTCTGACATGAAAGACCAAAATTTCCTGCTCAGCTTTGACCTTCTTGAAAATGAAAGCTTCTCGGTCGACATGCAGTATAAGGTGACGAACCAAACTACAGGCCAAAGACTGAATTTCATCAATTATAGATGGTTTATCAATGATATAATAAAAAAGCCAACCCGTTGGCTGGACTTCTATCTCGGAACCTTTTCGCGTAAAAAGCTCAACTTAATGGTGGAAGTCCTGAATGTCGACCCCCAGTATATAGATACCAATATCTCAATTGCTGAAACATTAGCCTATGGCAAATTTATGCAGCGGTATCTGAATGAACAAAAGGCGGCTGGCAACCTTATCTTGGACGAAGACGGCCAACCAATGAGTATGGGGAGTGCTGCTCAATAGCCTACAAACTTAAAACGAAAAAAATGACATTAAATATCTCATATTCGATCATTAGCCTCTTGATGACATGTATGTTCTTGGGGGGCTGTAAAAAAGATCTTGGAAATTATAATTATGTTCAAATAAATGAATTGGATACGATTGCAGAACTACCCAACGAAGTCACTGCTCTTGTCGGTAAAGACCTCCAGTTGACGCCTAAAATCCAATTCACACAAGACAGCAAATTTATTGAAGATAATTATCAGTACCAGTGGACTTATATCGGTTCCAACGGCCTCGGAGGCCAGACGATATTCTCATTAAGTGAAGAAAAAGATCTGAATATTAAAATAAATCTTACTGCGGGAAGCTATCAAGCCTATTTTTCAGTGACAGAAAAACAGACAGGAATAAAATATACACGTCCATTCAAACTCAAAGTCGTCAACGAAATCAACGAAGGTTGGATTATGATGAACGAAGCCAATGGTAAGGCCAGAGTCGATATGCTCGTGTTAAATTCCAACAATATTTTTGACTTGTACAATGATGTTTTAGCCTATACCGGATCTGAGCTGAAATTAACCGGCAAACCTGTTATGACCTATACCTATTCGACAGGATTATTACTCGGACCAGACAAGATCAGTTATGGGCTGTATTTTGGTACAACCACCGGAACAACAAAAGTAGATCCCAACACCTTTAAATGGACAAATACCATGGGGCTATCTTATGAAATGATTGGTACAATTCCGGCCGGATTTTATGCCGACGTCATCCAACAAAGAAATGGTTCATCTTCCTATTTAATAGGTGGTGGAAACGCTTACTTTTATGATCGGGCATTGAATATATTCTACTCATCCCCGATCAATTACATCGCAGCTGAAGAAAAAAGTTTTGAGGTAGCTCCTTTTATAGGAGGAAGACATACGGATGTTTCCAATCCGGTTACATTATATGATAAAACCAATCGAAGATTTGTGCGCCATGTATCTACCGCTTCAACTTGTACCACACTTATCGACCCGGACAAGGATCTCAAGTTATTCAGTTTTAAAACAGGACTTGATATGGTATACATGCGTTGGATGGCATACAACGGTGGTGAGATCTTCGCTATCCTAAAAGAGCCTAATGGGTCAAAAAAACACCTCGCAAGGTTCAACGCTGTCAGCACGGCACAGACTTACTATAATGAAATCACCGGCACAGACATCGATAAAGCAGAATTCTTTGCATTCAATCCTGAATTTGGCTACCTGTTTTATAATGCTGGAGGTAAAATTTATGAATACGATATGACTTATAAAACTTCCAAATTGATGGTCGATCTAGGAGATAAAAAAGTAAGCTATCTGAATTTTTATGAATTCAAGAATTCCACAAAATATACCAGTGGAAATAAACTCATGGTAGGATTTTATGACCCTAACAAGGCAGACGGTACCGAAGGGAGCTTAAATATTTATACTGTCCCAGGGCTGAACGCAAATATTGTGCTGGATAAATCCTATACAGGTTTTGGCCGACTCAAAAATTTAACTTATCGCGAACGCTAATATTCTAACTATACGTTACTTCATACTATTCTCATCCTTAATTAATTCGAGGGAATAGTATGAATTTTAACAAGGTTCAGCCCGAAGTGGATTACGAGCTTGGTCGATAAATAAATAGTCATTGTATTATACTAAACAGATTAAATCTTCCCCTAAGCCAATGAGCATCGGGGAATGAAAGCGATTATAAACGATTTTATGCAATATCTTCAAATTAAAAGGTCATTTTTGCTCGGGTTATATGTATTGGCAGGATCCTATTGTCATGCCCAAGCCAAAAACATATTCGGCGAAAAACTGTTCCAAACTTTCCAACAGAAAGACACCACATTAATTGTTGCTGAACTGGCTCCAAATTTCTCCATAGCAGGACACACCGATGCTGGCGCCAAGTTTCGGTTAAACCAGATTATCAAAAATTACCCCGTTTCAAAAATTGAGGTTATAACAGAAAAAAAGACAGCAAAGGGAACACTCTTACAATTAAACGTTACAGCTGAGACAGATAAAAAGCGAAATACTGAGGCCTTACTCGATAAATCCGGCAAGTTAGTACGGCTTTCCTTATTTGACCAACTTTATGGCATGCAACGTAAGGAAAAAGCACAATTACGGGCAACTATTCCTTTCGAAAACAAAAATGGATCCATCTATCTCCAGGTCAAAATCAATGGCTACGAAAAACCATTACGCTTACTGTTTGATACAGGTGCGGACGGCATGGCTGTAAATCAACAATTAGCCGATGCTATTGGCCTAAAGGTCACAAGAGAGAATAATGCTTCTGTGGTTGGTGGCAATACCAAAATTCAAGTGTCAGACAATAACAGCATTCTATTAGATACCTTAAAATTAAACGGACAGGGTATTGCGATATTCCCAGAAATGGGTAAAGAAGGGGATGGTATCATTGGTAATACATTAATTCGTCAATTTATTACCCACATCGATTACGACAAAAACTTAATTTCGCTGTATGATTTTGGAGATTTTCAATATAAAGACAAAGGAACTACCGTTCCGATTACAATGCCCGCTGGAGTAATTATTCTTCCCGGCCAACTTGAAATCATACAAGGCAAAACGTATACCGGACATTTTGTATTCGATACCGGAGCATCCTATGACCTCATCTGTTTCCGTCCCTTTGTACGCCAAAATAAGTTACTTGTTAGTGGATTTAAGCCCGAAGCTCAGGCAGCAACCGTAAGCATGGGCGTCTCTTCACCGACCTTCTCCGGAAACAGTTATCAATTTGCGATTTCACCACTACCCGCCATAAATGGTTTACCCATTACATTAATGGGAGGTAGTTCCGCAAACGAGCAATGGAAGCCAGGGTTTGACGGATCCATAGGCGTCCGCCTCCTCAGCAGATACAATATCACAATCAATCTAGCAGATAATGAGGTCCATTTTTCGCCGAATAAGCTACATACCGCCCCGCAAGACTTTCTGGTAAAAAACAATCAATTTGGATGGGACAATGTTGGTCGACTGAAAGCTTTAGGAATAATAGGTGCCCTTGAAAACCCCGATGGCTTAAAAGCAGGAACCATAATTCAAAGGATCGACAATTACACCGAAGATCAACTTAAGAAAAAACCGATGCTGATTGAAGAAATAAGACTAAAAGCAAAGGAACAGCCCATTGTCATTACTGTTGCGGGCAATAAAACAATTACAATTTAACAACTGAGAGGCCCTAAATATACAATCGCCCAAAACACAGATTAGATGAAAAAAAATATCTTTTATATGGTCACAACCTGTTGTGGTCTGCTCTTGTCATGCCTGTTGCATGCGCAGGAAAAAATAGTTCAAGGAACTTATGCCGAATGTCAAGCGCTGGCAAAAAAAGAGAACAAACTTATCCTTATTGACCTTTACTTTGTCGGATGCATGCCCTGTGCGGAAATGGATAAACAAGTATTCCCAGACCCTGCTGTGGTCAGTGAACTCAAAGCCAATTATATTCTCTACAAAACCGACGTGATGAAGGAGGTGGATGGCAAAAGGCTGGCCCGAAAATACGGTGCCCCCGGTTTCCCAACTTATGTTATTGTAAATCCAGATGGAAAAACGCTATTGACCGAATCAGGGTTCTTTGGGGTAGACCGATTTGTCCCCTTGTTGAAAGAAGCCGTTCAACGCAACAAATCCGAATTATTTCTAGCCTTTAATAACAGTCTGGAAAATGAGTATCCAGCGGCCTATAGTGAGCGATTTATCAAGACCGGTGAGAAGCACGATTTTGCAGAATTAGAAGGCTATCTGGATCAACAAAAAGACCTTTTCGGCGAAACAGCATTTTTAGCCAATAGCGTTTCCTCATTCCCGAAATACAACGATTGGGTTTACACACACCTACCTCAACTCATCAAGATGTATGGTAGTAATCTACTTCGGAATAAAATTTCAGCAATGGCATCAAAGAAAAGCAAACAATATGGTTCTAAGCAACAGCTGGACAGCTTAGAAAGCATGCTCACGTATATTCGTCCAACTTTTAATGACAAATTATGGGATACCTTCTTACCCGCGTTTATCTCCAATTATTACACAAGCTCCAAAGATGCCAGTACCTATTTGAAATTGATCACGCAATTCAATCTTTATACGACTTGGGATCTTAGAAGCAACGCATTGGGACAAGTCATCATAGACCAAGCAAAGGAGCCTAAAATACTAAATAAAATATTAGCCGAATACCAGCAACAGCAAAGTATGCAGCAACTAGATGCCATCGATAACTACCGCTTGACCTTACTTTATTACTATCTAAAAGACTTTAAAAACGCGACAAAATCTGTGCAAACACTTTTAAACGCTGATCTGTCTGACTCCAGTCATTCCACAATAAAAAAAGAAATACTTGCCTTGAAAGCTGCCATAGACAAAAAGAATCCAGACTTATTTCAAGCGAGAGATATCAAGAAAATTATTCCATTTAATATCAGTTAAACCCACACAATCATGATCAGAAAAACCATTTTATTATTGACCACATTTATTTCAACTTTTGCAGCACTGGCGCAACAACCAAGCAATGTCACCGGTACCACAGATCCTATTAAAGTAAAACGCGTAGGCCTATTCAAAGTACTTAATGGACGGCTAAAAGAAATCGCAACAGCTATTCCGGATGCTGCTGGCCGATTTGGATTCCGTTTCACACCCGAGTACGAGGGTCTATATTCGATCGGTAGCGGAACCGCACAAAATCAACAAGGATTATTTCGCTTCTATTTCAAAGGAAATGAGGACCTAAACCTAAAATTGACCTCAAGCGATTATGAACTTACGGGCAAAAACAGCCCCGAAAACGAAGCGCTTTATACATGGGATAAACAATCAAAAAGTTTCCGCGATAAGGGAACAACGCCAGGTGGAATGAGTACTTACGTCGATTTCTTTCCTGAAGTAGAACAGTTTAAAGAAAAACTCACTGGAATAAAAAAATCCATTAACACTGGAAACGCTAACTTCGACAAGTTTTTTCCCGAAATCGTAGATTACGATTTTGCCTATTATGCGATCTCTTATTTATACATGCCTCGTACAGCGCACCCAAGCAAAGAAGAAATGAGCGATTATTATACACAATTCAATGCCGATCGCTTTCTCACAACTGAGCTACTTAAATTTCCTTATGGCGATCGCTTTATGAGTAATATGCTGTACAGGAAGTTAGACTTGGCAACGAAACCGACATTTGATCAACAGGTTGCCGCGATAGGTCCAGATGTGCTTAAAGGACAATATGTGCTACAACGTCTGGAAGGAGCACGTTCTTACAGCGACTTTCAGGAAATGAATAATACCTATAGAAAATACTTTACTTTACCTGAGCAGATTGAACGTGCAAAGATTGTTGAAGCTAAGCTTGTTGAAACAAAAACTGGTGTACCTGCATTTCAGTTTAGCTATCCGAATATCAGCGGTCAAAAAATTAGCCTTGCGGACTTAAAAGGTAAAGTTGTTTTAATCGATATGTGGGCAACCTGGTGTGGTCCATGCCGTGCAGAAGAACCTCACTGGGAAAAATTGAACGAAGAATTCATAGGAAAACAGGTCGCTTTTGTAGGCGTATCCGTAGACCAAGACAAACCAAAATGGGAAGCCTACGTCAAGGAAAAAAACTTAAAAGGTATCCAACTACATGCCGGATCAGGAAATACTTTATCCGACGCTTACAAAGTCAATACCATTCCACGTTATATCCTCATCGACAAATCTGGAAACTTAATCTCTGCAGATAGTCCAAGGCCAAGCGACCCTAAATTGAAAGCTTTGCTTGAAGAATGGAGTAAAAAATAAAAACCGAATTACAACCTACCTATGCAAAAAGATCCCAGTTGAAATAAAACTGGGATCTTCCATTATAAAGACAGCACATCTATCATCTAACGTTATTAAATAATTAACGAATTACGTTCATCCCAATTGTGGATCAGTTTTCGAATGATTGCCCGTTTCCACACGTCCTGCAAACTGGCGTACAAATTTGGTATTCTCAGCATGTACCGTAATATCATACCACCCATGGATTTTATGAGATTCCACAATCCACTTCGTAGATTTCCCGGCAGCAAGTACAATGGATTTCTTCCATGTACTATAAGCATTATCCTCCGCATGTAGACGGAATGATTTTTTACCATGATTTTGAATCTCCAAAACAAGATTACCCGTTAAGTGCCCTTTCCTCCCGATTTCATAAGTTGCACGAACAGTCAATGGTTCCTCATGTCCTTTAAATCCCCGCATAAACCCATTTGGGCCATATACGGTTAGATCGTAATGCCCATCTTTAAAGTCAGCCAGATTCCAGTCAAAGCTCAGATTCTGACCAGCAACAACTGCAAAAGGCCAAAATTTAACCCCTTCTTTATAACTTGGTCCACTATAGACATTAAAAGGGCTACTGAGCGATTTATCATCAAACACCTTATTGCCCGCTTCTAATGTTAAATGAATTCGGTTGTCTTCTTTAGCAAATGACTCTTTAGCATAGAGCTCATAGGCTAACGCGCTAGAATTTTTTTGACCTTTCTCCTGTCTCGCCAGTAAAGTGGAATGCCCCTTAGACCGTAATGCTGCGGCATCCTCTTTCGACCAAACGTGAAAATTATTGGGTAGTGGTTTCGATTTCGCCTGATCAATCGCATAGATCTGCTGATTCCGATCAAGGAAAGGCAAATCAACAGCATTCGATCCCTCAGCTTTCCGAAATATCGATGTCAAGTCACCTGTAATAGCTCGACGCCAAGAGCTTATATTTTCCTCTTTTACCTGCTTACCCAACTTTTTCTCGAAAAAATGCTCCATAAATTGAATCGTCGACGTGATATCGCAGATCTCCGAATTGACCCAACCGCCTTTTGACCAAGGCGAAGCCACAATCAAAGGGACGCGGTAACCAAGCCCCACTGGGCCTTCCGTTGCATTATCTTTTTCTTCACCATCGGCAAGCTCCTGTGCTAAACTCACATATTCACCACTATAATCTAATTCCGGAGAAGTTTTTCCAGAACGGCTGTCTGCGGGGTTAGGTGCTACAAAAGGAGGAATATGATCAAAGTAACCATCATTCTCATCATAGTTGAGAATAAAAATGGTCTTCTTCCAGATTTCCGGATTTTCTGTCAAAATATTCAATAGCTCCGATACATACCAAGCGCCATACATAGGTGCACTCGGATGATCTGAAAAGCTTTGTGGTGCTACAAGCCACGACACTGCTGGCAGTTTCCCTGACTTCACATCATGTCTAAATTGGTGGAGTACATCACCCTTAGGAACGGTAATTTTTTCACCCTCATGTGTCACAACGCTTGTCTCCCGATAGAAGGGGTCCCCCTCATTCGTTTGAAATGCACGTTCATGCAAAGCACGCTGCTCTTCAGGAAGCTGCTGAAAAGCATGCTCCGTAAGGCGTGCCAAATGTTTTTGGTAGCTATTCAGCTGTTCCTGCTTCTGCTTGAGTTTATTCTGTGTTTTCTGGACACTCTCGGAGCTATTATTAGCTAATGCTTTCTCAAGTTCTTGAATCTCCGCTGGTAATTCCGCGACACGTTTCCGCATAAAACCAAGATGGCTTTTCTTGAATTCAATATGATATTGCGCAAACCATTCTAAATTATTGTCTGTAAAATTACCCAACAAATCCTCGCCGTCTAAGCCACTTTCTATGCTGACCTCATTTTGGTAGACTTTCCAGGAGATCCCCGCTTCTTCCAGGCGTTCAGGAAAAGTCTTCCAATGTGCCCAACGGTTAAAATAGATATCGGAATTCCGCACCAATGGCTTCGCCCCTTTATGTGGCACACAGGTCCCAGTCCAGAAGAAATGCCTATTGGTTGTTGTACCTGTGATAGACGAACAGAAGTGCTGATCGCAGATCGTAAAGGCATCAGCCAATGCATAATAAAAAGGGATATCTTCACGTGTATAATAACCCATTGTTAGCGGAATCTCTTTCAGAACCTTTCCTCCTGGCCGTTTTGCTTCGATCCAATTATCGTGTTTTCCCTCATTACGGGCTGCCATCTGGTTTTCCCAGGAATGTGGTAAATTTCCGGTCCACGCAGCATTGGAGTTTTTGATATCCAGTCGAAACGGCGAATAGGTCTTACCTGCAGCCGACGACTGCAACCATACGGGATTACCGCTAGGCAATTTAATCGCCCGTGGATCATTAAATCCCCTAACCCCGCGAAGGGTTCCAAAACTATGATCAAAAGAACGATTCTCTTGCATTAATAAGACAATATGTTCGGCATCTAAAAAGGTACTTCCTGTTATAGGTTCAATCGCCAATGCACGCTGTATCGCATCAGGCATGGCATTTTGTAAACCAAAAACACCCGCTAACAACGAAGCCTTCTTGATAAAATCTCTTCTGCTATCCATAAATAAATTTGTTGTCTCTCTACTAAATTCAATGGTCCACAGCGAATATATTCATTCGCTGTCGTTTTTAATGTAACGTTTTTAACAAAAATCCCCGCAAACGATTGATTTCATTTGCGGGGATTGTTTTTTCGAACGGCTTATTTCAAAAGCCACATCAATTGGTTGATTTCATCTTTCCCACCATATTGACGTGCAAGCGCTTCATCCAGATTTTGTCCGTTATAGTTATACTCACTGGCTGGATAACGCCAACGAACAGGTATTTTAGTTGGATCATCGGCATTTAAACTGGATGCTGGGTTGATTTTCCATTTTGGATAACCTGTACGACGATAATCATAGTAAGGATTTATTCGTCCTTGCAAGAAGCTAGCTAAATACTTTTGCGTCATAATTGCCTCAATCTGTCCTTCTTTAGTTGTAGGGAATTGATCTCCATAGGAAGCAATAGCACTGGCGATATAGGTCCCATCCAATGGCATATTATGTGTGTACTGGCTCGTATTTGGGGTATTGTCCGCAATGAATTTCATCGCTGCTTCAATGCCTTTTTTATACCAATTGACTGAAGACTCTGTAACCCATCCTCTTGCAGCTGCTTCAGCAACCACAAAACATAGATGCGCATAGCTATATTGTTGTGTTGGTTCGCCACTTACAAGCTCGGTATAGCGGTCATTTAATTTAGAATAATCGTTTTTCTTTTTCAAGTCCGCAATATCGCCAAACGCCAAGGATGGATCAATACCAACATACGCACTAAAATCACTTACTTGTTTGCCATTGGCAATTTGCAAAGCTGATGGGTTTGCATAGAAAAATAGCCTTCTATCTTGATATTGCTTCAAACGGTCTATAATCTCCGTAGACACAACGGGATAAATAACGAAACTATTACTGATTTTATAAAAAGGATAGGTTTGGCCACTTTTATCCGAACGTACCAACTGAAAATTATCGGCATTCGCAGTGAATATAGGCTTGTTCGTTAAAATCGATTGAAACCGTCCTTTTAAATTCAAGTCTGCATCAGCTTCCTTCTTGCTCAGTTGAATCAGTACATTTAACGCAAAACTGTTGACGAGCTTTCTCCATTTTGTTATGTCTCCGCCGTACAAGGGATCGCCCGCAAATTTTGCTCCGCTTGCAAAGAGCTGGTCTGCTTTCTCTAGCTCGTTAAGTATGCCCAAAAAGACCTCTTTTTGAGTATCATATTTTGGAAAATATGTTTTGTCTGATTCCCCTTTTAAAGCTTCTTTGTAAGGCACATCGCCTACACTCATTGTCGCCTCATAAAATTTCACAGCTCTGGCAAAATACATTAACCCATTGTAGGAATTTGCCAACACATCTGTTGCAGCATACTGTCCCATGAAGTGAGCATCATTGATTGCGTTCATTGATATACCCCCTTCACCGAATCCATTATATTGATACCCCTCAACCAATTCCGTCCATGCAATCTCCTTCGTTAACAAATAGGGCTGCATAAATGATTTTTGTGTCGGCTGATTTGCCAAATTCAGAATAATACGCGTCGCTAGCATGGAAGAATTCACTTGCACAGGAGTTTCAGGATTCGTGTTTATCTCATCAAATTTTGAACAACTCGCCAATGAGATTAAACTCCCCATGGCGATATATATACACAATTTTTTCATTTTCATCTTAATTTTACTGGTTTTTAGAAAGTTACATTTAAATTAAAACCTATGTAACGCATCGATGGTGAGTTCAAATCTTCTGAACCTACATCGGGATCGGAAAAACGATATTCCTTTGTCCAAAGAAGCAAATTCTGTCCAGTAACACCGACACTGGCACGTTTCGCTTTGAATTTAGAGGCTAATTTCTCAGGGACGCGGTAATTGAGCGATAGCTCCCGCAGTTTGATAAATGTCTCATCCCAATAATTTCGTCTACCTGAATACGCCGATTTCCAATAGGTTTCATAAGAGACCACTTTGTCATTTGGCGCAAACACACGCGTGTCTTCAGCAATCTGACCATATTTGTCATAGGTAACTCCCCCAGAAACGATCTTAACACCAGGAGCAACAAAAGTTTTGTTTCCATTAACAACCTCTTCATAGCGATAAGGATTATCCGAATCCGGGTGAGCCCCTGTCTGCCATAAACGGGCGTTCATACCTGAATAAGACATTCCTTTTATTCGCCCGTCAACACTCAAAGAAAGCGAGAAGTCTTTATAACGAAATTGATTTGTCAAACCACCGAACCATTTCGGTGCAGTATAACCGTACAACTGAGCAGCATATTTTGCAGATATCGGCATACCGGAGGCATTGTTAACGATTTGCCCATCAGGAGAGAGCTCCCAATCCTTTACGGTAATATAGTCTGTTCTAGCTCCTTTTTTAACATATAATGCGTCGGCAGAATATACAGGATCAAGCTTGTGATAGAATTCCAGATTTTGAGACATATTTAAAATAATATCCCATTGAAAGTTTTCTTTTTTGATTGCAGCAGTACCCAAAGTGATTTCATGACCTTTCGTCATTTTCTCTTCTTGTGTATTGATTAACCGCGACGTAAAGCCTGATGAGCCCGAAATGGTCGCATAAGTTGTTACATTATGTAACAGACGATAATAACGGGTATAATTACCATAGAATCGATTTTTCCATAGCGCAAAATCAAAACCAAACTCCGTCAAATCACGCTGCGTAGGTGATATGGAGTAGTCCTTGATTGAATTCGGATAAGAAGCCGTTGGCAATCCATCCCAAACATTGTTGCTAATTGAAAAGGCCTGATTTATTTCATATGGAACTGGAACCGTCTTAGTTACTGCCCAAGACCCACGGACCTTGAACATATCCAACCAAGTAGGTTTATTCGCTATTAAATCACTTACGACAACACTACTTGAAACAGAAGGATAAAAATAAGAACGTTGTTCTTTGGATAAAGCCGAAGACCAATCGTTACGACCGGTCGCTTCTACAAAAACAGCATTACGCCAGGAGATAGAAAGTCGTCCATAGGTACTGTTGACCATTTCTTTTGTTTTACTTTCAATAGTCGACACTGGGTCAATTGAGTTTCGAAGCGAGTAAAATCCTGGTATCGACAAGCCATTTACTGTCGTTGCTGTAACCGCATTGTCACGTTTATAAAAAAGAGCGCCGCCCAATAATCCGTCGAAGCCAAAATCACCAACTTTCTTTTTCGCTGTAAAGATTACGTCATTGGTTGTACTAAAACCATCCTGATTTTGCATCCAATACTTTCCTTTACTGTCAAAGCCTGAATATCCGCCCCTCGTACCATAAATGCCCATGGGATTACGTTGCTCCCGTCTTTGTCCATAATAATCATACCCTGTACGTACCATAAGTTTCCCCCAATCAGAAACCTTATAATTCAAGGTCAAGGCAGCATTCATCTTATTGACCAGCTCAGGGGTAACCTTCTCATAAGCCGTTAAATAGGGATTATCATACCATGCCTTATACATCCAATTCTGCGATTGATCTTTAATCAACCAATAATCTTTATAATCCTGTAAATTATACTCAGGCCCGGTCCACACGAGAATATTGTAAATATATCCCTGATCATTATATCCTGCGCCAAAATTACTTGTTGCTGAACGACGATTATAGGCAAGGCGTGTTTCTATATCAACTTTTTCACTAATCTTAGTCTGCCCAGCGACAGACATGTTTGTCATATTCAGCTTTTGGTTTGGATACTGCCCTTTGTTATAGATATGATTTATCGATGTTCTAATACTTCCATGTTCACCCTGGTTGGTAAAACTAACGGAGTTATTGGATATAAATCCCGGCTCAAGAAAATTCTTAAAATTGTCCTTGCCACGGGAAAGCAATTCCATCTCTTCCAGTTGTTTTGTCAGTGGATTCCATTGCTTGGCTGAACGCCCAATATCCAGCTTATCCCCCCACACATAGTCATCATTATTAAACTTTCCCCCTTCACCTGACGAGTACCCATGTTGTACTTCGGGCAAAGCTAGATAACCCGAAAAAAACATGTTATTGCTATTGACTGAGATCTCCGTTCCTTTTTCCGCAAGTCCCTTTTTTGTCGTAATCATAATGGCCCCACCAGCCCCCATACTACCGTACAATGCCGTTGCGGTTGCTCCTTTCAGCACGTTCATATCTTCGATATTATCTACTGGCACATCACGTAGGGTAAGATTTTCATAGGCAACCCCATCGATCACCAAAATAGGTGTTAGTCCCCTTACTTGGATTTGAGGTGTACTGTTAAACTCCGTACTGTTCAAAACACGGACACCCGAAATACGTCCGGTCAATGTAGTTCCTACATCAACCCCCTTTACACGTGTCAGGTCATCACCTTTAATGCTTTGCGTTGCATATCCCAGTGCTTTTTGTTCTCTCTTTATACCCAGTGCCGTTACAACAACTTCACCAAGCTCTTCGGACGATTTGCCTAACTTAATGACATCAGCATTTGAAGCAGAAACTTCACTTGTCTGATAACCAATATAGGAAATCTGAAGGATCGCATCGTCAGCAGTATTTGGCAATTTGAAAACACCACTACCATCCGTAGTAACAGCAACAGCAGTCCCTTTCACACGTACTGTGACACCAGCGATAGGCTGACCTGTTTCCTGATCGACAACCTTACCCCTAATCTCGTTGGAAACAGCGGAAATCGGCTTATCATTCTTACTTCTAACATCATTATTGGTTCTCTTCGAGACCACATACAGCTTCTCATCAATTTTCTTGACCTCCAGATTTCCGTCCGAAATGGTCTGAATAAATTGAACAATCTGCTCCTTTTTCAATGTACTCAAATCAGCTAAGTCATTGACTTTTTGATTTGATATCGAAGCGTCATAGCCAAATTTGACATTAAATTTTTGTTCCATTCGTGTGAGGATTTTCCCAATTCCTTCACTGGTCGAAAATTGTGATGCCATGGTATGAAGTGCAAGCGACTGAAAGAGCAAAGCACTTCCCATAAGTTTTAAATAGTAATTGGTTCTTTTCATAAATTACTTTTTATGGATAATTATTTGATTAAATGCGGTATTAAGCATCGTAAGTGATTTTTCTAGATCACTTGCTGGTAGATAACCTGTATAACTTTCCGTCCGGAAAGAGTCTATCAATTCGAGGTTACTATCCGGATAAAGGTTATTGAGATCGGCGACGATCTGGGTAAGAGGAACTTGATTAAACGATAAAAGATCACTCTTCCAATTTGTTGCACTGGTCGTATCTGCTTTGGATACATCAAATTGCTTTTGTCGCTCATCATAGGCAACTTGCTGCCCAGGTTTCACAATGGAATATTCCTTCCCGCGAGATACACATACGCGGCCATGATTTAATACCAAACGACTGTGCCCCTGCGAACAGTTTAAGTTAAAGGCTGTGCCCAGCACACGAACATCAAAGTCGCCCGAACTGGCTATCACAAAAGGTTGCTCAGGATTTTTGGCGACTTCAAAAAAGGCTTCGCCTGAAAGTTTGATCCGACGTAAACTGTCTGTATCAAAATCTGACAACAATTCAATCTGTGCTCCCTGTCGCAGAGAAACATGTGTACCATCTGGCAGTACCAGCCTCTTCACAAATTTTGTCGGATTAGAATAATGGACAGTTGCGTAGGCTGCGTTCTTATGCTGCTCCCCAAACTTAAATTGAAATAAGAAAGCAAGACCGATCAACAGTAAACAGGCAGCGGCGGAAATGACAGACCAACGTCTTTTCCAAATAGGTACTACACGCGTCGTCAATGGCGTACCTGTAATCGTAAAGAAGATATCTTCAGAAGTTGTTTTGTTCAGTTCACAATCACGATCATCTAGCGCAACAACCTCCTCCACATCTGGAAGTTCATCCCTGTCACAAGAAGTCAGTAAATCAAGAAATATGGCGTTTTCCTCGGGACTAAGTTCTCCCTTAAGGAATTTTCTATATAAAGCAGCTATTTTGGAATTCATCATCTATGCCCATCTTTAAATACATATACGTACCTCGATGACCAGAAGACGATGCGGCTCTAAAAAATATTTAAAAAAATCAATAGGGCTATTGAAATCTCAAAATGATCAATAATATATTGCCGAACAAACTTGTTGCCTTTAACCAATTGATCACGGACGGTATTAACGGAAATCCCAAGCCTATCTGCAATTTCCTGATTATCCAAAAACTCTTCTTTACTCAAAAGAAAAATCTCGAGTCGCGCTTTCGGGAGTTTTGAAATGGCCTCACGATAAACGCGCTCCAAATCTTTAAACCGAATAGCTTCCTCATTCGAATTGTCTACCAATTTGGTCTGATCGATGTCTGTAGCCTGAAATTGGAATCTGACCTTTTGTTTTCGCAATTCGTCGAAAACAAGATTTCGGGCAATCGTATAGAGGTAAGACTGCGGATTTTTATTCCCATCTAATTCTGCCCATTTTTTCCAAATTCGGGAGAATGTTTCCTGGACTAAATCTGCGGCAGCTGGTTCTTCTTTCAGATGTAAATAAGCATATTTATACACTTTGTCCTTATACAACAAAAAGAAAGTTTTGAAATCCAAGGCATTATTATTTTCAATAGGCATTCTTCATCACATATAATTGATCCTACAAGTTTAGTGAGAATTTTTTAAAATATGCCCATAAATGCGTGGGATATGCGACATGTAGACCCAGATTCACAAGTGATAACAATTTAATTATAATCAATTTATATTAAATTAACACCAATTTCATGAGATATTCGATCAACAAAATAATGTCTAAAGGACCACACCATCTTATACAGCAAAGGATAGCCTGACTTAGATGCATAAAAAAGTTCCATTGCAGGTAGGCAATGGAACTTTTATGTATTCCTGTATTTCTACAGTCGATACACGAGTTATTTTAATAATGGAAATGGTCCCAAGAAGTAAGTTCCTCGTTTATAGAAACGGAGAAAGAAATCAAGGACCTCGTCGTTCACCGGAAAGAAGAACTGTTTGTCCACTTCCGCCTTGAATAGATTAACATAGTACTTCGGCAACTCACTTGGGAAAAAATCTTCGACCAAAAGATTCAAAAAGTAGCGTGCATAAGGCACCTCAATTTCACCATCTTTCTCCGCGAAGTCGTTATTCTTTAATGGGAAAAATTCCGCTATACCGCCAAAAACTTCTAAACCCGTTTTCGGATTAAAGAACACGGTGACTTTAGCATCTTCCGTAAGGTCCAAATTTGATTCTGGAAGTGGAGACTCTTCTTTACTCGGGTATTTTTGCTGATATTTCTTAAAGAAATCCGTTGCAAATTCCTTCACTTCCTTTCCTTCCATAAACGCCACTGCAGCCTTATGCTCCGACTGGAACAATTTACCCATATCTTTTAGCTGCTTTTCCGTTTTCTTCAAGCTCTTATCCTTACCATTTAAGGCTTCAATGCGATAAGTCATCTCATACTGCTCAGGTAAATCAAAATTCACTTCATCGGCATTCACAACAGTCATAATTCCCGACAGGTTCCAGGCATCTTTCCAAGGCACAATTTCCATATAGAAAGATAGGGGTTCTGTTGGTTCAACAAATTGCTGTATAGAGTCCTTAAAGATTTTAAATGCAGTTTTTGTTCCGATATGTTTTACATGTACATAAAGCTCATCCGTTTTAACGAATTCGAAAAAGCTATTAATGCGATTACCTAATGTCTTGACAATATCATATAGCGCATGTTCTTTGCCAACCACCTCAGCTACAAACTCAGATGCCTTCAACGCAAACACATGTAGTCTATAATTATTGAAATGGTTGTCTCGAACCCGATAGATCATCTGTTGCAACTGATTTTGATCGTGCTGATATCGCCCTATTTCCGCAACTTGCATCAAATGATTAAGATTGGTGTTATATTCACCCGCTGTCAGGTAATTTGTAGCGACAAGCTTCTCAATAAAATTACGGACTTCAAAATAGTTCGCTCCTTCGTCCAAAACATATTCTAGTTTTAACTTTTCATTTTCAGGAGCAACTTCATAATGTTCTTCCAAGATTGAATAGGCCAAATCTGTAACCAATTGGATCAAACGACCACGGGGATCAATAAATAAATGTGGGTTGCGTTCACTGAAAAACAACCAGGTCAATACAGCAATATCTTCACTATTAATATCCTCAGCATAATAATCCGTCAGGTCATTATCATTATAAAAAGGCAAAAGTTGATTGTATAGTTCTGTATGGATCGTTCTAAAAGCAGCAAAAATGCCTGTTTTCGCAATAACATCTTCTAAGTAACACGTTAGATAGATACTCAATGTCTTTAAAGCATCGGTATGGATGAGATCATTTGTCTCTTGCTCCTCAAACCATAGTGTCGATAAACTATCATTGATTTCATTTGCAACGCGTAAGTAATAACTATCTATTTCGTTTGTTTTTTGATAAGTATGGTGTGCTATCCAGTCTTGAATAAAAATTCTGTTTCCTCTCATATGAAAAATGCTAAAACCAAAAGTAGCCAAATTTTCGAAATATCCATACGGGCAAAACACAAACGCGGACGAAAATAATCTACATGAGTTATAGCAACCACAAACAGCCAAGAACACCTAAATCTCTTGTACAATTTTAGATATGTCCTTACTGTAAAGGAGACTGACTGGACTAAAAGCAGGCGGTATCTGCTAGGAGAATAAAATTGTCACAAAAAAAGAGATACCTCAAAGGGTATCTCTTTCTCTATTTAATATATTTTAATGCTAGCCTGTAGCAATTACATTCTTATTATTTCCCAAATGGTCCAGCAATGTCGGATTCAATATAGTGCATGTTTTGAGTAAATCACGCACAGGATATTTAGCCACCACATCCTCCAGCGCAGCTAAATGCCGCTCGTGGTGCACGTCTGTTCCTACAAAATCATACATCCCAGACTTAATCATTGTCAAAGCTGCAGACTTTACCTCAACACCATAATACCAACTGATCGACAACAAGTTCAGCTGCAACATACAACCCGCATCCTTGATCTGCTTATACATGTTAAAGTTGTAATGATAGTAATTATAACGTTCTGGGTGCGCCAAGATAGGTTGATAACCAAGGTTTTGAATATCCAATATCGTTTGAAATAGCGCTTTGGATTCTTGTAAATAGGACATCTCAATAAGCACATAACCACCGGGCATAACACAGAGTTCATTTGATCCGATGAGATTCACAATGCCGTCATCAATCATATGCTCGGCAGCGGCATGAACTTCGGGTATATTTGGAAGACCTTTTAGACCAGTTAATAGCTTGTCCTTAGCAGCTTCAATCGTACGAATCGAATTTGGATGCACGCCATCCATAATATGCGGTGTACAGATAAATTTCTCGAAGCCCATTCGTCCAAGTCCTTTCAACAATGTCAATGATTGTTCGATAGATTGACTCCCATCATCAATTCCAGGAAGGATATGGTTATGCATATCCACTTCCAAGAAAGCCAGTTTACCGACAACCTTTACTTTTGAATCCTGCGTTTTGTTTCCAAACAGTTTTGAAAATATCCCCATATTGTGATGTATAAATCGTTTAATTTGTCTATTTATGCAGTGAATTAAATGTCAAAAGTACCATAAACAAGTTAAACGACCTTAATATTATTTTAACATTATAAAAATATAACCATAATATTACAAAAGAAACCAAAACAATAGTGCAACAAAATTGTTTTTGAATCCTCTTTAGTTACTTTTTATTTAATTCCGCCATAATTTGATCCAGTAAGTAGCTGATCGCACCGTCGCTCGTCTGCGGCAGTCGTGTCGACATTTCAACCTCAGCACGGTTGCCCACTACACCCTTGGAAGTAACTGCAGTACTACCATATTGATTGAGCTGCGCCACCGTTGCTTCCCATTGTCTTCCCGGTGTTACGCCCATTTCCTTTAACATAGCCGGTAGCTTTTGCAGATCAATGGCTGCAGACATCTTATTTTGCTTCATTAGTTTTGCAAAATCTTTATTTACGGGAGCATTCATCTTATTCTGACGGATATCATTTAATGACAAGGAATCATTACTGACCATGACCAGATCTTCTTTCAAAAGAACATACATTGGAAAATCTTTGGCTTTCTGTTTTGAAAACGCATAAATACCATCATGCACCTGTCCAACTTGCTTTGAAACTGCCATTTCTAAACCTTTTTTTATCAGACGTTGATCTTTCGATGTGAACATCCAAATAAACACCGGAAGTGTTTCTTCCTTCGTCTTTTTCACTTCGGTTGCATTATAATCATCGTCATAGGTGTAATCGATATAATCTTTTTTGAACTTCCGAAGACCATTTACGACGACCAAGTGGTCTCCTGGCATCACCTCGGCAATGGCCTTTTCATCTAGCGCTATTTCGAGAGCCATCAATCCCCATTCCAAAACGTCCTGTTGAGGTCCCAATAGACCGCTATAATATTTTGCCATATAAGCAGGCATCTCCCTCAGATAAGCCTCCGAATTAATATTCACATTAAAAAACCCTAGTGTTTTATCCGTTAAATATTTACTGAACTTCGAATTAGGCTTTCGCGCATACATTCTTTTGGTCATCTCAGCAAGGTCCTTATCTAAACCTACAGATCCCTTTAATTTCAGCACATTGCCCTCTTGCACTAAATCCAATACCCCGTCTTGATAACCCGTCTTGAATTTATCCAGTTTGATTCCCATATAATAATAAGGAAGAGAGGTGGTATAAGGCATAAGACCACGGTACAGATCCTCTACATGAGGAACATACAATCGGATAAGCCCGAGATTCTTTAAAACCTTCTGCTGATCTGCAATTGACAAAGACTTATGACTCCCTGAAACCAAACGGGTAACCTCGTTCAATAACCATTTATCACGTAAGCCGTTACGAATCGAATCGTTTTTCCGATTTTGATCTTCATAGGCCGTATAAAGCGAATCGTAGTAACTTGGATCATGCATTTCTGCCGCGTCAGCCGCTGCATCCGCAGCCGCAGCAATATCAACAACTGGAGGTAATACTTCCGTCGCACCTAATACGACAGTATCTGGTTCCACAGCAACAGCAACCGGCGGCGCCAAACTTTCATCTGCATCCCAGACTACGGCAGCAGAGTCCATTGCGGCTACAGTCGTATCTGCCCAAGCATCTTCGTCATCAGCTGGACGCGCGACGTAGTCTACCTTTTTGATTCCATAACGACTAGCAATTGAATCATTGTCCAAAAAGGTGGTATTTGTCGTCGCCGAAACAAATCGAGCGATCCGATCGTTGTATACCAACATACTCCCCGCCTTGAGGCCTATGCTCGTATAGCCATTTGCAAATGTCTTGGGTTCACCCGCCTCATGAAGCAGTTTCTCAAATTGCCCCTTGTTATTCAGGGAAAATATAAATTCCGTAAAACTGATACTATCGGTTTTCCTGGTATAAAAATAGGCTGTCTGGGACAGGTCTACCCCCAAATTCTTAATATCATTGTTCGCTGAAATTCCCGATTTCTCAAAAAAACCAGTCTTTTGGAGTAACTCGTTCAGTTTATTGGCATTTGCTTTCTGCACAATGTCTTTCATATGGAAAGCTGCAATCATTTCTGCATCCTCGGGGATTTGTTTGATCAAGTCCTGCGCCTTTACAGTTGTCCCAAAAGACAAACAGGCTAATCCTAGCAGTATAAATTTTGATTTCATCGTATAAATAATTTTTCAGCTACACCGAACCTGCTCTATAGAAGCGCTTTCAGCAACTAAATGAAGTCCCGGTTTCACCAATGTTATAGGTTATTTTGTTAATGTGATTTTATTTGCCAAGCTCGATTTACCATAGACCAAATCCATAAATGGTAGTTTTAGCAAAACCCCTTTCTTATTTCCGGCAACCTTTGCAAGACTGTTTGCCTGAGATACAACCGGTTTTTCAAAACGTACAATCTGCGTATAGAATGCGTCCGCAAACTGAGTTGTATTATCGTTTCCCAGTTGATTAAATTTTGCTTTCCAGTCAGCAGAAGCCACAAATTTGCGTTCAAATACATGGCTTTGTGCGTTATAATAATAGCGGTTTGAATTCGATATCTTCGTTTTAAACCGATTTGCCAATATATCCGAAAAGGCGTTCAAGGATTCTATCTGGCTGAAATCACAGGAGATATTAACGATATAATTGGTAAAATCTGTGCTGTACTGTACATTAGAAATTCCTTTAGTTTGTTTTAGTAACTGAACAGCAGATCGAATCTCTTTCTCCATGTCCGCTTGAGAAGGTATACGGATGCCTTTAATACTTTTCATTTTCATTAAAGAAGATACCTTGGTTTTACTTTTACTCAAATTTAATGTGGCGGCAATCTGTCCGGAACCGTCTGATTTTAAGTCGATCTGCTCAACAAAATCAAAGCAGCTCGATGCCGTCAATACCATGACAACAGCACAGATAATCACATAAAATCTATTCAATTTTCCTTTTACTTTAAATACTTCTTCCATTACAACCTCGTAACGATTAATAATTTGTCAAATCAATATATGTTTTGACATGAACAGCAAACATTGTGCTATTTTTTTCCTATTGACAAATTTATTAGAAACGAGAATATATTTTACTACCTGATTTCAGGGAAAAATGAAGAAAATCAACACCTTCGTATTAATTTTTTCCAAAAGGAATTAAAAGCGTTACCCTAGTACTACACATAATAGCACAACAGCAACCTAAAACAAATGATTTTTAAACAAGTATGGAACACATACTGTTAAATATTTTATCAATTACCTATATTATTGTCTTAACAACTGTTTGAGATCTTTAAATATACTACAAGTGAGATACTATAAAAGCGAAATAGTGCCTAAAATATCTATCTAAAGATCAATCCAATACAAACCTTATAACCGGGATTACTAAAAAGATCGCTGTAACTTCTAGTGAACTTAACTATTTTTGCCATCACTTTATCAATATACACTAGCTATTCATATGACGAACAAGACCAAAGCGATACCGGATCAAAATATATTCCGGATAGCCTACATTATAATTGCATTGCTTACTTTTAACTCCTGTCAGAAAACGGAAACTAGAATTGACCGAGCAGCGGTGCAATTTACCCCTACTATTGTCGGTCAAATCAACACACAAACGACAGAGAGTTCCTGGAATAAAAGTGATCAAATCGGTGTATATATGTACAAAGCCGACCAACCTTTGGCAGCAATTTCGCTTATCGACCAGGTCAAAAATTACCCCTTCACTTTTAACGGTTCGGTTTTTCAAAGTAACAGCCCGGTTTTCCTACCGAATGAAAACGTGGACTTTATCGCCTATTATCCTTACAGATCACTGGCAGACTTTCAATATCCCATCAATATAAGTGACCAGTCCAACCCGGCAGCCTTAGACCTGATGTATGCAAACAATGCCAAAAACATCGGTAAAAACAATAATACAGTACCACTTATTTTTGTACGACAACTGAGCAAAGTCAACATTAAGCTATCCATAACCAATACAGCCGCATTGGAAGCCAATCAGATTATCGTAAAAATGCCAGCTATAAGCATCCAAGGAGGATTCGATTTGACAACAGGAAAATTGACTGTTAATTCAACCGAAAAAAAGGATGTGCAAAAAAAGGTATCACTAAATACCAATAAAACCGCCCGTATAGAATTTATGCTACTTCCTGGCGAAGATATCACAGGAAAGGCCATTAAGTTTATTGCCACTAATGGCGATACCTATACCTGGACAATACCCCAAAATCGGGATTTAAAAAATCTAACAGCCGGAAGCCAATATAGCTTTGATATCAACATTGACAATGGAAAACTAAGTGGCGGGATTGGTGAATCACAAGCTTATCTGGAAATACCCAAAATGAGCAATCTCAGCAGTGATGAGGTATTTATACAACATTTTATGCCCGACTCAAGCGATAGCAGAAATTATGCGATGCTATATGACAAAAAGCTAAAAATGGCATATTGGGTTGCATACCCCTTATACAACAGTGTGCTAGGGTCGGGCAATCGTACGGATGCCTGGGGTTACGATCCTGCCGTATCAACAGCATTTCAACCCAATCTATTTAAGGGATTTCAGCCAACAGGGTACGACAGAGGGCACCAATTGCCAAGTGCAGACAGAAATCTCAATATTGCTCAAAATAAAACAACATTTTATTTTACCAACATGACAGCACAGGTTTCACGACTTAACCAAGGTATTTGGGCAAACCTCGAAACGAAAGTCAGAACCTGGACTGCACAGTGTGACACGATGTATGTCGTAACTGGCGCAATACCTAAGACCAGCACTGAAAACAGCCTCGATTTTGCGCAGGACAACGATGGAAAAGATATTGCCAAACCAAAATACTATTTCAAAGCCTTGGCAATGAAAAAAGGAAACGAATATTATACCATTGGTTATAAGATTGACAATGTCATTCCACCTTCAGGAAGCACGTTCGAAAATTATAGGTTAACCGTAAGCGAACTGGAAAAAATAACTGGATTCACTTTTTTCCCCGATCTAAATGATACACAGAAAGGAAATATAAATACCTCCATTTGGAAATAATTAAACTCCATTTAATCTCACTATTCTACCATGGTTCAACCGCAATTTTTACTAGATTTATCAAATGAAACTTATCATATTTGATCTGGACGGAACACTGCTAGATACATTACAAGACCTGGGGGACAGCTGCAATGCTATTCTTGAACAGCATGGATATCCAACGCATCCACTCGTTGCTTATAAGAAATTTGTAGGCAATGGCGTACAGAAACTCATCGAAAGGGCATTGCCCGAAGAAGCACGAACGGCAGAGACGATTACAGTCTTACTTGGAGCTTTTAAAAGCTATTATGAACGAAAACCTGTATCGCATACACGGCCTTACCCGGGAATTGTATCGCTGCTTCAAGAATTGAAGTCTTTAGGTTACCTCATCTCCGTGGCGTCCAATAAATACCACGAGGCAGTCATCCCACTGATGCAACAATACTTCCCCGATATTCCATTTGACCTTGTCCTCGGCCATCGCGCTGGTCATCCAGCCAAACCCGATCCCGCAATCGTCCTAGATAGCCTCGAGACATTAGGTGTCAACAAACAAAATTGCCTGTATGTCGGTGATTCATCGGTCGATATGGATACGGCCAATAATGCCGGGGTAACAGCAATCGGTGTTACCTGGGGCTTTCGCGATGAAGACGAATTGAGACAACACGGGGCAAAATACATTATCCATACCCCAAGCGAGCTCCTCAATATTACAGCAACAACACTGATATAACAGAAAAACGGCACTTTAACCGATAGCGATTTAAGTGCCGTTTTTATTAGATCCATCCTAATGTCGTTGATTCGGTACCATTGCTATTGGCGATCCGATGAAATCAGGGAAATTTCCTATAATGTCCTGAGCCTACATTTTTGCATCCATTAGTTGCTCACGCTGTCCTTTTGGATGACCAAGCTTCATTTTTATAACAAAAGCCTTATTGGCAACAAATGCGTCTGGAAGTACAATATCATAGTACGTATTCTTATCCAGGTCTATGCCGATTTCAGCTTGCTTTAAAACCAAGGTTTGACCATTTTGAAGTAATGCTGCTGTTACCGGAACCGTTGTTGCATTCTTCGGTACAGCAATACGGACAATATTGTTGACGGGTCGATTAAAGACCGTAAGATAGAGATTGTCCTCTTTTTTTGTAAAATAACCCAATTTAGATGGCGCAAGCCCCGCATGCCTAACCCCATAAACAGCTTCACCATTAACTTTGATCCAGTCACCGATCTCTTTCGCCAGTTTATCCTCTCCCGGATGCATCCGACCATTTCCGTCCGGACCAAAATTCAATACGAAATTCCCGTTCATTGATACACAGTTCATCAACATATCGATCAAATCGTCGGATGTCTTTGTATAAATACCCGACCAATCTTTCATGTAGCCCCAACCATTGGGAGGTATCGTCATGACGCAATCCCAATCACGTCCTTCCAACCATTCAAATTCTTTCGGCATTTTGCGTTCCCATCCTTGCTCATAATCCCCCAGCATATCGCCATTCGAATCGAAATGTCGTTTTCCAAATTCATCGTTTCGAAAACGGCTACCGATGATTAACCCCGGATGCTTCTCGCGGAGTTCCTTTTCCAGTTTATAGGTAAAGTCATAGGACTGAATCCAGGACTGATCCCAGGTACCATCAAACCAAAAACCTTTTATCTGGGGGTAATTTTGAAGAAGCTCCAATAATTGATTACGGGTATACTCTAAAAACTTGTTGAATTTTGCCTTTTCTTCCGGTGTAGACGGCGCCTTTCCCATATAGTTTGAATTATTCCATTCCAAGATCGAAAAATACAAAAATACATCTATACCTTCGGCTGTGTAAGCGTCTACAACCTGTTTGACAATATCTTTTTTATATGGGCTTTTCTTAATGGTATAATCTGTGTATTTCGAAGGCCATAAGGCAAATCCATCATGATGTTTGGTGGTAAAAATCAGGTATTTTGCTCCCATTTCTTTAGCCTGCTTAGCCCATAGCTTTGCATCAAATCCTTTGGGGTTAAATTGCTTATATAAATTATCATAGGTGTTTTTCCAGTCCTTCGGTGCCGTAGGTCCACTCCAGGTACGAATCCATTCGGAAGCGGCCGCACCTTTTCGAGCACTTACCCCTTCCCACTCATTTCCTGGAATAGCATAGAGACCCCAATGGATAAACTGTCCTAAACCATAGCTACGAAAACGTGCCATTGCCTCATCGGTTCGATGCGCCGGCGTTAAAGGCCCATATTTTACCTCAATTCTTTGCTCCACCTTTTTGCGTGGACCAGTCCATTGGGCAGAAACAGTTTTCCCGGCCAATAGCCCTCCAGCCAACAGCAAGGTCACCATCAATCTGTTATAGCTTATCATATTTTATCTAATTGTTTTATTACCAAGTTTTCATTTGTTCTTTTCCTACGCATGCATGCAAAAGCACAAACTTTCACATCTGCATAATGCTTCTAAAAAATCTACAGTATTTATTTGATTCCAAAAGATCTGACATCATCATTGCCGATTACACCACTCCCCGTCAAAGACAAATCACTGATCTAGTTGGGATTATCAATATACTGTTTTTGCGCTTTCTTCATAACGACCGGCTCGGGATTACTGTCCTGAAATGGATCAAAGTAATAGAGCCCCTGCTCGCGATACAGCGCTAAATGCTGCTTCAACACATGTGAAAACTGATCAAAATTACGTTGCTTACCAGGTGTCCAGGCCGCTTCCGCCAATGCCGCAATTCTCGGAAAGACGAGATAATCCAATCGATTGGTATTCGTGACGGTTTCAGTCCATAGATTAGCTTGGATGCCCAATAGCTGTTTTCTTCGACCACCTAAACTGTCCAGCTGTTTGCCTGCAAAATTGTAAACATCTTGAATAGGATTAAACCCTTTGCCCCATTTCCGCCCATACCGGTGATTTTCCTGCTGCACAAAATCGAAATATAAAGGTAACCGGGGGGTAAGAATAGCCTGATATCCTTTTTCCAAAATTTTGTTGAGCTGTTCGGGTTTATCATGGCGCCACCACATCATCACAGTTTGTGCCTTGTTCAGTTTTGCGTCTACCATCTCATCCCAAACAATAATTTTCCCATTTATTCGGGCCACGGAATCCGCCATACGTCGAATAAAATACGCTTCGACCTCCTTATTCGATTTCAGTCCTTCCGCCTTTTTTAACTCCTGCACCTTTAGATCATTATTCCAGGCATCGCTACCGAAAGCAACCTCATCTCCACCCAAATGAATGTAAGTCGAAGGAAAAAGTGCTTTTACCTCGCGCAACACATGGGTTAAAAATGAATATGTCGTATTATTTGCTGGGTGAAAAGTAAAATCAGGGTGTTTTTCATTACCGCCGCCAGATAAAAATGGATACGCACGATTTGCCGCTGTTGCATGTCCAGGCATATCAATCTCAGGAATGACCTCAATATTACGTTCATCCGCATAAGCAATAATCTCACTGATATCATTTTGTGTGTAATACTGTACTTCGGCATAGGGATCGAAATAATTGCCTATACCTCCTATTTGAGTCAGCCAGGGATAACGTTGTATACTAAGACGCCAGGCAGGCTCATCCGTCAAATGCCAGTGAAACTTGTTCAATTTATAAAAAGCCATCCAGTCCAACAATGACTTTACTTTTTCCTTCCCAAAGAAATGTCTCGACTCATCTAACATAAAACCACGCCAGGCAAATTGTGCTTTATCCTTGATGTCAACAGCCTCCAACTCACGCTGATCCCCTTTCTGGGCTGCAACGGACAACAATTGGTCTAAACTTGAAATTCCATTGACAAGTCCCGATTTATCTGAAGCGTAGATTCGAATATGCGTAGGATCTATCTGCAGACGATAGGCTTCATGTTCAAGTGTGTTATCCCAGCTTACCCTAACTTGGGCTTCATCGACCTTGGTCGTAGCATAGGCCGAAATTCCGAAACGCCCAAGTAGGAGCTTCTTGAAATACACTATTGTCGGATCAAAATAAGGGTCATTTATAATGCCTATATTTCTACCTAAGATCAGTTTGCCCTTCCGTGCCTCCTGCTGCTGTGGACGTGGGATAATAGCAACCTGTGCTTCCACAAACTGCATCAGCAAGAATAGCAAAAGAAATGTTCCTGTTAATCTATGTTTCATTCGTTTTATAGTTTTTTTCTACTTATCAGAATCCTTCTTCTTCCATTCATCAGATTACATCTTCTCATGTAAAAGCATTTGTCTATGAATAGGTCCAATCACTCATTTTCGAACGTGGTTTGTGTTATTATTGACCCACGATAGCCATTGCACAAGGTAAAATAAGTATGAAAACCCAGCATATGAACGGTTTACATTGGTTCTGTCTACATTTTTCTTGTAATACAATGGTAAAGAATTTATTATTTATTACAGTAGTCCAAGTATAGTCAATCGTTTGCGCAAACCTCGAAAACGTTGTAGTAAACGAGCGCAATAAAGCGAATAAAGAAAAAACAATAATTAACAGCGACATTATAATCACTTTTAATTAAAAACAGGATCAAATAGCTGTTCTCCCCTCGGTAGTCCAATTAGTCATTTTCATTTTGTTAGCTATATTTGAAGACATAAATACAATATCCTAAGTTAAAACCGTATGATAAAAAAGATATTTTATACCTTAATCTTTATTGGAATACTGCTATTGAACGTACAAGCACGAACCGTAGTTCCATTTAATACCAGCTGGACTTTCAAAAAGGGGCCTTTTTCTACGTCGACACTAGATTATAATCAACTATTTGAAGGGAAATGGCAGCTTGTCAATTTACCGCACACCTGGAATGCAAACGATATGCAGACCAAAGAGATTAAGTCTGGTAGCTTAGGAAAAAACGAACGCTTTTATACCGGCGACGCTTATTATCGTAAGTCATTTGTGCCCGAAGCAGCATGGAAAGGCAAACGCATTTTCATTCGATTTGAAGGAGTCAATACCAACACAGAAGTATACGTAAACAATCAGCCCCTTCCGACCAAAGAAGGCAAGAATGAAATTACCTATGACAATACACAACGCAATGGAAATTATAACTTCGTGGGCAGACATCAGGGTGGTTATTCCGCATTTGTATTCGAACTGACCAGCATGCTCCAATTTGGGAAAGAAAACGAGATTTTGGTGAAGGTAAATAATGAAGCTACCCCACAGGTCATTCCTGTCAACCATACCCTTTTCCCCATGTATGGAGGTATTTATAGACCAGTCGAACTTATTGTAACCGATGAAATCAATATTGCGGTAAATGATTTTGCAGCCAAAGGAATCTACATTACGCAAAAAAATGTCTCCAAGAAAACAGCCGACGTTGCCGTAAAAATAAAAATAGACAACAAATCCGGAAAAAAACAGCCTATTGAATTACTAACAACGGTTTTCGAAAAAGACGGATCGATTAAAGCCAAACAGAATACGCCTTATACATTACTACCACAGGGCCGCCAGATTGTTACACAACAAATCCTGGTCAAAAGCCCGCATTTATGGCAAGGTTTAGATGATCCCTACCTCTATAAGGTCGTCACGCAAATCAAAAAGAATGGCGAGGTTATCGATGAGGTGACAGCCCCCCTTGGCCTTCGTAAATTTGAGCTACGCACAGGAGAGGGATTTTTCCTGAATGATATTAAATACCCCTTACATGGCGTTTGTCGCCATCAGGATCGCCTGGGAAAAGGATCTGCCCTGAGCAATGCAGACCACGACGAAGACCTTGCGATTATCAAAGAAATGGGCGCAACATCGATTCGACTGGCACACTATCAGCAATCCGAATATTTCTATTCAAAATGTGATAGCATCGGCTTGGTGATCTGGGCCGAAATACCCTTTGTCAATCGTGTAAGTACATTCGAAGAGAATAATGCACAACAACAATTGAAAGAATTGATCCGACAAAACTTCAATCATCCATCAATTTACATTTGGGGAATGCACAATGAGGTGTATACACCGTCAGCCTATACGATCGATCTGACAACCAAATTAAACGATCTTGCCAAATCTGAAGACCCAGATCGCTATACCGTTTCTGTCAGTGGGTACAATGTTATCAACCACGCCGTTAATAATAATGCGGATGTACAAGGCATTAATCATTACTTCGGCTGGTATAATGGCGAACTGGAAGACAAATCAGACAAAGAGGATGATGTCGCCTCCTGGGCTAAACGTATCAGTGAAGAATTCAAAGATTACCGGATTATCTTTTCGGAATATGGTGCGGAAGCCATTCCCGAAGACCAAGCGGAAGAAGTTGGTAATTTTGGCAATCAATGGAGTAATCCTTCATTCTTCCCCGAAGAGTATGCCACAAAATTTCATGAGATCCACTGGGGGGTAATCGCTAAAAATCCGATTTTCTTAGGTTCCTATGTATGGAACACCTTTGATTTCGCAACACCAATTACTGGTCTTAATGTCAATCCCAGAAATTATAAAGGTCTGGTTTCCTTTGACCGTAAATTGAAGAAAGATGGTTTTTATTGGTACAAAGCCAACTGGAGCAAAGAACCGGTGTTATATATCACGCAGCGACGTATGATCAACAGAGGTAATGAAATCACCCCTATCACCGTTTATTCGAACAGAGGAGAGCCAACATTGATCATCAATGGACAAACGATCAAAGGGGCCAAAATTGGCCAGACCAATGTACATTACATCTTCGAAAACGTGAAGCTAAAACAGGGGAAGAATACTGTCGAAGCAAAAGTAATCCAAAAAGACGGTAAGGTATTAACCGACACAATTGAATGGAACTATGACCCAGCGTTTAAACAAGGACCATCGGGGCCAACAAAATCGAAAACAGAGCATGTAGGTCTATAATCACATTAGCAAAAAAGACAAAAAACAGGGGTAGCCTAAAAGCTATCCCTGTTTTTTGTTTAAGGATATATCCCCCTCGGCTATAGTGATCATCATATCACTTACCCTAATTTCAAAAAAGTATTAACCGATAAAAGCGGGTCGTTTACCGAGATTGTCTCGAGACTGGCCTAATGCCCCTCTTCAGGCCCATATTTGCTTCCTATCTTTGAGTCATCAAATAAGAAATAAAAACATTAAAAATAAACATCATGGCAACTAAAACAACATTCAGCATCAACAGTAAAACAATTACTAAAGCTTTTCAAGATCTTTTTGATTCCTTCAAAAGCTCCCGTTTAAAAGTTTCATCCAAGAATGGACAAGAATACTTAAATATCTCCTTGTTATTGGCTGTAATCATCGGAATTATTTTCCCTGTAGCTTTCATTGCACTGATTATTCTTAGCCTGATTGCACCTATTGAAATTGCAATCCTTCAAGAAGTAAAGGAAGAGCATGCAAATCAAAAGATGATTGAGCTCAAATAAATAAAGCTTCTATACCTTGTAAAGAGCTAGGGCTATCCAACGGTTGGATAGCCCTAGCTCTTCTCTTATTTCCTTTCTATCTTATCAAACGCTGTATTAGGGGACAAATTAAAAGTAAAGTTCCCTTTTGAATCCACGCCGCCGGCACCTCTGACGCGGGCTTTGATCTCATACTTCGATTGCGGATTATAATTTGTTACTGTAAAATTGTAATAAAAAGGTTTGACCTTATTGGTTCCTCTAAATTTATCCGCAAGTGCGTGATGTCCATCTTCTGCGATGACACGCCCGTCCTGCAGTAATTGTACAGCATCAATCTCCAGAAAATTCTTACCGTCCACAAAGAAAAATCCAGCTTGTGCCCTTCCGTTATCGTAAATCTTTTTCGTCACATCAAAATTCAGAAAACTATACGATTCCCTGATATCATTGGGCCCCCATGCCCCCGCAATATATCCCCCGGGACGATAATAATCAATACGCATGGAATCCAATCTTGGAAGATTTGCATCCAATCGCTGATTGAAAGCTTCGTAATCTTTAGCTGATTTGGACGACCATCCAATTTCGGCTACGGCAAGTAATCTCGGAAAATTCTGTACGTTCAGATCTTTAATATCTTGCGCCAAAGCAGTCCACATATTTCCCTGAACACCGAGGACAAGCTGCTCCTCGGCCGGACTAAGCCCCGCAGAAGGGTCAAATTCGTACACTCTTTTCAGCGAATTTATTTGAGGATAGGCCAAATCAGTCATTGTTCCATCGTTACGATCAGCCTGGGTAATATCAAAATAGAGATGAGAGGCAGGAGTGGCTACCGCTTTAAACCCGTCTTTAGTTGCCTCCTTGATCGCTTCTTCACCAAGCCAGCTCATAATTGCTGTACTTTTCGGCAAGTTTTCCGCATCGGCTAAGATATCATTCCAGCCGATCGGTTTTTTACCTTTTTGAACAATGATAGCAGAAACACGTTGTACGAAATAACTCTGTAGGGCTTTGACATCCTTAATCTGGTGTTGCTTCATAAAATCCTGCACATGCGGCTCTTTTTCCCACAAATCATGACGAACCTCATCCCCTCCAAAATGAATATAACTACCCGGAAAGAGATTAGCGATTTCGGTGAACACATTATTCAAGAATTCATACGTAAACTCTTTTGTGGGATCCAGTGTATTGGGGGTAAATTGATTTCCCCAGTATCCCCAAGATGACACAAAAGGAAAGATGTGATTGGGATAAGAATTCTTGTTGACCCCAAGTTCAGGATAGGCTAATATGGTCGGCCATGAATGTCCGGGGACATCAATCTCGGGCACAATCGTAATATTACGCTCCCGCGCATATTGGACAACTTCCTTGATCTGCTCCTGTGTATAAAATCCACTGCGTTCTGCAGGTTGCTTTTCTGTTCGATGAAATACCGTCGCATTTTCCAGTGTCAATTTCGGATACTTCTTTATTTCAATACGCCAGCCCTGATCATCCGTCAAATGCCAATGAAAAGTATTCATTTTGTACAGGGCCATGACATCCAGATACTTTTTCACGGTTTTCACATCAAAGAATGTCCGGCTTACGTCTTTCATATAACCGCGCCAATGATAACGCGGATAATCTTTAATGCTCACTGCCGGAATATTCCAGCTTATTTCTTTGGTTGGGTTACTACCCTCGAAAGCTGTCGGTAAAAGTTGGCGCAGTGATTGCGTTGCATTGAAAAGCCCATGGGAACTTTTTGCTGTCAGAACCACTCCCCGATTGGAAACCTCAAGCTGATAACCTTCATCATTTGGGATGGACAGTTTAGGGTCTAGTCTAAATTCAATGCTATTGCTCGCCTGTTTCCTCACATTCAGGGGATATTGCGTTACTTTTCTCAGCTGCTCAACAAACAAAGACACATCCTTCACATCGCAGCCTTTAAAACTTAAAGTAGTTTGTGGATTTAACTGAAACTGGCCCGCTCCTATATTGATTTCCTGAGGCTTGGGGATAATAGCAACCCCAGACTGTGCATGGAGTCCTCGCGCAAATAAAAGGGATAACGCGACCGAACAGAAGAGTGTTTTCATTAAAATTTAAGTTTTTATTTCTAAATAAAGAGGTCCTAAAAAGACCACCTATGGGTTTCACTATGCAAAATAAAAAATAAAATAGGATCCTTCCACACCAACTTTCAATCAAACGATTGTGTAAGATTTTGAAAAAGTAGCTGACTGGCTACAGCAGTCAGCGGCGGATATGATTTTTTAGTATTAAATTTGACTTCCAGACAAAACAAAATAGGCTATAGTTAACTTATTGGGGTGAAAGAACAATAACGTGAAAAACAGTAAAAAATTATTTATTATCAGGACAGTTTTAATTGCCTTCCTGATTCTTTCCTTGGTCTATATCGGTTCGATATTTACCTATCAGTATATTGAGTATCAAAAGACCGAAGCTCGTCTAAATAAAGCATATAGTTCTAAAAATCAATTGACCAATCTTTTCTACGAACTCTTCTCATCCTATAATGCTGCCGGAAATGCTTTTCGTTCCTATACCGTAGACTTCAGTTCCGAAAATTTAAAGCATTATAGCAACAGTTTAGACACGCTACGATTTTATATTGACTCCCTCTCTAAATTATCTTCCCAAAAAGGACTTACTGCTGCTACAAATACCTCTTTGGAACAGAATATTTCGCTTTCGGACGAATTTGCACAGATTAAAAAATCTGTTGATAACATGATTTTTTTGGCAAAAGACTCGCTTTCACTCTTGACTAACGCAAGCAGAACCATTCGACCTGGGAACAATCGGATACTTGCAGATTCTGTTGTCAATAAAATATTACGCGATACCGCACTCAATGTAAGTAAGAAGGACACCATTGTCCGAAAGAAAGAAAAACTCTTCAACAGAATTTTCAAAGCGAAGAATGACACGTTAGTTGCTGATAAGCTGCAACAGAATTTCAACGTTAATCAAATCAAGGCCATACATAGCCAGATCCAAAGTTTGATTGAACAGAACGAAACATTTCACCGGCAAGATTTCAGTAAGATTCGTCGTTCATTTGCTGAGCTTCAGCACAAGGAAAGACAATTGCTACAATCGAATTACAACTTATTTAGTACCATTAGCACGGCCTTGCTGCGGATTAAAACCCATGAAGATGAGACATTGAGGGCTGCTGAAATTCAAGATTTCAAACTTTACAGGGAAAACTCTTCCATTTTTGGCAAACAGGTCATCGCTTCTATTATTCTTATGATTATTATGGTGACACTGCTGTTGTCTTACCACTATAATACACTCGTCTATGAGCGTAAGCTTACCGCTGCACGGGACTATGCCTTACAGACATCAAAGGAAAAGGCCAGTATATTAGCTAATATAAGTCATGACGTACGGACACCGGTCAATTCATTGGTCAGTGTTATTGATTTGCTGAAAAGCAATGCAGCGAACAATCGTGTCGATCCCGTTTTATTAGACTCCATAACACAGGATATCCATGTAATCAATGATACTGTTGAAGATATTCTGAATCTCGGCAAGCTAGAGTCTGGCACACTGGAAATTAAGGCTGAGTATTTTTCGCCAACGCAATTGCTTGCCAACCTCATTAAAATGCAAAAGGCTCAGGCAGATAAAAAAGGACTGAAACTCATTAGTTACATTGATATCGATCCCAACATCTTAATTAAAAGCGGTACATATCGTGTACGCCAGATTGTTTCCAATCTGCTGAGCAACGCGATTAAATATACAGATAAGGGTCAGATCGAGGTGAAAGCCTTTATCAGCAACGATCAGGGCTCCAAATTACATATAGTAGTTAAGGATACAGGAAAAGGTATTTCTGCCAAAGATCAAGGACATATTTTCGAACAGTATTATATGACCGATCAGAAATCCAAGCATAGTTTTGGATTGGGATTACATATTTCTAAGCTCATGGCCGAACAGCTAAACGGAACCTTAAGCGTTAGCAGTCAACAAGGCAAAGGATCAACATTTACTTTAGTTGTTCCGTTTACCGAAGAAAAGAAAATTAGGAAACAAATGGCAAGCTTAGACAAACTCCCAAAAGAGCTACGCTTTGTCGTTATTGACGATAATCCGATCAATAATCTATTCGTAAAACAAGCATTGCAACATTTCGAAGATGTGAAAATCTATCAGGATTCATCCATAGCAATAGCCTACTTGAAGGAAAATAGAACGGATATTATTATCACCGATCTCAAAATGCATGGCCCTAGCGGTTGGGACATCCTCAATTCGGTTAAAGACAGTAATCTTAAACAGGCATGGAACAGCAAAGTTATCGCACTCACGTCAGACGAGTCACAAGTAACAGTGCAGATTCCCGAAGGACAGGTACACCAATTTGATGGCGTCATGACCAAACCTCTGGACAAAATTATTCTTGCTCAACTTATAGCAAGAATTTCGTAAGATAAGCAGCGTAAGTAAAAGAAATAAGGGACTGTTTAAGACAGTCCCTTATTTCTTTTACGCTATATACCTGCAATACTAAAGTAACTACGATCCTTTTGGACATCCTTACGTATAGGAACATTATATTCGATTACTTAAATAAATCAGCAAGCTTAGCATCCAATTGCTCATCTGTGTCGCCATTGCCACCACCATAGCGTCCGATAATAACGCCTTGCGGATCTATTAACACTTTTGTTGGTAACGAACTGACGCCATACCCCTGCGTTACATCTTTGCTAAGATCAAAATTTGTTCCATCGAATTTTGCCCCACGTAAAACATGCTTCCAAATGCCAATTTCATCTTGTTCAACCGCCTTGTGCCACTTTGGATGCTAACTATCATTATCCATGATAACAATAATGGCGGTCACTTGGGTTACAATGCCCCGTGACTATGGCGCTACAGCATGCCAAATGTGACCAATAATGCTCCTAGCAATATACAAAAACCTCCGATACGAAAGTTTTGGAACAGGCGATGCTCTATACCAAAAGTGAGCAATAATACTTCTAGCAAGATACAAAACTTAGATACTGGAATTCTCGAAGAGGGGAGACGCCATACCACTAGAACACAGTGATGGCTGCATGACCGCCTGCTATGGAAATGTACCATTACCACTGCGGGACAGTGACAGTTGTGAAACAGCTGCCGATTGATCGGGCTCACCGACGACGCTTTGCTTCGATAACCAATAGGCGGAGGATATGCAATAGCATTGTACGGGGAAGTACAGGCAGGTAGCTAAACGAAAGAAGCCCTTGACTGTTTCCAGCAAGGGCTTCCGTGTAAAAAAAGGCACCGACCTACTCTCCCACCTGT